>JARFRB010000056.1 GCA_029287455.1 Pelagibius litoralis | reverse complement strand
GGCGGGTGAGCCAATTCCCGAGCCAAAACCTTTGGAACCGGCGCCGGAAGAGACCTCGGCGCAGGCCGATCCTCATGATCTGAGCATCTTTAAGCTGCCCAGTTAAACCGCGAAGCCGGGGTCACTCTCTCAAGCTGAGAATGTAGGCGATAATGTCGTCGGTCTGCGCGCCGTCGAGGATGATATCCGGCATGCGGTCGTGCGGTGTTTGGAGGAAAGCGCGTAAAGCCAGCTCAGTGTAGGCCGGCGTCTGAGCGATTGCCTCGAACGACGGCGCGCTCTCGAAATGATGGAAATCGTCGGGGACCACATCGTGACACTCCCCGCACCACTGCACGGCAAGCTCTTTGCCCGCTACCGGGTCTCCAGGCAGGTCTTGAGCCGCCAAGGGCCCGGCAAGAACCCCAAAAAGTCCTGCCAAACATAAAGTATTTTTTATCATTATCTTGCAGGCCTTTCTTAAGATTATTTATGAGATACAAAGCGTGCTATTCAGGCACCGGCACAGTGTAATTCAGGGTGAGCCGCCCGCCGTCGGCGTAGATGATTTCGCCGGTCACGTAGCTTGAGTCGTCCGAGGCCAGAAAGACCGCGATGGAGCCGATCTCCGAGGGCTCGCCAAAGCGGCCCATGGGTGTGCGCGACAAGGCGCTGCGCCGTTTCTCCGGATCCGACAAAACGGCCTGGGCCAACTCGGTGGCAATGGACCCGGGACCGATGGCATTGACACGAATGCCCTTGTCCGCCAGTGAGAGGGCCATGACCTTGGTGAGCTGATTGACACCGCCTTTCGAGACGACATAGGGCGTAATGCTGGGAATGGCCAAGATCGCGTTCACCGAAGACATGTTGATGATCGCCCCGCCGGACCCCTGCGCCACCATCCGCCGGGCGGCCGCTTGGCCGGTGAGAAATACGCCCTTCAGATTGACCCGAATCACCCTGTCCCAGTCGGCTTCCTCAAGTTCGAGAAACTCGGCCGCATGCACGATTCCAGCGTTGGCGACGGCGATGTCCAACCGCCCGAAGCCCGCCAGAGCCGAGTCCATCAGAGCCTCCACCTCGTCCTTCTCTCCCACGTCGCAGGGCACGAAAATCGCTTCCAAGCCATCCGCCTGAAGGCCTTCGACCACGGTCTCGCCCTTCTCCACTTCGACGTCGGACACCACGACTTTCGCCCCGGACTCGGCGAGGGAACGGGCCACCGCGAGACCGATGCCACCCGCAGACCCCGTGACGACGGCCACCTTCCCCGAAAGACGCATGACACCGCTCCGTTTCGTATCGTCGAGACCTTCGAGGCTGCCACGGGTCCGCCACCTGACACAAGGCAAAGGCGACCGCGGCTTCCCGCTAAGACCACTTCAGGCAAAGGCGGATTATCCTCGAAAAAATCCCTGACGAAGCATTGCCAGAACCGGGCGGCGACTGGAATGATCGCTTCGATGACAGAGGGTTTTACAAAGGAAGAGCGCGACCGCTTTCACAAGCTGCTCGTGCTTGCCAACGACGGCAGCTTCGCCGGAGAGCGGGAAGCCGCGCTGGCGGCCGCCCGTCGCATGGCGGAGCGCCACGGCATGACGCTGGAGGAAGCCGCCCGCGACCGCCCTGGCGCGGATGAAAGCCCCCACCGTTCCACCGGCAACGGCTACTGGCAGCGCCGTCGCGAAGAGGAAGCGGCCTTCAACGCCAATCTCCATCAAGCCTGGCACCAGCACGACGCGACCTCCGCCGCGGCCTCCCGGGCCCGCCAAAGGGCAGTTTGGGACCAAGAGGAAGCCGAACACGACAGCCGCCGCGCCGGACAGACCCGCCGCCGTTCCGCCCGCAGCCCAAGAGGCATGCCGCCGCTGGATCACGCGCGGGTCTTGATCCAGGAGACGCGCTTTCCGTTGGTGGAGATCAGCCGCATCACCGGCGTTAGCCTGCACAAGCTGGTCGGCCTGAAACTGAAGCTGCGCCCGGTTTCAACGGCCAGCGGAGCGAACTGACCGCCCCAAGTTCGTCATTGCGCGACTTGCCCGCCTTGTTCGTCATTGCCACGCCTTCGGCTCGCAATGACGAACAAAATCAACGGGTATCGCGACGATAAGCCGGAAGACCTATTCGAAACGGCCCGCCCCTAGCCTTTCGGTGCCGCGTAGCCCAAAGGCTTCAACGCGTCGCTGATCTCGTCGAGGATCGCCGGGTCGTCGATGGTGGCTGGCGTCTTGAAGTCCTCGCCGTCGGCAAGGGCACGCATGGTGGCGCGCAAAATCTTGCCGCTGCGGGTCTTTGGCAGACGCTTGACCACCGTCGCCGACTTGAAGGCCGCGACCGGGCCGATGCGGTCGCGCACCATGGCCACAACCTCCTTGGTGATCTCCTCGTCGGAGCGCTCGACCCCGGCGTTGGTGACGAGTAGTCCCAGCGGCAACTGTCCCTTCAAGGCATCGTGCACGCCGATCACCGCGCACTCCGCCACATCGGGGTGGCTCGCCAAGACCTCCTCAATGGCACCGGTCGACAAGCGGTGGCCAGCGACGTTGATGATGTCGTCGGTGCGCGCCATTACGAAGACGTAACCCTCTTCGTCGATATAGCCCGCATCGCCGGTTTGGTAGTAGCCGGGATAGTCGGCGAGATAAGCGCGGGTATAGCGATCCTTGGCGTTCCAGAGGGTTGGAAAGGTCCCGGGGGGCATGGGCAGCTTGCCGACAATCGCCCCCACCGTTCCCGGGGAGACGGGCTTGCCGTCGCTGTCCACGACTTTGAGATCCCAGCCGGGCACGGGGCGCGTTGGCGAGCCCGGCTTCACCGGCAAGGGCTCTATGCCCAGGCAATTGGCGGCGATGGACCAGCCGGTTTCGGTCTGCCACCAGTGGTCGATCACCGGCACCTTCAGCTTCTCTTGCGCCCATTCCAAGGTATCCGGATCGCACCTTTCCCCGGCGAGGAACAGGGACCGGAAGCGGGAAAGGTCGTAGTCACCGATCAAGCGCCCCTCCGGATCCTGCTGGCGGATCGCGCGGAAGGCCGTGGGCGCCGTGAACAGGGAGACCACTCCGTGCTGGGCGATCACCCGCCAAAAGGCTCCGGCGTCCGGCGTGCCCACTGGCTTGCCCTCATAAACCACCGTGGTCGCGCCGAAGAGCAAAGGGGCATAGACGATGTAGCTATGGCCCACCACCCAACCTACGTCGGACGCCGCCCAGAAGACCTCCCCCGGCTGAATGTCATAGATGTTGCGCATGCTCCAGGTCAGGGCAACGGCGTGCCCGCCGTTATCCCGGACGATGCCCTTGGGCTGGCCGGTAGTGCCGGACGTGTAGAGCACATAAAGCGGGTCGGTCGCCTCCACAGCCACGCAATCAACGGGCTCCGCCGACGCCATGGCATCGCCCCAATCGATGTCCCGCCCCTCCATCAGCTCGCAGCGCTCTTCCGGGCGCTGCAGAATGAAGCAGGTCGGCGGCTTGTGAACCGCCATCATGATCGCCGCGTCCAGCAAGGGTTTGTAGGGCACCTTGCGCGAGGGCTCGAGCCCGCAGGAGGCGGAAAGGATCGCCTCGGGCTGGGCGTCGTCGATGCGCGTCGCCAGTTCGTTCGCGGCAAAACCGCCAAACACCACCGAATGAACCGCTCCGATTCGCGCGCAGGCCAACATGGAAATCACGGCCTCGGGGATCATCGGCATGTAGATGATGACACGGTCGCCCTTACCGATTCCCTTGGCCGTCATGGCGCCGGCCAAGCGGGCCACCTCGTCCTGGAGCTGGCGATAGCTGTAGCGGCGAATGGTATCGGTCACCGGGGAATCGTAGATCAGGGCGATCTGATCACCCCTGCCCGCTTTTACGTGACGGTCGAGTGCGTTGTAGCAGGTGTTCAGCTTCCCGCCCGAAAACCAACGGAAATAAGGAGGGTCGGACGCGTCAAGCACCTTGTCCCAGCGCTCGGCCCAGTGCACGTCCTCCGCCGCTTCCGCCCAAAACCCTTCGGGGTCGGCAAGAGAGCGTGCGTGGATATCGTCAAATTGCCCCATTGCGCCAGGCCTCCCTCATCTTGATTTCAGCTCGCCGGAGCACATGGCCAGGCGTTGCCTTTTGGCGGCAGTTTGCTCGAAAATCCGGCGACCTGCAAACGCGGCGGGCGACCCGGGGCCTCAAGCGCCGGCGCCCTCGTTTTGCAAAAATGCGCACCAGCGCGAAACAACCTCGATTAAGCGCTCCAAAGCGAGTTCGCAGGGCGGAACGGTCTCGTCAAATAGTGGCGCAATTGCCGCAGTTTCGCCGGTGAGTGACAAGCGGCAAGCGTTTCCGGTTCGCTGAAAAGACTCGATGACGCCGTCGGCAACCGATCCGAGGCCGCCAAGCAAGTGGTTGCACGCGGCCACGCTGCCCTGCAGGTCGCTTTCCAGAAAGAGGCCCAAGGCCGCCCAATCCTCCGGGATCTCGACCCTAGGGTCGCCGTTTGCGTCCCGATACATCTTGAGCGCGCCCTCCAGATCCAGCGGATTCGACTGCTGTGCGGACTTCCCGTCGTCCTTGGTCATGGGGACCCTCTTCCAATGCGCGCTAGCGGTAGATCGGATAGGCGGTGTTGATCTTTTCCTCGCCCGGCAGCAGCCAGCCTTCGATGGTAAAGCCGAGCCCCGAATCCCCGCGCCACTTTCCCTGGCGCGTGCCGCTGTCCCGGTAGGCGGTCAAGATCGCCTGGACCACCTCCTCGACGGAAAGGCTATCGGGGAACAGGCTCGAGAACTTGTCGTCCGCCCGTGCCCAGGAGCCGCCAGGCGGCCGAACCTGGATGCGTGCCGTATAGACTCCCTCGGCGTTCGGTCCGTCCTCGATCTCCACAACCCGCGCCGTTTCGGGGTCGACGCCACCGGGCCGCGCGTGGAACCCGACCGCCCGCCCATCAGCCTTGATCTCGCCGCAAAAGACATGGGTGAGATTGACCGGCGGGTCGCTCGCTGACCACTCCGCCCGCGCGCCCTCGCAGGCAACCGCCGCGTCCGGTCCACCACCCAGCGACAAAGCCCCAGCCGCGAGCAGCAGGATCCCAAGCAGGGCAAGACCGACGCGCAAGGGTGCGGGCTTAACGCTCAAGGCTTTTTCACCATTCATCCCGTTCGAACGCCACCGCCCCGCCAAACCCGGCAAAGCGGATTGGCGATCCACCCCCGGTCGTGTAGGAAATTTGGTCGGCGTGTTGAAAAAACTAAATCAGGTTTCCCATGATTGAGCACCTCAATCCCTTCGAGATCAACCTTGATCGGGTGGGGGCGAACTTCGAGCCCTTGTCTCCCCTATCGTTTCTTGCCCGCACGGCCGACACTTATCCGGACCGTTTGGCGGTTGTGCACGGAAGCCTGAGCTACACCTGGCGCGAAGCCGCCGAGCGCTGCCGCCGGCTGGCCTCCGCCCTGACCGCGAGAGGCTTCGGCGAGGGCGACACCGTGGCGGTCATGGCGCCCAATACACCGCCAATGTGGGAGGCGCACCACGGCGTTCCCATGGCCGGGGCGGTTCTGAACGCCCTCAACGTCCGGCTGGATGCCAAGGCGATCGCCTTCATCCTGGAGCATGGCGAAGCCAAGGTCTTGATCACAGACACGGAGTTTCACGAGACCATCGGCGAGGCGCTGCGCCTTGTGGAGCGCGACATCCTGGTCGTGGACATCGACGATCCGCAAGGGCCGGGCGGCAACTGCTTGGGCCAGATCGGCTACGAAGAGCTGCTCGCGGAGGGGGAACCGGACTTCGCGTTCACGCCGCCCACGGACGAGTGGCAAGCCATCTCGCTCAACTACACCAGCGGCACCACGGGCAATCCGAAGGGCGTCGTCTACCATCACCGGGGCGCTTATCTGAACGCCATCGGAAACATCATGACGTGGTCGCTGCCGCCCCACCCGGTCTATCTCTGGACCCTGCCGATGTTTCATTGCAACGGCTGGTGCTTTCCCTGGACCATCACGGCCATGGCCGGAACGCACGTTTGCTTGCGCAAGGTCGAGGCGGCGGCGATCTATAACGCCTTCGCCGAGCAGGGCGTCACCCACCTCTGCGGCGCGCCCATCGTCATGCAGATGATCGTCAGCGCCGGGGAAGCGGAGCGGAAAGAATTTTCCCAAACGGTTCGGATGATGACCGCGGCCGCCCCTCCCCCTGCAAGCGTGCTTTCGGACATGCAGGCGCAAGGGATTGAGGTTACCCATGTCTATGGCCTTACGGAGGTCTATGGACCCGCGGTGGTCTGTGCCTGGCAAGATGCTTGGGACGACCTGCCGATCGCCGGCCAGGCGGACAAGAAATCGCGCCAGGGCGTGGCCTACCCGGTGTTGGAGGAGATTATGGTCGCCGACCCCGAGACGCTCACGCCCGTGCCGGCGGATGGCGAAACCCTGGGCGAGGTTTTCATGCGCGGCAACATCGTCATGAAGGGGTACCTGAAGAATCCCAGCGCCTCGGAAACCGCGCTCACCGGCGGCTGGTTTCATACCGGCGATCTCGGGGTTCTGCACCCGGACGGCTACATCGAACTTAAGGACCGCTCCAAGGACATCATCATCTCCGGCGGGGAAAACATCTCCTCCATCGAGATCGAAAACAGGCTTTACGCTCACCCGGCGGTCGCCGCTGCGGCTGTAGTGGCCAAGCCCGACCCGACCTGGGGAGAAACACCCTGCGCCTTCGTGGAATTGAAACCCGGCGCCGAGGCTACGGTTCAAGACATCATCGCGTTTTGCCGGGACGGGCTCGCGCATTTCAAATGCCCGCGCCACGTCGTTTTCGGCGAGTTGCCAAAAACATCGACCGGAAAAATTCAGAAGTTCCAATTGCGAGACAAACTCGCCGAATAGCGCTGGTCCGGGTTGAACGGAGTGGAAGAAAAACGACCAAACGACCCTTTTGGCGCGCGCTTCAACGCGCGCTCCCCAATTGCACCTGCGCTCCCGGGCGGCTTTTCAAAGCTGCCCCGGGGTATTTAATCGCCGTTAGGCGACGGCGTGGCTCTCAATAGTAGAGATCTCGTCCTTGATCCTAAGCTTTTCACGCTTAAGCTCATGCAGTCTAACGTCGTCAGGGTGAGGCCGCGCGTTTTCGATTTCAATAGCGTCTTCGAGAACGGCGTGCTTCGCCCGTAAGGCCTCGACGTGCTGCTGAACTGACATATTTGCCACTCCCTCTTCATAACCTAAGGTGAATTATGGTAACGCCGTCTCGGGTGTCTTGCAAAGTGAAACCAATAGGTCAAAAAGGGGCAATCCGCCGGACTCATCCACACCGGGCCAAAGGGCGATGAGGCCGCTGGAATCCGCCACGAAATCACGCCTGATCGTGGGGATCAGCGGCGCCAGCGGCGCCGTCTATGGCATTCGCTTGCTCGAGGCGCTGCGCGCCCTTCCCGTCGAATCGCACCTTGTCATCAGCAAATCCGCCGAGCTAACCATCACTTACGAGACTGACAAAAAAATAAACGATGTCAGAAAACTAGCGGATGTTTCTTATCCAATATCCGATATCGGAGCGGCGATCTCGAGCGGTTCGTTCCGGACCCTGGGCATGATTATCGCGCCCTGCTCCATCCGCACCATGTCGGAAATTGCCTCGGGCGCAACTTCCAGCCTGCTGACCCGCGCGGCCGACGTCGTCCTGAAAGAGCGCAAGCGTCTCGTGCTGATGCTCAGGGAGACCCCGCTGCACAGCGGACATTTGCGTAACCTCTTGGCCTTGTCGGAGATGGGAGCGATCATCGCGCCGCCTGTGCCCGCCTTCTATGCCAATCCGCAATCGGTCGACGACGTGATCAACCAATCGATCGGCCGCGTGCTCGACCTTTTCGATCTCGAAAGCGAGCTTGTGACCCGCTGGGGCGAGCCGCAGGCCGAGGACGGTAAGGTTCGCCGTACCGGCAAGCCCCGAAAGCGCGCCCGATCAGACTAATCGGGCGCTTTCCTCGCCGTTGAGAGCTGGAAAGGCGGCCCGCAGAAGGACTCGCAAGTCGTGCCGATCCTGCGCGACAGTTCCGGCCGAGCCGGCGCTGGCGGCCAGGAGAAGGTTATCCGCCGCGGCGGAAATGGAATCCGGAACAACGTCCCCCAAGCCACCAAGATCGAATAGCAGGCGCTGCTCGATTTGCTCCGCCGCCAATTCGCCGCGCTTCACGCATTCGCGCAGCGCGCGTTCCTCTGCCAACACCCCCGTTTTCTTCAAGGCGCGGCGCACTGAGCGAAGGGGCCGCACCACCTCGTCTTGCCAAGCCGAGGCCGTTGCGCTCAAAGCGTCGCAGTTTGCCTTGCTCAAGCGCCGCCCCTGCGACCCGGCCCACAGCGCGTAGAGCAAGACATTCACATCGAGTCCCCGGCGATCCTGCAGGCTGACACACGCTTCAGGCACACCGGGCCGGGCGTAGACTTCGAGGGAGAAATCCCAGAACGGATTTCCGCTCTCTTCACTCGTCCCCAAGACAGATCCCCAAGCCGCGCGCCGTTGCCACCAAAGCCCCGTGAGGATCGACACGGTGTGGCTCATTCACGACTTTCCCCAGCGGCATCTCCGTTACCGAGCGTGCGTTCCAGGCAACCATCACGTCCTCGCGCCCTTGGGCGATCAGATCCACCGCGCGGACACCAAACGCCGATGCGATCAGCCTGTCGCGCCAAACCGGGGCACCACCGCGCTGTACGTGGCCAAGCACCGTGACCCGGGTTTCCGCTCCCGTCCGATTGGCGATCGCTTCGCCGACGTAATAACCGATGCCGCCGTAGTTCTTCCGGCTCTTCCCGATCCAGCCCATGACGGGCTCCCCCTCTTCGGTCAGAACCGCCTCGGCCACGACCACGAGGGCGAAGTTCCGGTCGCGCTTGCGCAGGTCGTCGATCTTCCGCGCGATGGGGTCCATGCGCCAAGGGATTTCGGGGATCAGGATAATATCCGCACCTCCGGCGATGCCGGCCGCCAAGGCGATGTGACCGGCGTCGCGCCCCATGACCTCGAGTACCATGACCCGGTCATGGCTCGCGGCCGTGGGTTGCAGATTATCCAGCGCATCGGTCGCCACACGAACCGCAGAGGCAAATCCGACAGACACCTCGGTGGCAGCTACGTCATTGTCGATCGTCTTCGGAATGCCAACCAGAGGCAGGCCCGCTTTTCGGGTCAGGCGCCGCAGGATTTTGAGGCTGCCGTCACCGCCGATTCCGATCAGGGCGTCGAGTTCCAATAAGCGCAGCCCGTCGACAATCTCGTTCGAACGATCCCTGGTGCCGCCGCCCGCTTGCGGAAAGGCGAAGGGATTGCCGGTATTGGTCGTGCCCAGGACGGTCCCGGCCCGGCGCAGCAATTCGCCGGAGAACCGCGCCAGATCCAAAGTCTCGCACTCAACGGGGCGGCTCAGCAGTCCATTGGTTCCTTTGTGAATGCCGATCACCATCCAGCCATAGCCTTCCACCGCACGGTGCACCACCGCCCGCAAGACGGCGTTAAGTCCGGCGCAGTCGCCACCGCTGGTCAGAATTCCGATCCGCTTGCCAGATTTCATGGCGTTTGCTTCCCCTTCTCGGCCAACACAGCATTCGATCGCCGCGGCGGACTCCAGCACGGGCGCGAAGAGTGATATACTATTCACCAATTCGGCAGCCGTGCCAAAACACCTAGGCACGGTCTTCAACGGGGTCAGGCTAAGAATTCAGATGAGCGACGAGGGCGACGACGCCGGCTTGGAGGACCGTGAAGCGGTTATGGCGCAGCTTGAGAGCCTAAAATCCGAACATCGCGACCTGGACGATGTCATCGCGCGGATAGCGGATACGGTGCCGTTCGACCAGCTTCAGCTACAAAGACTGAAAAAGCGCAAACTCATTCTCAAGGATGAGATAACGAAGCTAGAAGACAAACTGATCCCGGACATCATCGCCTGAGGGATCGCGCACTTGCGCTTTCCCGGAGTCACGCGGTCGCGCGCTTGCGGCGGTACATGGCGATGTCCGCGCTATGGAGCGCTTCGTCCTCGTGCTGGCCCGGCAGAATGGGGTGCACGCCATAGGAAACCGTGACCCCCAGCCGCCGCCCCTTCCAATCGAACTTGGTGTCACGAATTTGCTCGGCCAGCCGAGCTGCGGTGTCTTCGGCGGTTTCCGGGGTGCTTCTGACCAAGATGACCGAAAACTCATCCCCGCCAAGGCGCCCAACAATGTCCGAGCCGCGAACATGATCCAGAAGGGCGCTGGCCACGGAAATCAAGGCGGCATCACCCGCGCCATGGCCTTCCACATCGTTGATGCTCTTCAAGTCATCAACGTCGAAAAAGACCAGCGAGCCTGCATTGCCATATCGCTGTGCCAGCCCGATGAACCGCTTGAGTTCCCGCATGAAGGCCCGGCGATTGATTAAGGGCACCAGGGGATCCAGATCGGACAGGCACTGCAGGTATTCCAGGCGCTGATGGGCCGCGGCGAGGTCCTGACGCAGACGATCCACCTCACCTTGCAGATGTTCCAAGGCGGCGCGCACTTTTGGCGTCAGCTCACGCGCCGGAACGTCGCTCCCAAGATTCTCAGTCACCAGGCTACCGGGCACGCTCGCCCCTCTTTTGGGCGGGCGACGTGCCGGCTTGGACAGGGCACGCACTTCGCCATTCGGCCTTTGCATCCCCGAGGGTCTATCGGCATTCATGTAAGATCGCTTCCTGCGCCCATTTTGAGGTGAAACTCGAAAAAACTTCGGCTGCGCGGTTACAATAGCCAGCAGTAGTAAACGCTTTATCAAAAGGCCTTAACGAGACGTAAGCGTCGGCAGCGCTTGCCAGGGTCCGGCCAAGTCTCGATAATGCGCTGCTTGCTTTAAAAAGGGGGTCTCATGGGGGAGGCTGGGCCGCTCGTCGGCATCATCATGGGAAGCCAATCCGATTGGCCAACGCTGCGTCATGCCGCGGAGGTCTTGGACGAATTGGCGGTCCCTTACGAAGCACGAATCGTCTCCGCGCACCGCACCCCCGACCGATTGGCGGACTATGCGAAAACGGCGAAGTCACGAGGCATCAAGGTGATCGTTGCCGGGGCCGGCGGCGCGGCCCACCTTCCGGGCATGACCGCTGCTATGACCCCTCTGCCCGTCTTCGGCGTTCCCATTGAAAGTCAGGCACTTAAGGGAATGGATAGTTTGCTTTCCATTGTTCAAATGCCGGGCGGTATTCCGGTCGGAACCTTGGCGATCGGGAAAGCTGGCGCGCGCAACGCCGCCTTGCTCGCCGCCGCAGTACTTGCCCTCGGCGATCCCTCCCTGGCGGAGCGCCTGGACCACTACCGCAAAGAACAGACGAACTCAGTCGCCCAGGTGCCAGCGGACGATGGCTGAGCCCGCGCCACAGCCCCTGCCGCCAGGGTCCACGATCGGCATCTTGGGGGGTGGTCAGCTGGGCCGGATGACAGCGGTCGCGGCCGCCGAACTGGGCTATCAATGTCACATCTTTTGCCCCACTCCGGGGGAGCCGGCGACACAGGTCACGCCGCTATCGACAATCGCCGCCTATGACGACAAGGAAGCTTTGTCGCGATTCGCCCAAGCTGTGGATGTCGTCACCTACGAGTTCGAGAATGTGCCCGGAGACACTGCAGGCTTCTTGGCAAGTCAGCGGCCGGTCCGACCTAATCCAAACGTCTTAAGAATCTGCCAAAATAGATTGCGTGAAAAGGATTTTTTGTCATCAATCTCTGTCCCCACGACGCCCTATGCAGGGGCCGAAGGGCCCGATGCCTTGGCACGGGCCGCGCAATTGCTCGGTCTGCCGGCGGTGCTGAAAACGGTGGAGATGGGCTATGACGGAAAAGGCCAGGTCCTGCTCGCGCGCGAAGCCGATACCACTGCCGCCTGGCGCGAGATGGCCGGCGCGCAAAGCGCGGCGCAGGGCATTTTGGAAGGCTTCGTCGACTTCGAGCTGGAGATCTCCGTCATCGTCGCGCGCGGGCTCGACGGAACCGTGACCACTTACCCGCCCGTGGAGAACCGGCACCGCAACCACATTCTCGATGAAACTATAGTTCCCGCGCCCATTTCCTCCGCCATCGCCAAGGCGGCCGAAACCCACGCTCACCGGATCGCGGAAGCCCTGGATCTTGTGGGTTTGATCGGGGTGGAAATGTTCGTCACCAAGGACGGGCGGGTGCTGGTCAACGAGCTGGCCCCAAGACCTCATAACTCGGGCCACTGGACTCAGGACGGCTGCGTCACGTCGCAGTTCGAGCAATTCGTCCGGGCCGTGGCGGGTCTGCCCCTAGGGTCCACGGAACGGCATTCGGACGTGGTCATGAAGAACCTGCTGGGCGAGGAGGCCAACGACTGGCGCGCAATCCTCTCGGACCCCGCCGCGAAGCTACATCTCTATGGCAAGTCCGAAGCCCGCCCTGGCCGCAAGATGGGCCACGTCAACCGGCTTTCGCCCAAGCGCTAGCGTTTCATCCGCCCGGCCGGCGCCGTCGCGCGCATCCGGGCGCCGACAAGACGGTCCGGCAAATCCATGATCTTGCGGAAACGCTTGCCGAAGCTCCCGCCAAGCCTGAGAACTTCGTCGATCCTTCGTTCTAGGAAGGCTTCCGTGTCGCCGTAGCCCGGCGAGCGATCGGACAGCCAGTACAGTAGAGTCGAGGAGTAGACGCCGGCCAACAGCATGCGTTTGCTATAGAAATTGTAATCCGTCGCGGTGTCGCCGGCCGCATACCAGATCGCGTCCACGCTGCGCCAAACCAGGCGCGACCCAAGGGCGGCGTTCTGGGGCAAGGCGAGAAAGATCATGCCATGGCGAACCGCCTCCTTGTACGGCTCCAGGAGGTCCAGGCGCGTGCGGACCCCCAGAGCCACCTTCTCGCGCACACGTAGATTATGCAGGTGCGCTTCATCCAAACGCTGGATCATGCGCCGGTCGATCTCCTGGCTGAAAGCCTCGATCATCTCCCGCGCACCACCCGGAAAGGCGTTCATGGCTTCAAGCTCTGGCAGGCCCAGGTCAGCCGCACCCGCCCGTAGCGCCGACAGGCTCCAACCATCGAACGGCACATGGGCAATCGCCGCCTCCAGCAGGCGAGCCCGCGCCTCCGCAAAGGTTTCCGTCTCGGTCATTCTGTACTGCCCTCGTTTCCGCCCGCATTGAGATGATGAAGCTCGGAGGTGAACACCAGCCTCGAAAGGTCCCTCATCCGGCTCGGGTAGAGGCGACCATCCAGGTGGTCGCATTCGTGCTGGACGACCCGAGCGTGAAAACCCGACGCCTCGCGCTCGATCGCCTTGCCGTGCTGATCCGTGGCCCGGTAGCGGATGTGCGTAGGGCGCGGCACCTCGCCCACCAGCCCCGGCACGGACAAGCACCCTTCCCACCCCAGGGCCGTTTCGTCGCTGAGTATCTCGATCTCGGGGTTGATCAGGACAGTCAGGGGGACCGCCTCCCCCGCCGCGCCGTCCTCGCGCGCGGCCCGCTCCTCCGCCACCGTGAAGATCACCAGCCGCAGCGGAACATGCACCTGGGGGGCCGCTAAGCCTGTACCAGGGGCGTCCTCCATTGTTTCTCGCATGTCCTGCACCAGGCGCGCGATTTCCGGGGCCGTCGGGTCCGGAACCGGCTGAGCCACTCCGGAAAGCACGGGGTGACCCATGCGGGCTATCTTGAGAATTGCCATGATTGACTATATGAAGCGCTGGCGTTGCCGGTAAAGCCGCCCTTAGGGAAAACGCCTTCAAGCGGCTTCACAAGCTGGCAGCGTTGTGTTAAACCGCAGCTAAATCGGCGGGTTTCGATTCGCCGAAGCGTTAGCTTTATCGCTGAAATTCGTTGGAGGTGGAATCCACCGTGCAAGTTTCCGTTCGCGACAACAACGTCGATCAGGCCCTGCGCGCGCTCAAGAAGAAGCTGCAGCGCGAGGGCGTTTTCCGTGAAATGAAGCTGCGGCGCCATTTCGAGAAACCCTCCCAGAAGCGCAAGCGCGAGCAGGCCGAGGCAGTTCGCCGGCATCGCAAGCTTCTGCGCAAGCGTATGGAGCGCGAGGGCTTCTAGCCGCACGCCCCTTGTGGAGCGGCAAAGCGTCTGCCGATCCCGAGAAACGACAAAGCCCGCCGCGGCAAAGCTCGGCGGGCTTTTGGTGTGTTTAGGCTCGAGCCAGGATTAGCCGAACCGGGGGCGCCAGCGCAGCAGGCGCTTGATGGAACGCTTAAGGCTAAACCCCTTCTCGCGCTTGGAGGTGGCTTGCCGCTTGGGCTTTACCCAGTACATCTGCAGCGATCTGCGCTCCCCCTCGTAGCGATTGAATCCGTGATAAGATTGCTCGTTTCGCTTGAAGGCAATTAGATTGCCGTCTTGGGGAGCAACTTCCGCCGCGTAATCATCCATGTTCCAGGTTGAGCGCAGCATGCGCAGGCGCCCACTGTCGTGCGGCCAATCCTCGTTAAAGTAGATCAGCGCCGTGACGATCTTGTTCTTGGAGTCGTTGTGGGCATTGCCGTCAGCCAGCTTGCTGTATTTGCGGAAGGTCATCTGTAGGGTCAAGCCGTCGAGATCGACGTCGAATTTCCGCGAGAATGCCGCCTTGACTTCCGGGCTGTTGAGTTCGTCGATCAAGCTTTGGATGCTTGGCCCATACTCCAGCTGCGCGGGGTCAAAGTTTCCCGCTTCTTCAATGGCTGGAAAGTCCCTGTTCACCGCCGCGAGCTGATCCGCCCTAACAAATCGCGGCACAATCACAAAGTCGCAAGGGTCGTGCTGCGCCGAAGTCCTTTCAAGGGCCTCTATATCGAGAATCGTCATGCTTCCTGCACCTCGTCAACGAGTCTTGCCTATAGCACAGAGCCGCGCCGCGGAGAACACCGTTAGGAGATTAACTCAGACCGCCAACCCGCCCAAGCGCACCGGGCGCCTTGAGTTCGAAACGTTCAAGGATCGGCTGGAGCAACCGGGAAACCTCCTTCGCGCCGAGAGCGTCCATGAGCGCGCACGGCGGTTTGCCGAAACGCAGTGCAATGGACGCCCCCATGTCGATATCCGCCGGGCTCGCGACCTCCTCGTCCAACTCTTGCAGGACCGCAAGGAATGTCGCGCCCAAGAGCCGTTCGGCGATGGGACCGTCGAGCGCCGGGTCCGGCGCCAGTGTCTCGCCCAGGGGAAAGGACTCATCGGCGTCCCCAACCCGGATCAAGCCCTCGGCCGGGGCATAGAAAGGACCGAGCGGCGCCAGGTTCCGGATGGCATGAAGGTTGATCCGGGGCTTGATGATGTTCTGAACGAAGAAGGGGCCTGCCGCCGCCCCCAGGGCCTCTTGGGCAACGCGGTCGATCCGCGCGGGGTCCCCCAAACCTTCATCCCAAACACGCGCCGCTTCGTTGGTGTAGGGGCAGAAGAAGCGGTTGACCGCGAAGCCCGGCGAATCCCTGCACACCAGCGGGCGCTTGCCGGTATCCCGCGCGAAGCTCAGGGCAGCCGCCATGGCCCCGTCGCCCGTCCGCTCTCCGCGCACGATCTCGACCAGCGGATTGACCTCGGCGGGCGAGAAGTAGTGCATGCCGAGAAAGCGTTCAGGATGGTCCACGTGAGCCGCCAAACCGCCGACCGTGAGGCAAGATGTATTGGTGGCAAGAACCGTCTCGGCGGGAAGCAAGCCACTCAAGGTTTCGAAGACCCTCGCCTTGAGTTCAAAATCCTCGAAGACCGCTTCGATGACTAGGCCGCAGTCCAAGAGGGCGGCCGCATCCTCGGCGGTCGTGATGCGCGCCAAAGCGGCACGCCCCGCCTCGTCGGATAACCGCCCCTTCTCCTGAGCGCGGGCAAAGAATTTTCCGGCTGCCTCGAGCGCGCGCCGGCGCGCTGTCTCGCTGATATCAACGAGAGTCACCGGGACGCCGTGCTGGGCCGCTCCGACGGCGATCCCGGCCCCCATGGTGCCCGCACCCAGAATTCCGAGCTTGGCGATCGTCATCGCGGCCTCGAACGGTTCAATCCATGCCGGAGGAAAGCAGGCGCCTTATTGCTCCAGCGCCTTCACGATGTCCTCGCTCATCTTCTTGGCGTCGGCCAGAAGCATCATCGTCTTGTCCATGTAGAAGAGCGGATTGTCCACGCCGGCGTAGCCGGTAGCCATGGAGCGCTTGACGAAAAGCACGTTCTCCGCGTCCTCGACGTCGAGCACCGGCATACCGTAGATCGGCGAAGTTTTATCCGTTTTGGCGGCTGGGTTGGTCACGTCGTTGGCGCCGATGATGAAGGCCACGTCGGTCTCCGAGAACTCGCGGTTGATCTCGTCCATCTCGAAGACTTCGTCATAGGGGACGTTGGCCTCGGCCAGCAACACATTCATATGGCCCGGCATGCGCCCGGCGACCGGGTGGATGGCGTACTTCACCTCCACGCCCTCGTTCTTCAAGAGGTCGGCCATCTCCCGAAGGGCATGCTGTGCCTGGGCCACCGCCATGCCATAGCCCGGCACGATAATCACCCGGTCGGCGTTCTTCATCAGGAAGGCCGCGTCCTCCGCGGAACCCTGGCGATAAGTCCGGTCGCCCAAGTCCGCGCCGCCGGAACCCGCCGCCGCCTCGCCGCCAAAGCCGCCGAGGATGACGGAGAAGAAGGAGCGGTTCATCCCCTTGCACATGATGTAGCTCAGGATAGCGCCCGAGGAGCCCACCAGGGCGCCTGTCACGATCAAGAGGTTGTTCTCCAGCGTGAAGCCGATACCCGAGGCCGCCCATCCGGAATAGGAGTTCAGCATCGAGATCACCACCGGCATGTCCGCCCCGCCGATGGGGATGATGATCAGGACCCCAAGGGCCAGGGTGAGCAAGACCACGAGCCAGAACGCGACCGAGGATTCCGTGCTGCAGAACCAGGCGATCAGAAGCACGCCCAATATCCCCAGGGCCAAATTCAGCCAATGCTGCATGGGGAAGATCACCGGCTTGCCGGAGACCAAGCCCTGCAGCTTGGCGAAGGCCACGATGGAGCCAGTGAAGGTTATGGCACCGATGGCTGTGCCGATTGACATTTCGATCAGGCTGTTGAGATGAATATCACCTGGCGTCCCCAGGCCGTAGGCGGAGGGGTTGTAGAAGGCGCCGGCTGCCACGAAGACCGCCGCCAACCCGACCAGCGAGTGAAAGGCGGCGACGAGCTGCGGCAGCGCCGTCATCTGGATTCTGAGCGCGATCACCGTGCCGATGGAGCCACCGATCAGGATCGCCACGGCGATCAGGAAGTAATTCGGCTCTTCCATCAAGAACAGCGTCGTGACCACGGCGATCGCCATACCGGCGATGCCGAAGCGGTTGCCGTTGCGGCTGGACTCCGGATGCGACAAACCTCTCAGCGCGAGGATGAAGAAAATGGATGCAACCAGGTACAGCAGCGCGGAAAGATCGTGACTCATGCCTAGCGCCCCCGCCCCTATTTACTCTTGGCGCCCGCGGCGCGGTCTTTTTTCTTGAACATGCTGAGCATCCGATGGGTCACGATGAACCCGCCGAAGATGTTGACGCTCGCCAGCACCACGGCGATGAAGCCCATGACCTCTGAGAAACCCGCCCCCGATCCCGCGGCGATCAAGGCGCCAACAATGATCACGGAGCTGATCGCGTTGGTCACGCCCATCAATGGGGAGTGCAAGGCCGGGGTCACTCGCCAGACCACGTGATAACCAACGAAAACCGCCAGCACGAAGACCGTGAGACCCGTGACCAGCGCCGAGCCGCCTCCGGCAGCGGCCGGCTCGACCAATCCGGTGGCCTCGCGCGCGAGATCGACCATGTCCTTGGAAAGCTCGAGCGCCTCATCCGCGAGCTCCGAGGCGCGGTCCACGAAAGCTTCATTCGCCATCTGTCTTCCCCTCTTCGCCGGAGGTTTTGCTTTCCGCCTTCGGCGCGGGCTCGGCCGGCTTTAGGTTGGGATGCACGATCGCACCGTCCTTGGCGACCAAGGTCCCCTTCACGATCTCGTCCTCCCAGTCGATGGAGAGCCCCTTGGCCTCTTTGTCGAACAGCAGAGCAAGAAAGTTGTAAAGGTTGTTGGCGTAGAGCATGGAGGCGTCCGCCGCCAGGCGCCCTGGCACGTTGGCATGGCCGACAATCGCAACGCCATGCTTCGTCACCACCTTGCCCGCCTGGCTGAGCGCGCAGTTCCCGCCGTTATCCACCGCGAGATCCACGATCACCGAGCCGGGCTTCATGGACTTCACCATCTCCTCGCTGACCAGCACCGGCGCGGGCCGCCCTGGGATCAGGGCGGTGGTGATCACCATGTCCATCTTCTGGATCGTCTCGGCGATAAGCTCCGCCTGCTTTTTCTTGTAGGCGTCGCTCATCTCCTTGGCGTAGCCGCCGGCGGTTTCAGCCTGCTTGAACTCCTCGTCCTCGACCGCGACGAACTTGCCGCCCAAGCTTTCCACTTGCTCCTTCGCCGCGGGGCGCACGTCGGTCGCCCAGACCACCGCCCCTAGCCGCCGGGCCGTGGCAATAGCCTGCAGCCCCGCCACACCCGCGCCCATCACCAAGACATTGGCCGGGGGAATCTTGCCGGCAGCGGTCATCATCATGGGAAAAGCGCGGCCGAATTCCGCGGCCCCGTCGAGCACCGCCTTGTAGCCCGCGAGGTTGGCCTGGCTGGAGAGCACATCCATGGATTGCGCGCGGGTGATGCGCGGCATGAACTCCATGGAAAAGGCGGTCAAGCCGGCCTTGGCGATGGCGTCCAACTCTGCGCCGGCCCTATAAGGGTCAAGCAGCGACATCAGAACCGCCCCTGAGGGCATGCCCGTCAACTCCGAAGGCTCCGGCCGCTGCACCTTCAAAATCAGATCGGCGCCTTTCAGGGCGGTTTTCGCGTCCTTGGCGACGGTGGCACCCGCCTCCTTGAACGCTGCGTCGGTGATCGCGGCGCCCAGGCCGGCGCCCTTCTCGACCGCCACCTCGGCCCCCAGGTTCACCATCTTCGCGACGGTGTCCGGCGAGGCGGCGACACGCGCCTCCTTCGCGCGTCTTTCCTTCAGGATGGCGACTTTCATCGGCTCGCTCTCTCGCACCCTCTCGCTGCTGGAAGGAGTTCCGGACCCGCGCCGCCTCCCCCCGTTGCACGGCGCGCGCTACCATGCCGCACAGAAAGGCCCCACCGCAAGAGGTAGGCGTCGCTGAGCGGCAACGGAACCGGCATTTAGACCTCAGGGAATCTCCTCGGGCAAGCCGACCTGCTTCAAGGCCGCCTTCTGCCTTTTCGCCAGATCCTTCACGTGGAAGGTGCCGATCATCTCGTGGAACAGGCGGTACCAGTTGATCTCCGCCTTTAGGTGCAGAAAGACCGAGCCCAGCCCGACGGCCGCACGATCCATCAGCACGAATTCCCGCGGTGGCTTTACCCCGCCCAGGCGCCGCAATTCCTTGTGCACCTTGGCTGCGGTCGCGGCCCCTTCGGCACCGCCACGCCCTTCCATGATCGGTTGGGACTTATCCTCCAACAAGGGCGCATAGATGAATTTCGCCCAGATATTCAAGACTTCCAAGAGATCCGGCTGGTCGGCAACGTTGGCGAAGCCCCAGGCCTGGTAGGCGGAAATGGCGAGGTCCCGGTCCTCGTCGCGGATAGCGTGGTAGAGATCAATGACGCCCTTCACGAAGCTTGGCGGAAACACGCGGATACAGCCGAAATCCAGCAGATTGATTCGGCAATCATCGCGCACCGTGTAGTTGCCAAGATGCGGATCCCCATGGATCACGCCGTAATAGTAGAAAGGCCGGTACCAGGCCCGAAACATGTTGAGAGCCACTTGATTGCGCAGCTCAGGGTCCGGATGCCGACCCACGAACTCCAGGAGCGGCATTCCCTCCAGCCAGGTCATAGTGAGCAGCCGCTGGGTGGTCAGCTCCATGATGGGCTCCGGAACCTCCACCCCCGCTTCCTCGGCGAGCATCAGACGGTACAGCGCTATGTGCCGGGCCTCGCGGTCGTAATCCAGCTCTTCGCGCAGGCGGGCCGACAGTTCCTTGTAAATATCCGAGGTATCGATCGCACGGTCGTATTGGCGATAGACGGAAAACGCCAGCTTCAGCTGCCCAAGATCCGCCTCCACCGTGGAGGACATATCCGGGTATTGCAGTTTGCTCGCCAGGATACGCCCGTCGAGGGTAGCCTTGTGGACTTGGCCCAAGGAGGCCGCTGCCGCCGCTTCCTGGCCGAAGGAGTCGAACCGGCCACGCCAATCCGGCCCTAGTTCAGTCCGCATGCGGCGTTTCACGAAGGGCCAGCCCATGGGGGGCGCGTTGGACTGGAGTTGCCGCAGTTCCTCCGCGTATTCCGACGGCAAGGCATCGGGAATGGTCGCCAGGATCTGCGCCGCCTTCATCAGGGGGCCCTTCAGGTTGCCAAGTGCCGCCTTCAGGTTCGTGGAATGCTTTTCCCGGTCCAGTTCGCGCCCGAGCACCCGCGCGCCCGCCAGCTGCGCGGCCAGCCCCCCAACCTGCGTTCCGACTTGCGCGATCCGGCGCACCCGTCCCGACAGCCGGGAATCCTCGTTGCCGAAATGTCCGTCTGAGTCAATGTCCGACATAGGGATGAAATGGCGCGGGCGTGCACGAATGTCCAGCTTGGATCGACAAAGGCTTAATCGAGCTCTTCCAGCTCATCGATGAGCCCACTCACTACGTCCAAGCCCTTGTGCCAGAACGCCGGGTCGGAAGCATCGAGCCCGAAGGGCGCCAGCAGCTCCTTATGGCGCTTGCTGCCCCCGGCGCTCAGCATCTCGAGATATTTCTCGGCGAAGCCCTCGCTCGCACCCTGATAAACGCCATAGAGCGAGTTCACCAAGCAATCTCCGAAGGCATAGGCATAAACATAGAACGGCACGTGAATGAAGTGAGGGATATAGGCCCAATAAGCCCGGTACTCCTCGTCGAACTCGAAGGCGGGGCCCAGGGCCTCGGTTTGGGTGTCCATCCAGATGCCGCCCAGGTCCTCCGCCAAAAGCTCACCCTTGCGCCGCGCGTCGTGAACGCGCGTTTCGAAGCGATGGAACGCGATCTGGCGCACCACGGTGTTCAGCATGTCCTCGACCTTGCTGGCCAGCATGGCCTTGCGCTTGGCGGGATCCTCGGTCGCCTTGAGCAACGCTTGGAAGGTGAGCATCTCCCCAAAGACCGAAGCGGTTTCGGCCAGGGTCAAGGGCGTGTCCGCCATCAAGGCGCCCTGCCCTCCCGCCAAGATCTGGTGCACGCCGTGGCCGAGCTCGTGCGCCAGGGTCATCACGTCGCGGGTGCGTCCAAGGTAGTTCAGCAGCAAATAAGGATGGGCGCTGGGCACCGTCGGATGGGCAAAGGCCCCGGGCGACTTGCCCGGCCGCGTCGGCGCGTCGATCCAGGGCCGGTCGAAGAAATTCCGGCCGACCTCCGCCAGCTTCGGGGAAAAGTCGGCGTATGCGCTCAACACGGTGGACCGCGCCTCGGCCCAAGGGATAACCCGGTCGTCGGCCTCCGGCAAAGGCGCGTTGCGGTCCCAATAGGGCAGCTTCTCCAGCCCCATCCACTTCGCCTTTAGCCGGTAATAGCGGTGGGAAAGGCGCGGATAGGACTCGGTAACCGCGGCAACCAATGCGTCCACCACCTCGTCCTCAACGAAATTCGCCAGGTTGCGCGAAGAGACGGGCCGGGCGAAGCCGCGCCAGGAATCCTCGATTTCCTTGTCCTTGGCCAGGGTGTTCGTGATGGTGGTGAAAATCCGCAAGTTTTCCCCAAGCACCTTGCCGAAGGACTTGGCGGCGCGCTTGCGCACCCCGGCGTCGGGGTCGGTCATGCGGTTGAGGATTTCGGCGTTGGTCAAGGCCTCGCCGTCGAGATCAAAACGCAGGGCTGCAAGGCTTTCGTCGAAGAGGCGGTTCCAGGCGGCGCGCCCCGAAACGTACTTCTCGTGCAGCAAGCGCTCCAAGTCGTCGCCAAGCTGATAGGGCCGATAGGCGCAAAGATCGCGCAGCCAGGGCCGGTAGCGCGCGAGCGCCGGGACCTCGAGCCTGCGCTCCAGTTCTTCCTCGTCGATGCGGTTAAGCTCCAGCGTGAAGAACAGAAGCTGGCTGGAAATCGCGGTGACCGTCTCTTGCATGGACTGATAGAACTGGCCGGTCGCGGGATCGCTCATATCGCCGGCGTAGACCAACTGCGCATAGCTCGAGATCCGACCCATGCGTTCCTGCAGATCCTCGTAGCCCGCCACGGCGGCGCCAAGCTCGCTGCCCGAGAGAGAAGCCAAGCAGCCGGCATAGGTCTTCGCGAAGGTTTCCGCGTCCGCCCTCACCTGCTCGATATCCGAGGCGAGCTGGGGTGACTCCGGCGCCGGATAAAGGTCCCCGAGATCCCAATTCGGAAGGTCGCCAAGTTCACTCAGCACCGCCGTCATTGTCTCGCTCATGGATACCCCCTTCTTGATCGCGAAACGCCTAGGGCCATCTAGGGTTTGGATCGCGATCCGGCAAGCCACAACCTGGCAAATCACTCTGGTGACTTGCTCTCGGCGCGCTAAGACAGTACCCAGACGGCAACTGTGGCAGGCAGGCCCAGAGGGAAAGGGAGTCCCATGGACTATCAAGCATTGCGCAGCATCCCCGCGCTGTTCTTTTCGCAAGCAGCGAAACTTGGCGACCAGCCTTTTCTTTGGGCCAAGCGCGACGGGGCCTATCGGCGTACGACCTGGGCGGAAACCGACGCCGCCGTGCGCCGCTTGTCCAAAGGGCTGCGCGAACTGGGCATCGAGCCCGGAGACCGGGTCGCCTTGGTGTCCGAGAACCGGCCCGAATGGATGATCGCCGACCTGGCGATCATGAGCGCGCGCGCCATCACCGTGCCCGCCTACACCACGAACACCGAAAGCGACCACCGGCACATTCTGGCTGACAGCGAGGCCAAGGCCGTGATCGTTTCCGGCGACCAGCTCTTGAAGCAGGTGCTGCCGGCTGCCTCGAAAGTCCCGACCTGCAAGATCGTGATCGCCATGGACGAGGTGGAGATCCACCAGGTGCACGAAGTGTCGTTCTATCCTTGGGGTGAGGTGCTGTCACGCGGCGCGGCCTTGCCGGACGACGTTGAAGCGCTGGAGGCCGAGGCCAAGCGCGGCGACGTCTGCTGCTTCATCTACACCTCGGGCACCGGCGGCACGCCGAAGGGGGTGATGCTCAGCCACGGCAACATTCTCTGCAACTGTTTGGGTGCCTACGATCTCTTGAAGTCCTACGGGCTCTCGCACGAGATCTTCATCTCCTTCCTGCCGCTTTCCCACTCCTACGAGCACACGGCCGGCGAGGTTCTGCCCATCTCCTTGGGCGCCGAGATCTATTTCGCCGAGAGCGTGGAGACCCTGCTCTCGAACCTTGGCGAGGTGCGGCCCACACTGATGACGGCGGTGCCACGCCTTTACGAAACCATGTATCAGCGTATCCAACGGCAGATCTCCAAGGAAAAGCCGTTCCGCCAGCGCCTCTTCGCCCTGGCCGAGCGCTTGGGCCGCAAGCGCTTTCTGGAGCCCGGCAGCCTGACTCTGTGGGAACGACTGCTCGACGTCGTCTGCGACAGGCTGGTGCGCACGAAGGTTAGGGCGCGCTTCGGCGGGCGATTGAAGGCTATGGTTTCCGGCGGCGCGGCGCTCAACCCGGACATCGGCCTGTTCTTCACGGCGCTTGGCTTGCGGATCATGCAGGGCTACGGCCAAACCGAGGCCTCGCCGGTGATCTGCGCGAACCGGCCGCAGAAGAACAAGATGCATACCGTCGGCCCGCCCCTAACCGGTGTGGAGGTGCGCATCGCCGAGGACGGGGAAATCCTGGTGCGCGGCGAACTGGTCATGCAGGGCTATTGGAAGCAGCCCGAGGCCACGGCCCGCGCCATCCAGGACGGCTGGCTGCACACCGGCGACATCGGCGAGCTGGACGAGGATGGCTACCTCACCATCACCGACCGCAAGAAAGACATCGTGGTGCTCTCCGGCGGCGACAACATCTCGCCTGCCCGGGTGGAAAGCTTCCTCACCCTGCAGCCGGAGATCGCCCAGGCCATGGTTGTGGGCGACAAGCGCCCGCACCTGGTGGCGCTTTTGGTGCCGGACCCGGACTGGCTGCATGAATGGGCGCGTGGTTCCGGCAAACCCCGCGACCTCGCGAGCTTGTCGGAGGACGAGGACCTGCGCAACGCCCTCTCGAAGGTAGTCGAACGAGTGAACGGGGGACTGTCGAACCTGGAGAAGGTGCGGCGCTTCATGATCTCCCCGGAGCGCTTCACGGTGGAAAACGAAATGCTGACCCCCACCATGAAGATCCGCCGCCACGTCATCCGCGGCTCCTTCGGCGAAGCCCTCGACGCCCTCTATGGCCCGGCCAAACACTAGCCCGGGCCCCATCATCGCGCGATGACGGCTTCGCGGAAGGCGTTGGAGGCGCGGCGGCGCTGGTAGAGGAGATCGGCACCGGATAGTGATTTGTCCGCGGGCACCGGCCGGGCGCCGTCCTTGGGCTGGCCGTTGTTGAACCAGCGCTGGCGCATTCGTTCGAGGTGCTGGCCCATAAGCGGCCCGGCGACGCGGTTGAGTTCTCGTTCGGTTTCGCCGCCCGGCTCGGCGATTCCGTCGGGCTTAAGGTTGAAGTCGTGCTGGAAGCGGTGCAGACCGAAGGTCAGGGAGTAGTCCGGACGGGAATCCGCTGCCTTGGCGACCAGGGATTCCCGTTTATCGATTATTTTCTGATATATTACAACTGTAATAAGCTTTTTATCGCTTAACAAGAACAAAAACAGTTTAGCGGCTGCTCGGGGCCGGGGCGCTTCGGTCGCTCCAGGCACCCTTGGGAATTCCTTGGCGGAAGCCGCCGCGCTCCATCAAAATGGCCGGGCCGGCGGGCTTCGGGCCCAGGTGGCGCGGGCATCACTCTAGGACGGCGGTGCATGAGATACTTCGCCGGGAAAGCTCTCTTGGCCTTGGGGGCCGCGATCTTTCTCGCCTTGCCCTTGGGGGCCGGGGCGCAAGGGCCCTGCGGAGCAGACGACCCCGGCAAGACGGTACGGGTGACCTCGCTGGAGGCCCTGCGCGCGGCCCTGCACACCGCTTGCCCCGGCACGCGCGTTTTGATCCGCCCCGGCCACTATGCCGGCAGGATCATCGTCGGCCCGCTAACCGCGGGAACGGCCGAGCGGCCGATCGTGGTGACCGCGGAGCAAGGGCTCGGGTCCGTGACGATCGACGGCGCCGGCGCCACCATCACCTGGAAATTCAGCGGCGCCAGCTTCGTTCACCTGAAGGGGCTTCAGATCACCGGAGGCGGCTACCACGGCATATTCCTCGACCAGGGCGCCAACAACATCCTGGTGGAAAACAATCGCGTCTTCGACAATCACCGCACCCGGCCGCTCAACAGCCACGCGGAGATCAAGGGCTCGCGCGGCGGACGCGCGCCCTGGAACGTAGTGCTGCGGGGCAACGAGATCTTTCACGCGACGCATCCGCCGGGCAGCAACTTCCAAGGGATCGACTGCAATTTCTGCCGGGGGTTCCAGGTGCTGGGGAACCACATCCACGACATCAAACAGCCAACCGCCTTCGAGCACTCCTATTACGACCGGGGAAGCTGCATTCAGTTCAAGAGCGCCAGCGAGGACATCCTGATCGCCGGCAACCGGATCGAGCGCTGCAACATCGGCGTCGTTCTAGGCGGAGAAGGCCTGGCGAGCCCCGAGAACATTTCCGGCGTTGTGCGCGATAACACCATCGACCAGTCGGCCGAGATCGGGCTGGCCGTGATCAACGCGCGCGGATTTCGAATCGAGGGCAACCGCGTTACGGGTCCCGGGATTTCGATCCTGCTGGCGAAGGACCGGAACTATCCGGAGGTCAGGAGCTCGGGCTGGATCGAGGACAACCTGCTTTCAAGCCCTGTCCAAGGCGCCGAGACCCACGATGCCCACTTGCGCGGCAATCGCGTTCTTCCCGCGCGATAGTTGGCCCGGCCAATAGCGTGTCCGACCGGTCGCAGCGCGCTGGCGCCTAGGCCGGCTCCCGCGGCCAAAGTTGCGGGAAGAAGGGGCCCGCGATGCGGTCGCCCTCGCGATAGCCCGCGGCCTCAAACAGCGCCCGCTCTTGCTTGGCCCAATCCCCGCGGTAGCGGATGACGCCGTCCGGCGCGGTCATCCGCAAGGTGAAGCGGCGCGACGTCCCGCCCGGCGTGACCGAGGCCAACCCGCCGTGAAGCGTGCGCATGTCGAAGTAGATGCAATCGCCCAGGTCGAGATCCCATTGCAGCAAGTCGTAGGCGTCCGGATCGGCGTTCACGTCCGGCGGCGGATGGTAAGCGCGCCCGGCGACGACCTGGGGCTCGAAACTGAGATGCCCGTCGGCGAAGCGAACGCGCATGAACAGCTTGTCCCAACGATGCGACCCGCGAACAAAGGCGATGCCGTTCTCCTTGGTGACCGGTTCGAGCGGCAGCCAGAGAACGCACATCGTGCCTTCGAAGTCGAAGTAGGCCATATCGTGATGGAACGGCGGGCGGGACATCGAGCCCGCCTCGCGCAGGAACCAATTGTCCATCACCAGATTGATCGTCGGCGCCCCCAGCAGCTCGGCCGCGATCGGCGCCGAGGGCGAGTGGCGCACGAAGTCCTCGAGCTCGGGAATCTCGCTCCAGGCCCAAAAGTCCTCGAAATAGGCTGGCGCGTCCGGATCTCGCGTATGGCGGGCGAAGTTGGCGGTCGGATTGGCCAGGTCCCGATCGATGCCGGCGCGAAGCTTGTCTATCCACGCGCGCGAAAACTTGCCTTTGAGAAGGGCCGCGCCATCACGGTGAAAAGCCGCCTTCTCCTCCGCTGTCACAAGTGGCGACGGTGCCGTCCCTCCGGTTTTCCTAGCAGCCATCCCAGCGCCCCGGCACGCTTGCCCTACTCCCGGTTCCGGTCGTTCGCCGCCAGTGCGACATAGTGCCGAACCGCAATCACGTCGCCGGGCTTATCCATGGCATTTGCGTCCAAGACCCCGGCAAGCGCGTCGCGCAGGCTCCAATCCTCGCGCGCGCCGAAGTGCTGGGCCGCGGCGGGCGCGAGCTCGGGCGCCCGTGCCAAGGTGCCGCGCAGCTCGGCCAAGATCGCGCGCCGGGTCGACAGGTCCCCGCTCCGGCTGTGGATGGCCATGGCCTCCACAATCAGTTCCTTCGCGGTTGGCCAAGTATCCCGGTCGAGCAGATACTGCTCGGACAAGGCCTTCGCCGCCTCGGCGCCGCTGAGTTCGAGCCACGCCGTTGCGTAAGCGCCCATGAGGGCCAGGTTCGTATCCCTCAGCTTCGACACGCCGTTCGCCAGAAACTCTTGCGCGTCCGGGTCTCCGGAAAGCCCGATCAGCAGCACACGTATCGGCAGCAGGTGGAGTTCCGACAAATTGACCAGCCGCGAGCGGATGGCACGGCTATCGGGATGCAGGTCCAGATCCCGCAGCACGGCGTAGTCGACGCGGTCGAGCTCCTGCAAGGCCAGGTTCCGAATGTCCCGGTTCGGGTGCTCGTAGAGGCCGGCGAACATCCGGGAGCGGTCAGCATCGTCGCCCGCCGCCCAGTCCGGCAAGCGCGCCGCGACACCTTCCACAACGGCCCTGAAGTCAGCGTCGAGATAGGCCAGGCGCAGCCAGGTGCCGTCCTTGGCGTCGCGCGCGAACATAACGGTATCTTGGGGATGAGCTGCCATCTTCAGGCGGCTTTGCGAATCCACCAGGTGAGGAATCTCGGCATCGGAAGGGTCGCCCTTCAACGCAGCGACGGCGGTGAACTTGAAGGGGGATTCGGCAAGCGGGCGCGCCAGAACGATTTGCCGGCTCGCCAGCATCCGATCGACAATCGTCTCGCTTGGCACGTAGCCATGGAACAGGCAAGCGCTCGCCGCCGGGACAAGGGCTAGGGCGGCAAGCAAGATCAAGGCAACGAGTCTCAAGATCCTTCTCCTTCGGAGAGCAAACCCTATCACGCATCAAGGCCGCGCCGCCGCTGAAACCCCAGACTACCTTATCTTCGTTTGCCCGGGCGACACCTTATCGGCGGTGCACCTCGTAGACGTCCGCGTTTTGCAGCCCCACGAGGAAGCTCGCGTCCCTTCCCACCCCTTTCACACCGATGGCCTTGTCAATTCGCGATGGCAGCGCCACGGACGCGAGCTCGGCGAAGGCACCATCGGTGAAGCCGACGATCCGCAAGGACCGGCGATCGAAAGACGGCAAGGCGAGGTCCATGCCACCGTCCCCGTTGACGTCCGCGAGCGCGGAAAGGCGCAGCTCGGCGGCACCAATCAGATGGTTCGAGAAGCCAGGCATACTGGCAACCGGGGTCAATGCCTCGTCCATATACTCGTAGACGAACAGCGTGCCCCCGATATGCGGTTTCTCGACGAAGGCGATTTCCTTGCCGGGGCCCCCGCGAAAACTTGCGATGCCCGCGATGTTGAGCCAACGGTTCGCAAGGCCGATAAAGCCGGTACTTGCCTTTTCGGCCAAGCGGCCTTCATCGATGCCATAGACCGTGACCGAGGCCCCAAGTTGGATCGAGGCGCGAATGGTGACCACCTCGACGGTCCCGTCCCCGTCGAGATCCGCCAGCCGCGGATAGCGGTCCTCGAAGACCTCCGTTTCCGGCAGTTCCAGAACTAGTACCTCGCCGGCGGCGGTCCGCGCCACGAGCGCCCCACCCTCCACCGCGTCGCCAATAACGCCATGGCCGTATCTCTCCGTCGGACTCGCGTACCAGCCCGCCGCAATATCGCCATCGCCCGCGTATGTCTCCATCAACCCATCGGGCAGCCCACCCGGCGCCAGTTCCCGCGTCTCCTCAACGATCTCCATGGGAACGGACGCGGGGTCGATCCGGGAAGCAGCCCACTCGTCCTGAGCAGCTGACGCGGCCGGGACGGCAAGGAAGAAGGCGAGTATGAGGAACAAGCGCGGGTGCATGTGTGGCTCTGAGGGGATGCGTCGAGTTACCCGTCAAAGTTTATTGATTACACATGACATCTTCAATTGCAGACCCTTGGGAGGCCTCGTGGATGGTTCACCAGTGATGTTGAATTTGACAGAAGCATAGACAAATACGTCAGCATAGCTTACCTTTTACCAAAAATTCGCGCATCCCACCTTGTTTGGGAGGGGTGTGGCGTTAAGCTCGATTTGGGAGGAAGGGCCTTTGCCGGACGCGACGATTTCGCTGGACGATAAGTACCGCCTCGAAAGCGGCCGGATCTTCTTGACCGGCACGCAGGCCCTGGTGCGCCTGCCGATGATGCAGCGCCAGCGCGACGCGCGCGCGGGTTTGAACACGGCGGCCTTCATTTCCGGCTATCGCGGCTCCCCCCTCGGCGCGCTGGATCAGCAACTTTGGAAGGCGCACGGGTACCTCAAGGACAACCATATCCACTTCCAGCCCGGCGTGAACGAGGACCTGGCCGCCACGGCGGTTTGGGGCAGCCAGCAAGGCGACATTTTCCAAGACAGCAATTACGACGGCGTCTTCGCCATGTGGTACGGCAAGGGTCCGGGCGTGGACCGTTGCGGCGACGTCTTCCGCCACGGCAACTTCGCGGGCTCGGCCAAGCATGGCGGCGTGCTGCTGCTGGCCGGCGACGACCACGCGGCGAAGTCCTCCACCACCGCCCATCAGTGCGAATACGCCTTCATGGACACCATGGTGCCCGTGCTGAACCCGGCCGGCGTGCAAGAGTTCCTGGATCTTGGCCTGCACGGCTGGGCGATGAGCCGGTTTTCGGGCTGCTGGATCGGCTTTAAGACCATCGCCGAAACCGTGGACGCCACCGCGTCCTGCTACATCGATCCGCACCGGGTGGATATCCGCCTGCCCGAGGATTTCGAGATGCCCGAGGGCGGCCTCAACATCCGCTGGCCCGACGGCATCCTGGAGCAGGAGGCGCGCCACCACCGCTACAAGCTCTATGCCGCGCTCGCCTACGCAAGGGCCAACGGCCTGGACAAGGTGGTGATAGACTCGCCGAAGCGGCGGCTCGGTATCGTGACCGCGGGCAAGTCCTACCTCGACGTTCGCCAAGCCCTGGAGGATTTGGGCATCGACGAGGCCACGGCGGCCGCGTTGGGCCTCTCGGTCTACAAGGTCTCCATGCCTTGGCCGCTAGAGCCGCAGGGGGTGCGCGCGTTCTGCGAGGGGCTGGACGAAGTGCTCGTGGTGGAGGAAAAGCGCGCGGTCATCGAGAACCAGCTCAAGGAACAGCTCTACAACTGGAACCTAGACAAGCGCCCGCGCATCTTCGGCAAGTTCGACCGCGACTACCCCGACGAAGCCGGCGATTGGATCCTGCCGTCGATCGGCGAGCTGTCCCCGGCCCAGGTCGCCATGGCGGTTGGCCGCCTGCTAGAGCGGCATGGCGTGCTAACCGATCCCATCCGCCGGAACCTGGACTTCCTGCGCGAGAAGGAAACGGCGAAGCAGGCCGGCGGAGGATCCAGCTTCGAGCGCATCCCCTATTTCTGCTCGGGCTGCCCGCACAACACTTCCACCAAGGTGCCGGAGGGCAGCCGGGCGCTAGCGGGCATCGGCTGCCACTACATGGCGATCTGGATGGACCGCGACACCGAAACCTTCACCCAGATGGGCGGCGAAGGGGTGCCCTGGATCGGCCAAGCACCCTTCTGCAAGACCGAGCACGTTTTCGCGAACTTGGGCGACGGCACCTATTTCCACAGCGGCATCCTGGCGGTGCGCGCGGCGGTCGCGGCCGGCGTCAACATCACCTACAAAATTCTGTTCAACGACGCCGTGGCGATGACCGGCGGACAGCCCCACGATGGCCCCTTGGACCCGGCGATGATCACTCGCCAGCTCCGCGCCGAGGGTGTGCGGCGGATCGTCGTGGTCAGCGACGAGCCGGACAAATATCCCCTGGGCACCGAATGGGCCGACAAGGTGGATATCGAGCACCGTGACGACCTGGACCGCATCCAGCGCGAGCTCAGGGCCTACCCCGGTGTGACGGCCATCGTCTACGACCAAACCTGCGCCGCGGAAAAGCGCCGCCGGCGCAAGCGCGGCACCTTCCCGGACCCGCAAAAGCGCGTGGTCATCAACGATCTGGTCTGCGAAGGCTGCGGCGATTGTTCGGTGCAGTCCAACTGCCTGTCCGTCACCCCGTTGGAAACGGAGTTTGGGACCAAGAGGGCTATCGATCAATCGTCCTGCAACAAGGACTATTCCTGCCTAAAGGGTTTCTGCCCCAGCTTCGTGACGGTCCACGGCGGCAAGCTCCGCAAGTCAAAGGCGGGCGCGCGCACCGGCACCGGCGAGAACAACTGGCCTGCCCTGTCCGAGCCTCAGCTTCCCGATCTGGACCAGCCCTACGGCATCCTGGTTACCGGTGTCGGCGGCACCGGAGTCGTGACCATCGGCGCCTTGCTCGGCATGGCGGCCCATATAGAGGGCAAGGGGTGCTCCGTGCTCGACATGACCGGACTGGCGCAAAAAGGCGGCGCTGTCACCAGCCATGTCCGCTTGGCCGAGCGGCCCGAGGATCTCCATGCAGTTCGGATTTCGGCCGGCGGCGCACGGGTGGTGATCGGCTGCGACTTGGTCGTCGCGGCGGGCAAGGACGCCATCAGCAAGATCCGCCCCGGCGTGACGCGGGCGGTAATTAATAGCCACGACACCGTCACCGGCGAGTTCACCCGCAACTCCACGGACTACAGCTTCCCACACCAAATGCTGGAGAAGACCATCGCCGAAGCGGTGGGCAGCGCTAACGCGGTCGATGGGGCCAGCGTGGATTTCGTCGAGGCGACCCGCGTCGCGACCTCGCTGCTGGGCGATTCCATCGCGACCAACCTTTTCATGCTTGGCTACGCCTGGCAGAAGGGCATGGTCCCGTTGAAGGGGGAGTCCATCGACGCGGCCATCGAGCTCAACGGTGTCGCCGTGCCGTTCAACAAGGCGGCGTTCCTCTGGGGGCGGCGCGCGGCGGCGGACCTTGCAGCGGTCGAGAAAACCGTCGAGCCACCCGTGCCCTTGGAGACCCGCAAGATCTCCGAAACCCTCGACGAGATCGTCGAGCGCCGGGCGGTCTTTCTGGCCAACTACCAGGACGCAGCTTACGCCCAGCGCTATCGGGATCTGGTCGAAAGGGTCAAAAGCGCTGAAGCGGGAAAAGCGCCCGGGCGAAGCGGTCTAGCCGAGGCGGTCGCCCGCTACGGCTTCAAGCTCATGGCGATCAAGGACGAGTACGAGGTGGCCCGGCTTCACGCGGACCCGGCGTTCACGGCGAAGCTCAAGCAGCAGTTCGAGGGTGACTACAAAATTCACTTCCACCTGGCCCCGCCCCTGCTTGCGCCGCGCGACCCGAGCACCGGACACCTCAAGAAGCGCGAGTACGGGCCCTGGATGCTTTCCGCCTTCCGGCATCTGGCAAAGCTCAAAGGCCTGCGCGGCACGGCGCTCGACATCTTCGGCTACACCGCGGAAAGGAAGATGGAGCGCAAGCTCTTGGCGGACTATCTGTCCCTCGTTGAGGAGCTATCCCGCGCGCTGACCCAGGACAACCACGCCCTGGCGGTGAAGCTTGCCACCCTGCCCGACAAGATCCGCGGCTTCGGTCACGTGAAGGAAGCAAACCTGGAGCGAGCCAAGACCGAGGAAACAAAGCTTTTGGAAAGCTTTCGCTCACCCGGCGCAACCGCAAGCGCGGCGGAGTAGCGGGCGACGGAGCCAAATACCCCTGGATTGCTTCGCTGACGCTTCCAATGACGGAAAAGGTTCGTCATTGCGAGCCGAAGGCTTGGCAATCCAGAGTTTCTTGGCTGCAGGGCGCCGCCTAGGTCCCCTACCCCAGTAGTCCCAAGGCCTGCTTGTAAACGTCCAGCAGGGTTTCCTGCTCCTGGCGGTCCGTTTCATCCATTTTCCGCAAACGGACGACTTGGCGCATGATCTTGGTGTCGAAGCCCGCACCCTTGGCCTCGGAATAGACTTCGCGGATATCGGCGGCAAGAGCGGCCTTTTCCTCCTCCAAGCGTTCGATGCGCTCGATGAAAGATTTCAGGCGCTCCGCAGCGACTCCTCCAGCCTCGACCATGGAATTCCGCTCCCCTGCTGCTGTTTGGACATACGAGCCCCGGCGGAGGCTTGCCTCGCCGGGGCTGGGAAACCTATCCGCCGCGCCGCGCCCGAACAAGCGAGCCGACGAGGTGAAAGCTGGGGATAACTCAGTGCGCCTTGGGTGCCGACTTCGCGAAAGCAGCCTTTTGCTCGGCCGTCGCCTCGGTCTGGTACTTGGCGCGCCAGTCGTCATAGGGCATGCCATAGACGATCTCGCGCGCCTCCTCCTTACCCATCTCGATGCCCTTCTCGTCGGCAGCTTCCTGATACCACCGCGACAGGCAATTGCGGCAAAAGCCAGCCATATTCATCAGGTCAATGTTCTGTACGTCGGTGCGCTCGCGCAAATGCTCGACGAGGCGGCGGTAGGCCGCAGCTTCAAGTTCGGTCTGGGTCTGCTGGTCCATGCTGTCGTCGCTCCTTCTTATCCCGTTCCCCGCTATGTGAGGTTAAGCGGCGTCGTCGGCAAGCGTTTCCTGGGTCAGGAACGCCACAACCTGGCGGAAAGCTTCGCGCTTTTCCGACCCGCCCGCGATCGCCGCCTCGTAAATCTCAAGCTGCCGGTGCGCGGAGGTCTTACGGCGAAGGATCTCGCGCGTCCATTGGACCTCCGCGACGCAATCCAGCGCGGCCGCGTCCTCTTCCACCAGTTCGATCAGCTCCTCCAGGAGGTCGGCATAAGGCACAATGATCCCTTTGCCGAAATCGATCAGCCCCTGGTCGATGCCATAGCGCTGGGCGCGCCAGCGGTTCTCCTGGATCAGCATGTTGGAATAACGGCGCCAGCGTTGATTGCTCCGCTTCAAACGCCAGAGCATGCGAAGCAGGCAAAGGTACATAGCCGCCACCGCGAAGCCGTCGCGCGCCCGGGTGCAGACATCGGGAATGCGCAGCTCCAAGGTTGGGAAGCGAGCCGAGGGCCGGACGTCCCACCACAGCTTCGTGGCATCCTCCACCACGCCCGCGCCGGTAACGATTTCCAGGTGGCGCTGATACTCGCCGTAGCTTTCAAACTGCTCCGGCAGGCCCGTGCGCGGCAGTTCGTCGAAGACCGCCAGGCGGTAGGACATCAGGCCGGTCTTCTCGCCGCGCCAGAACGGCGAGGAGGTGCTCAGCGCCAAGAGATGTGGCAGGAAGTAGCTGACCTGCCCCAGAAGATCCAAGCGCAGATCGTCGTCGTCCAGGCCGACATGCACATGCATGCCGCAGATCACCAAGCGCCGGGCCACGGCCTCCATGTCGCGGGCCAGGATATTGTAGCGCTCCTTGTCCGTATGCTTCTGAACTTCCCAAGCGGCCATCGGGTGGGTCGAAGCGGCGATCGGCCCCAAGCCGAAGCGGCCCGCGGCCTCGGCGACAAGGCGCCGCAGTTCCAAGATCTCCGCCGCCGCTTGCTTGATGCCATCGCATTTGCGGGTGCCGACCTCGATCTGGGATTTCAGGAACTCGGGACTCACCCGGCCGTCGGTCAGCTTTTCGCAATCGGCCAATAGCTCGTCCGGCGGATCGACGACCAGATCCCCACTGCGCAGATCGACGAGCAGGTATTCTTCTTCGATTCCAACCGTAAATGAAGGATCCACAGGGGCTTCCTCCCGTTACTTGATTTTATTCCTCAAGAAGAGGCGTGAGCGCGTCTTGCAACTTGCGGGACCATTCGACAGCCCCGTGATGAGTGTCGATCAAATCTTGACGAATTTCCACCAGGGCGCTGCGCAGGCCTCGCGCCTGGCCGTGCGCATGCAGGCTGTAGTCCTCTTGGGAGCGCCCCGAATACGGCTCGTTGTCCCCCACATTGATCCCTTGGGCACGCAAGCGCTCGATTAGCGGATCGGGCAGGCGCCGGTCCCTGTCCGATAGGATCCCGATCTCCCAGGGCCGCTCGAAGCCGTCCATAACCGGCGTGAAGGAATGCATGAAGATCAGGGCCGGTGAACGGCCACTAGCGACCAGGGCCTCGATCATGCGTGTCACCGCGGCATGGTAGGGCTTGAAAAGGCTATCGACGCGCGCCTGGCGCTGTCCATGATTGAGATTCAGGTTACCCGGCACCTCCGTCCGGTCGCTGATTTCAGGGATCGAACTGACCGAGCGCAGGTGGCGGTTGGGGTCGATGGCAAGACGTGAGAAATGGCTTAGCACGGCCGGGGCGCCCAGCCGCCACGACAGGTCCCGCGTCACCTCCGCGATCCCAATGTCCCAGGCGATATGCCGGGCGAGATCCGCATGGTCTAGGCCCAGATCGCCTAGCCTGCGCGGCAGAAACCGCTCCGCATGGTCGCAGATCAGCAACGCGGGGCAGGATCCATCCAAACCGGCGAACTGGAACGGCAAGGGTTCGTCGTCGGCCACCAGCAAGCCGGGATCGACGACACGAAACAAATCCGGCAGCGCCGGTTCGACGGAGAGTGGAGTCACCATGGCCGCCGGACTATAACCACAGGTGAAGCTTTGAAACAGCCTGCAAGCACGCTTTTGCGCGGAAAGGTCGTCTGGTGGAGACGCAACCCAACACCTTCTTTTGCATCGACGGGCACACCTGCGGCAATCCCGTGCGGCTGGTCGCCGGCGGCGCGCCCAGTGTCGCGGGCGAAACCATGAGCCAGCGGCGCCAGGACTTCATCCGCCGCTATGACTGGATCCGCACCGCTTTGATGTTCGAGCCGCGGGGCCACGACATGATGTCCGGATCCATCCTGATGCCCTCCACAAGGGCCGACTGCGATATCGGCATTCTCTTCATCGAAACCACCGGATGCCTGCCGATGTGCGGGCACGGCACCATAGGAACGGTGACCTTCGCTCTCGAGCGTGGGCTGGTGACGCCGCGCGAAGCCGGTACCCTTAGGCTCGACGCCCCAGCCGGTTTGGTCGAGGCCCACTACGCCAAGGACAACATCGGGCGCGTGGAAAGCGTGCGTATCAAGAACGTGCCAAGCTTTCTCGCGATGACCGGTGTCAGCGTCGAAATTCCGGGGCTTGGCTTCCTGGATCTGGATATCGCCTACGGCGGTAATTTCTATGCCATCGTCGAGCCGCAAGATGGCTTTGCCGGGCTGGACGCCATGACGCCTGGGGAGATCCTGAGGTTGTCTCCCCTGGTTCGCCGTGCGGTCAATGAAAAGGTTAAGATTAGCCACCCCGAGGACGCGACGATCGCGGGTGTGAGCCACGTGATGTGGACGGGCTCGCCGACCCACGCCAAGGCCGATGCGCGCAATGCTGTCTTCTATGGCGACAACGCGATCGATCGCAGCCCCTGCGGGACCGGCACCTCCGCGCGCATGGCGCAGCTCGCGGCACGGGGCGAGCTTCGCCCAGGCGATAGCTTCGTGCACGAAAGCATCATCGGCAGCCTGTTCACCGGGCGGGTCGAAGGCGCGGCTTCGGCCGGAGACATTCCGGCCATCGTTCCCTCGATAGAAGGCTGGGCGCGCATGACGGGGTTCAACACGATCTTCGTGGACCCTTACGACCCCTTCGCCCATGGCTTCCAGGTAACCTGACCAGGCAAGCGAAGCCCCCTACTCCGCCGCCAAGGCTGGGCGCGCATCGATGGCGGCTTGCACCACGGCGGTGACCCGCGCCCGCTCGTCACCCACGAGCTTCATCCTGGGCTGGCGGACGTTTTCGCTGCCTAATCCGCAAATCGCCTGGGCAAGCTTGATGTACTGCACGAGCTTGGTATGGCAGTCGAGATGAAGGACCGGCATGAACCAGCGATAAAGTTCGCGCGCCTCCTCCCATTCGCCGTCGCGTGCCAATTCCCAGAGCCGAACGCTTTCCTCGGGAAAGGCATTGACCAGCCCGGCGACCCAACCGGTAGTTCCCAACAGCGTCGACTCCACGATCAGGTCGTCGACGCCGCAGAACAGGACATACCGCTCCGCCCCAACCTCGTTGACCAGGTCCGTCAAGCGGCGCGGATCGTCCGAGGATTCCTTGATAGCCACGATGGTCGGCTCGTCGGCGAGCTGCGCGAAGGCTTCCGGCGGCGTATCGACCCCATAGGCCACGGGATTATTGTAGATCATGATCGGAAGCGGGCTCGCCCCCGCCACGGCGCGGAAATGCGCCACCGACTCCCGGACATCGGACTTATAAACCATGGCGGGTAGCACCATGAGCCCATCGGCGCCCAGCTCAGCCGCGTCGGCGGCATAGCGGCAGGCAGCGCGCGTCGAAGTCTCCGCCACCCCGCTCAGCACCGGGACCGCGCCTTCTGCGGTTTCGATGGCAGTCTTTAGCACCGCGCGCTTTTCCTCTGGGTCGAGGGCGGTGTTCTCGCCGACAGTCCCCAGCATGACCAGCCCGTGGACACCGGCGTCCAAGAGGCGCCGGACATGGGCGGCGGTGGCTTCCAGATCGAGGCTTTCGTCGATCTGGAATTGCGTCGTAACCGCCGGGAAAACACCGGCCCAATCCCCTGCCCAAGCACCTGTCATCACGGCAGCTCCCTCGCTCTTGATTGCGCCCGCAAACGATAGCCGATTGCCACTCCCGGCCCAAGGCTTCCGACCGGGCTTGCTTGACGCCTATCCGAGGGCAAGGCAAGTTAATGGTGCTACCACCGGACCACTTACCGCTTGCCTGCGCGCCGAGGGCTTTACGATGCCGCCGCAAACGCTACCCCTTGGAAAGTTCGATACGCGCTTTCAGGAAATTCAGCGCGAGCGTGTATCGGAGCGGGTTGCCCAGGAACTGCTGCGCCTGATCGCGGGTGGTGAACTTGCGCCCGGCGAACGGCTGCCGGGCGAGCGGCAACTCGCGGAGATGATGAACGTTAGCCGCGTTTCGATCCGGGCGGCCCTGCAGCAGCTCAAGGCGCAAGGCTTCGTCAGCGCCGTCCAGGGCGGTGGAACCCGCATCACCGCCGCAGCGGAAGAGATCGACGCAGGGCTGAGCGCGCTGATTCGTGCCAATCAGGAAAATCTGCGCGATTTAATGGAGTTACGCGCCTATCTTGAAGTTTGGGCTGCCCGCCGGGCCGCGAGCCGCGCCAGCCCCAGGCAGCGTGACGAGATCGACCAGCGCCTGGCCGCCATGGCCGATCCGAATAGATCGAAGCGTCATAAGGCCGAAGACGACCTGAATTTCCACCTCGCCATCGCCAAGGCCTCGGGAAGTGCGGTCTACCTGCACCTGACCTCGGTCCTGCGGGATATCCTCGAAGAGATGGTGATCCATCACCGCTACACCCTCTACGCCACCGAGGAAGACGACAAACGCTTTCTCGAGCAGCACCGGCACATCGCCGAGGCCATTCGCGTTGGCGACGCCGAGGGTGCCGCGGAGGCCATGGCCGAGCACATGGCGAATGTGAACGCCAAGTACCAAAGGGACGGATCGGAGGGACCGGCCCTTAGCGAAGGCCCTCCGCTCACGCCAGTGGATCGCGGCTAGACTCCGTGACGGCACAGGATCAAGCCCCGAGCAGAGACCGCTCAATCGGACGAATGGCCTGGCTGATTTGGGGCCTGGGCGCCACTCTCTTTTGCTACGGCTTCTTCCAGCGTGTGGCACCCAGCGTGATGATCGATCCCTTGATGCGCGACTTCGCGGTCAGCGGCGCCGTGCTGGGAAACCTCTCCGCGTTCTACTTCTATGCCTACGCCAGTCTGCAAATTCCTGTCGGCCTCATGGTCGACCGCTGGGGCCCGCGCCGCATGCTTGCCTTTGGCGCCACCCTCTGCGCGGTGGGCACGCTTGTGTTCGCCACCGCGGAGAGTCTGCTTCTGGCCTATGCGGCCCGCCTGATGGTCGGCGCCGGCGCGGGGTGCTCCTTCGTCGGCACGCTGAAGCTTGCGACCAATTGGTTTCCCGCCAGCCGCTTCGCGCAGCTCACGGGTCTCACCATGATGGCCGGAATGATCGGCGGAATCGGCGGACAAGCACCGCTTGCCGCCCTGGTCGAGCTTGCCGGCTGGCGGGGTGCCTTGCTCGGGTCCGGCGCCCTTGGTCTAGCACTCGCCCTTTCCATCTGGCTCATCGTTCGGGATTCGCCCAACGGCACGAATACCGAAGCAGCAGCATCGGATACCGCCAAGAGTTTGCTCAAGGGCCTGGGCGAGGTTTTCAGCCTGCCGCGCAATTGGATGATTTGCCTGGTCGGTGCTTCGATGACCGCACCAATGCTTTCCTTCGCGGGCCTTTGGGGCGTTGCCTGGCTGATGCAGACAGGCGGCATGGCCCGCGCGGAAGCCGCGGCGACCACATCACTATTGCTAATCGGCTGGGCCGCGGGATCGCCGCTGGCAGGCTATGCCTCGGACCGCCTTGGGCGCCGCAAGCTGCCCCTTCTGTTAGGCGCACTGCTGGGTTTGGCCTGTCTTTCGGCCTTGCTCTATCTCAGGCCAGGCGGCCCATTCGCGGCCCTTCTTTTCCTTCTGGCGGGCGTCGGGCTAGGGGCCATGGCGATTTGCTTCGCGATGATGCGCGAGATTAACCCCGCGGAGAACACCGGTGCGGCCTACGGGTTCTTGAATGGTTGCGTGGTTGGCACCGGGGCGATCTTCCAGCCCCTGATCGGGGCCTTGCTCGACAGCGGATGGGATGGCAAGGAAATCGACGGCGCGAGACTTTACTCCGAGGCAACCTACGAAACCGCATTCTCCGTGCTTGTGGTCTTCCTGATTCTTGGGTTCCTGGTAAGCTGCACCTTAAGCGAGACAGGGGCGGCCAAGGGGAAGCATCCAAAATGACAGTCAGTCTGGACGCACCTTTGGCGCTACTGCGCGCCCTCTTCGACACGGCCGTGGAGGCGGCGGAACCGCGCAGGGTCCTGTCGGGCTATCTTCCGCCGAGGCCCGATGGCCGGGTGGTGGTGGTCGGTGCGGGCAAAGCGGCGGCAGCCATGGCGCAAGCCGTGGAGGCCGCTTGGGGGCCGCCCCTCGAGGGGCTGGTGGTCACGCGATATGGCCATGGCGCGCCGTGCCAGCATATTGAAGTCGTGGAAGCCTCCCACCCCGTGCCCGATGATGCCGGACAGCAAGCCGCCGCTCGCATTCTCGCGCTTGCCGAGGGGCTCGGACCCGACGACCTGCTGCTTTGCCTGATCTCGGGCGGTGGATCGGCGTTGTTGGCCCTGCCGGCGCCTGGGGTGACCTTCGAGGATAAGCGCGCCGTCAATCGCGCCCTGTTGAAATCCGGTGCCGCGATTGACGAGATGAACTGCCTGCGCAAGCACCTCTCCGCAATCAAGGGCGGGCGCCTGGCCGCCGCGGCGGCGCCGGCCCGCGCTCTGACACTGGCGATCTCGGATGTGCCCGGCGACGATCCCTCGACCATCGCTTCTGGCCCGACAGTTCCCGACCCGACCAGTTTCGCAGATGCCCGCGCGATCCTGGCGAAATACGGCATCAATCCTCCCGCGACAGTGCTCCAGCATTTGGAAAGCGCCGACGACGACACGCCCAAGCCCGGCGACAAGAGGCTGGAGCGCGCGGAGTTCCGCTTGATTGCCCGTCCCCAAGAATCCTTGGAGGCCGCCGCCGCCCTGGCGCGCTCGGCCGGCGTTCTGCCGGTGATATTAGGGGCCTCCCTTGAGGGCGAGGCACGGGAACTGGGTAAGGTCATGGCGGGAATCGCCCGGCAGGTGCGGGCCCACGGACAGCCGGAGCGCCCGCCGTGCGTTCTGCTGTCGGGGGGCGAGACCACGGTCACGCTCCACGGCTCGGGCCGGGGCGGCCGGAATGCGGAGTTCCTGCTCGGCCTCACGGTGGCACTGGATGGCTTGGAGGGTGTTTACGCCATCGCCTGCGACACCGACGGCATCGACGGCAGCGAGGACAACGCTGGCGCGCTCTCCTCTCCCGACAGTTTGAAGCGTGCAGCGGATCTTGGCATGGACGCGAAGGCCAGACTGGCCGACAATGATGCCTACTCAGTCTTCGACGCCTTGGGCGATCTGGTCGTCACCGGCCCGACGTTAACCAATGTGAACGATTTTCGAGCCATTCTCATCACCTCCTAGAGACGAACCAGGCCCCGCGACCATGAGACGCCAGCGCAAAGCAAAGATCGTTGCAACCCTAGGCCCGGCCAGTTCCGACGAGCCCACGATCCGCCGCCTATTCGAGAACGGCGTCGATGTCTTCCGGCTGAACTTCAGTCATGGCACCCATGACGAGCACCGGGCGCGCTACGACATACTTCGGCGCTTGGAAAAGGAGCTCGGGCGGCCCATCGGGGTTCTGCAGGACCTGCAAGGCCCCAAACTGAGGATCGGCCAATTGGAAGGCGGCCAAGCGCGGATCGAGCGGGGGGATCCCTTCCGCCTCGACCTCGACAAGGCCATGGGGACCGCGCGCCGCGCGCCCCTCCTCCATCCGGAAATCTTCGCCGGGTTGCAAGCAGGCACGCCGATCCTGCTCGACGACGGCAAGCTCCGCCTGGAGGTTGTGGACTGCGGGCCGGACTACGCTGATACCGTCGTGGTGACCGGCGGCATCCTAAGCGACCGGAAAGGCGTCAACGTGCCGGGTGTCGTGATGCCCTTGTCGCCGCTCACCCAGAAAGACCGGAAGGATCTGGCCTTCGGCCTTGAACTGGGCGTTGACTGGGTGGCCTTGTCATTCGTGCAACGGCCGGAAGACGTAGCCGAGGCCCGGCGCTTGATCGCGGGCCGTGCGGCCGTCATGGCGAAAATCGAAAAGCCGGCCGCCCTCAACTGCCTGCACGAGCTGGTGGAGCTCTCCGACGCCCTGATGGTGGCGCGCGGCGACCTTGGCGTGGAATTGGATCCGGAGGACGTACCCGGCCGCCAGAAGGAAATCATCCGGGCCTGTCGGCTGGCGGGCAAGCCGGTGGTAGTGGCGACGCAGATGCTGGATTCCATGGTGTCTTCGCCAGCACCCACCCGCGCCGAGGCCTCGGACGTAGCGACCGCGATCTACGACGGCGCGGACGCGGTAATGCTCTCCGCCGAATCGGCCGCCGGCCATTATCCGGCCGAGGCGGTTTCGATGATGAGCCGCATTATCGAACGCACTGAGCGCGACTCTTCCTACCGGCCGATTATCGCGGCTTTGCATCCGGAGCCGGAGGCCACCGCGGCCGACGCGATCTCGGCCGCCGCCGCCCAAGTAGCCCAAACCATCTCGGCCGCCGCCATCGTGACCTATACCACCAGTGGCTCGACGGCCATTCGGGCGGCCCGCGAGCGGCCCGTCTCGCCGATCCTAACCCTGACGGCGGAATTGAGCACGGCGCGACGGCTCGCGATCCTTTGGGGCTCTCACTGCGTTCACACCAAGGACGTGCAGAGCTTCGCGGAGATGGTGAAGAAGGCCTGCCGCACAGCGGTGAAGGAAAATTTCGCGGCCCGCGGGGACAAGCTGGTAATCACCGCCGGCGTGCCCTTCGGAACCCCCGGTTCCACAAACATCCTTCGCATCGCCTGGGTGGACGTCTAGAGCCTGGGTCTAGGGCCTGGGCAGAGGGCCTGGGCCTAGGGTCCTGCTTAACTCGCCGCCTCAGTCGCCGGGCGCTGGATCGTCTTGTCTTCGATAGGCCAATGCAGGGCGGCGGCCAAGAGGCCCAGCAGAATCGCGATCCACCAGACCGTGTCGTAGGACCCGGTCATGTCGAAGCTCAAACCGCCAAGCCAGGCCCCGAAGAAAGCCCCGACCTGGTGGCCGAGCATCACGATGCCGAAGAGCGTGGCCATGTAGCGTGGACCGAATATCTGTCCCACGAGAGCGCTGGTCAAAGGGACCGTGGACAGCCAAAGCAATCCGAAGGTGGCGGAGAAAGCCCAGACCACCACATCGACTTTTGGGGCAAGGACAAAGATGGTGATGGCGGCGGCCCGCGCCAGATAAATCCCGGCCAGCAGGTACTTGACGCGGAACCGCTGGCCAAGCCAGCCGGCCATCAGCCCGCCGATGATGTTGAAGAAACCGATCAACCCCAAGGCCGTCGCCCCGACGAAGGCGGGAAGGTTGCAGGAGACGATGTAGCCGGGCAGATGCGTGGCGATGAAGGAAACGTGAAAGCCACAGACGAAGAACCCGGCCGTTAGAAGCCAGTAGCCGCCATGGCCGCGCGCCTCTTCCAAGGCCGTGGACAGGGATTGCGCGCTGCCCTGGGTCGTGCCCGGCTTCATGCTCAGGCTCGCCGCCAGGGGCACGATCAAGAAGGCGAGTGCCGCCAGAACAAGCAAAGCGTTGACCCAGCCGAAGGCAGCGATCAGACCTTGCGCGCCCGGCAGCAGCAGGAATTGGCCAACCGAACCGCCGGCCGAGGCGAGGCCAAGCCAAGTGTTGCGCCGGTCGTCCGGCGCGCTGCGCGCCACCACCGAGAGCACCAGCGGGAAACTGGCCGCGCTGACGCCCAGACCGACCAAGAGGCCCGTGCCCGCGAAAACCGCGACCGGCCCCTGGGCGAATGCGGTCAATACCAAGCCGCCGGCATAAAACAGGCCGCCAACCACCAGCACCCGGCCCGTCCCGTAGCGGTCGGCGATCGCGCCGCAGAACGGTGTCACAACGCCCCACAGCAGGTTCTGGATGGCGATGGCCAGGGAGATACTGGCGACGCTGACTCCCAGATCGGCGTTGATCGGCTCGATGAACAGCCCGTAGGTTTGGCGCACGCCCATCCCCAGGCCGAGCACGATGCCTGCGGCGATCAAGATCCAAAGTGGCGATCGAGCTGTCTGGCCGGTAGTCATCCCCTGCTCGCTCCTAGCCGAAGCCAGCCGAAAAGTACCGCCTATAGGCGGGCAGCACCATAGCCGCTAGCGTCATAGCTGCCATGACTGGGAAGATATGGAGAAGAGCGCGCGTTTAGATGGGCTCGATCAACCTGCGAAGGGCTTCGAGGTTAGCGCGTGCCCCGCGCAGACTGGGATGAATCTCCAAGGCCTCTTCAAAGGCCGAGACCGCTTCGGCCGGCTGGCCCATCTCCGTGTAGACCAATCCGCGCCCGCTCAACGCACCAAAGTGCCTGGGCTCGCGCTTTAGCGTCTCATCGATGTCCGCCAGGGAAGCCTCGTAGTCCCCACGCAAATACTGGACAGTCGCCCGCTTGTTCCAGCCTTCCGCGAAATCCGGCGCCTCCGCGATCAGGTTGTCGAAGAGCTCCAAGGCGCGGTCATAGGACCCGCTGTGCATGGCCGCCGTCCCGTCCGCCAACAGCTCGGCAGCGCCCTGGTTGTCAGTCTCGTGCCAAATTATCCAGATGGCGTTCTCCACCCCAATCGCGTTGTAGGGGTCGGAAGTCTCCTTCAGCATGATAAAGAGACCGTCTAAGCGGGGATCGTTCTGGTCAGCCGCCGCTGGGCTCCAGGCGACCGCGATGACGACAAGCAAAAGAGATAAAGCAAGTCTTCTCATGTCTGAAAGTATGTGGCAGGACTCCGGCCCGGCCAAGTAGCGCTGGTGGAAAATCCGATCACAAATTCAAGAGGACCCCCTGCGGGACGGTGGGCCCAAACGGAGGAGCAAATGGCCATATCCGGCTATTTTTCAGACAGTTACTCGGACGCCAGGACGAAATTTCGCGACGCCTGCGTCGAGGCCGGGGCCTTGCTCGAAAGCCACGCTCACCCCCACCCCGGACCGGACGGCGAAACGCTCACCACGGATATTGCCTGGATCGGGCCGCGCGACGCTGAGAAAGTCCTGCTGACGATTTCCGCCACCCATGGCGTCGAGGGCTATTGCGGCTCGGGCGCCCAGGTGGCAACCCTGCGCAGCGGGTTGCTCGCGGAACTCCCGCCGGATATCGCGGTCATGATGATCCACGCGATCAATCCACATGGTTTCGCCTGGAGCCGCCGTGTGACCGAGGGCAACGTCGATCTCAACCGCAACTACGCGGATTTCGCCTCGCCCCTACCCGATAATCCCGGCTACCGCGAACTCCACGACGCGATCTGCCCAAAGGATTGGACACCCGAGGCCTTGGCCGAGGCCCAAACGGTGATCGAGGCCTATCGCGCCGAACATGGGCCCTGGGGCCTGCAGTCGGCCGTAGCCTCCGGGCAGTACAGCCACCCGGATGGCTTATTCTACGGTGGCCAGGGTCCGGTCTGGTCGCGCGAAACCTTTATAAAAGCGCTTCAGAGCCATCTTGGAGCGGCTAAAGCCGTTGCCTCCATCGACTATCACACGGGGCTGGGACCCTATGGCTACGGCGAGCGAATCTGCGTTCATCCGGCCGACAGTAATGGCGACGCGCGGGTGGCCGAGTGGTACGGGGACGACTTCACGCGGCCCACAGCCGGAACAGCCGTCTCTCCTCAACTGACCGGAACGAGCATCAATGGCATCGCCGGCGCCCTGCCGCACGCGGCCATCACCGGCGTCACTCTGGAGTACGGCACCCGCGCGATCGAGGAAGTGCTGCAGTCCTTGCGCGCCGACAACTGGCTACACCTGCACGGCGACTTGGACACGGCGCTCGGCCGGGATATCAAGGCGGAAATCCGCCGGTGCTTCTATCCCGACGCCGACGACTGGAAGGAAGCCGTCTGGGAACGCGGCCTGGAAACCCAGCGCCTCGCCATCGCAGGCCTGGCGGGGAGTTAATCCCGCAAGCCTAGTGGGACATCAGGACCGGCACGGTCATTTGTTCCAGGATGGATTGGGTCGCACCTCCGAGCATGACTTCACGCAGGCGCGAATGCCCATAGGCACCCATTACCAAGAGGTCAGAATCCGCGTCCGCGGCTTTTGAGAGGAGTGTATCCGCCACGTCGAGGTCCGGTGCAACGATATGCTGTGCCTCGGCCTTCACGCCGTGCCGGGCCAGCGACAAGGCGATATCGGCACCCGGCTCCTCACCGTGTCCCCCAATGCCGCTTTTCGGGTTCACGGCCACCACGCTAACGCTCTTGGCGCGCTCCAGCAGCGGCAAGGAGTCGCTCACCGCGCGCGCGGCCTCCCGGCTCGAATCCCAAGCCAGCAGAACCCTTTGGCCGAAACCGGCGGGCGCCCCGATGTAGGGAATCACGATGCATGGCCGTCCACAGCCAAGCAGGACATGCTCGACGACGGAGCGCGGCGGGCTGTGCTCGTCGTCCGGGTCATGCTGACCGATTAGCAGCAAATCCGCGTAGCGGCCGTGCAGCGCCAAAAGGTCGGGGGCGTCCTCCGCGTAGCCGGTTTCGCTGCGCGTTTCGATACTGCTCACCCCGGCGAGCCTCGCTGCCTCCTCGAAGGCTGCAATAACCGTCTCCGCCTGTTCCGCCCGCACCTTACGCTGCATTTCCCGGACTTCCGGGGGAATCTGCACGGAGACGTAGCCCGGGATCACCGGTTCGGAGTGGAGGTAGAGACCGACCAGGTGCGCATCACAACGCGCCGCCAGATCGAGCGCCGCGGCAACCCGCGCGGAGCAGTGCTTGCTATCGTCAAGATGCACCAAGAGATTCTTGTAACTCATCGCGGCTCCCCTTCCACATTGGACGGGCGCGATTTAAGCGCGAACTCGCCGCTAACACATTGATTTGTGTCAACATCACGAAGAGGTTTCGCCCCCGTTCGCCCGCCGCCGAGGTCGTGCCAAGACTATTAGTTCGCGATCCCGGCCTCGGCCCGCTTGGCCCGGATCAGCTCTTCCGTCAGGCGGCCCTCCTCCACCGCATGACAGCGCACTTCGCCCGTGGCGGTGGCGATGGGCAGCGGCATCTCGGTCCGGCAACGGTCGTTTGCGAAGGGACAACGGGGATGGAAGTGGCAGCCGGTCGGCGGGCTGATTGGGCTCGGCACCTCGCCGGCCACCGGAATGCGCTGGCGCCCGCTCATCTCCAAATCGGGAATCGCGTCCAGCAACATGCGTGTGTAGGGGTGTCGCGGCTCCCGGAAAATCTCTCGCGCCGCGCCCCACTCCACCAGGCGGCCGAGGTACATCACCCCCAGATAGTCAGAGATGTGATAGACCACCGCGAGATCGTGGCTGATGAAGAGATACGTGAGGCCCAACTCGCGCTGCAAATCTTTCATCAGATTGAGAATTTGCGCCTGAACGGAAACATCGAGGGCCGAGGTCGGCTCGTCGCACACCAGGAAGTCGGGATTGCTCGCCAAGGCCCGGGCGATGGAGATCCGCTGGCGCTGACCGCCGGAAAACTCATGCGGGAACTTCTCGCCATCGCGCGCGCTCAAGCGCACTTGCTCCAAGAGCTCCCCAACCCGGCGCGCGATCTCCCCATCGTCACTCATCAAGCCGTGGGCGCGAATTGGCTCGGCGATGATGTCGGCGACCCGCCAGCGCGGATTCAGGCTGGCGAAGGGATCCTGAAAGATCATCTGCAAACGCTTGCGCACCGGCGCCATCTGAGCGCGGGTTTTCAGGCTCGCCATGTCGACGCCTTCGAACTCGATGCTTCCCATGGTCGGCCGGTAGAGCCCCACTACAAGCCTGGCGACCGTGGATTTCCCACAGCCCGACTCCCCAACCAGGCTGAAGGTCTTGCCCCGCGGGATATCAAAGCTGACCCCGTCCACCGCGCGCAGGGACAAGCGCGGCTCGTTCTGAAGAACCCGCGTTAGCCAGGGCGGCGACACGTCGAAGTACTTCGCCAGATCCGTCACGCGAACCAAAGCGTCGCCAGAGTCTTCCGGCATTGCCTCAACGCGGTCAGCCATTCTCGGCCTCTCCAAACACGATCTCCTCCACCTCCGCGCTGGGATCGTCATAGAGCCAGCACGCCACCTGGGAATTGCCCACCGGCAGCGGTTCGGGACGATCGAGCCGGCAGCGCTCCATAACCTTCGGGCAGCGCGGATTGAATGCGCAGCCGCGCGGGATCTCCGTCAAGCGCGGCATGGAGCCGTCGATCTGGGTCAGCCGCTCCATGTCGTGCCCGATCATGGGAATCGAGCCCATCAAGCCGTGGGTATAGGGGTGGCGTGCGTGCTTGATAACTTGGCTCACAGGCCCGACTTCGGCGATCCGCCCGGCGTACATCACCGCGACCCGGTCGGCGGTTTCGGCGATCACGCCCATGTCGTGGGTGATCAGCATCACCGCCGCCCCGTGCTCGTGACAGAGGCGCTTGAGCAACTTGATGATCTGGGCCTGGATGGAAACGTCGAGTGCGGTGGTGGGTTCGTCAGCGATCACCAGCTTGGGATTGATGCAAAGCGCGAGCGCGATAACCACGCGCTGGCGCATCCCGCCGGAGAATTGGTGAGGATACTGATCGATGCGCTGGCTCGCCGCCGGAATGCCGACCTCACCAAGCAATTCCAACGCGCGCTTCCGCGCGGCCTGCTCGCTCAAGTCCGTGTGGGTCTGAATGGTTTCGATGAGCTGGCGCCCGACCGTGTAGAGCGGGTTCAAGCTGGTCAGCGGGTCCTGGAAGACCATCCCGATTTCGCGGCCACGGATCCGCCGCATGTCCTCGTAGGGAAGATGATCGATCCGCCGCCCGGAGAGCAAAATCTCTCCGCCGGCGATCCGGCCTGGCGGCTCCAGCAAGCCAATGATCGAGGCCCCGGTCAGCGACTTGCCCGCCCCGGATTCCCCGACGACGCCCAGAACCTCGCCCTCGTTGATGTGAAAGGAAATGTCGTCCACGGCCACCAGGACGCCGCGGCGGGTGGGGAACTCGATCCGCAGGTTCTCGACCTGCAGCAAAGCCTCGCGCGGTGCGGCGCCGACGGGATCGGACTCGCTCATCATCGAAGCTTCGGATTGAGGGCGTCGCGCAGCCAATCGCCCAAGAGGTTGACGGAAAGCACCAAAATCACCAGAGCCAACCCCGGAAAGATCGTCATCCACCACTCACCCGAAAACAGGAAGTCGTTGCCGATGCGGATCAAGGTGCCAAGCGACGGCCGCGTGACCGGCACGCCAACACCGAGGAAGGAGAGCGTGGCTTCGGTCAGGATCGCCAGAGCGAGCGACAGAGTGGCGATCACCAGCACCGGACCCATGACATTCGGCAGGACGTGGCGCCACATGATCGCGATAGGGCGCACCCCAATGACACGTGCCGCCTGGACGTACTCCTTGTTCTTCTCCACCAGGGTCGAACCTCTGACGGTACGCGCGAAATTCACCCATTGGGAAGCGGCGATGGCTACGATGAGAACGTAGATCTTCACCTCCTCGTGCATGGCCCTGGGCAACAAGCTGCCCACGATACCGTCGATCAAGAGCGCGATCAGGATCGCCGGAAACGTCAGCTGCACGTCGGCGATGCGCATGATCACGCTATCTACGCGCCCGCCGACATAGCCGCTCAAAAGGCCCAGGATCGTGCCAACGGCGGCGGCCAGCAGCACGGAAGCGAAGCCCACCAGCAAAGAGAGCTGCATCCCAAACATGATCGAGGACAAGACACCGCGCCCTTGATCGTCCGTGCCCAAAAGGAAGTTGGGCTCCCCACCCGACTCCCAGACAGGTGGACGGAAAGCGTCCATCAGGTTCAGGCTGGCCACATCGTTGGTGTTGTGGGGTGCGATCCAGGGTGCCAGAGCGGCACCGAGGATTAGCAGCACGGTCACAAGGAAGGCGATAATCGTCACCGGGGAGCGCTTGAAGCTGTAGAAGACGTCGCTGTCGAAAAAGCGTTTCAGGCTGTCGCCGACGCGGGCACCGAAGCCAGGAGAGATCGTGCGAATTTCGCTTCCAGCGGTCATGCCCCGCCCCCGCTCAATGGCCTGCCGGCCCGCGCTCGATGCGCAGGCGCGGATCGACCGCGTAGTAAAGCAGGTCAACAGTGAGGTTGATGATGACGAAGAACAGCGCGACGAGCACCAGATAGCTCGACATCACGGGGATATCGACGAATTGGATGCCCTGCAGGATCAGCAGGCCCATGCCAGGCCACTGGAACACCGTTTCGGTAATGATCGAGAAGGCCAGCAAAGAGCCGATCTGTAGGCCCATGATGGTGATCACCGGCACCAGGGTGTTTTTCAAGGCATGGCCATAATTGATGGCGCGATTTCGCAAGCCCCGGGCCCGAGCGAACTTGATGTAGTCGGTGCGCAAAACCTCGAGCATCTCCGCCCGCACCAAGCGCATGATTAGCGTCAATTGGAAAAGCGCCAGGGTAATCGAAGGCAGGATCAAATGGCTCCAGCCCTGCAGCGTCAGGAAACTCGTCTGCCAAAGGCCAAGGTCCACCGTGCCGCCGCGCCCGAAGGTCGGAAGCCAGCCGAGCCAGACGCCGAAAATAAGGATCAAAAGAATGCCGATCAAAAAAGTTGGCAGAGATATGCCAACGAGCGAAACCGTCAGAAAAAGCCTGCTGACCACGGAATATCGCTTGAGCCCGGTATAGATCCCCATGGGCACGCCAACCACCAGCGCCAGCACCGCGGAGACCGCCACCAACTCCAGGGTCGCCGGCAACCGCTCGGCGATCAATTCCGAAACCGGCTTGCCGACCCGGTACGACAAGCCGAATTCCCCCTGCACCGTGTTGCCAACGAAGCGCAGAAACTGGACCGGCACCGGATCGTTCAGGCCTAAGCGTTCGCGCAGGGCTTCGCGCTGCTCCTCGGTGGCGTCTTGACCCATCATGTTGTTGATGGGGTCGCCGACGAACTGAAACAGCGTGAACGACACCAGGGCGACCGCCAGCATGACGAAGATCGCTTGGAACAGCCGCTGCACGATGAATGCGAACATCCGAAAACCGCCTAATCGAAGAATTCGGGCCGGCCCGGGCGCCGACGGCTTCCGCCGCCGGACCCAGGCCGTTCCCCTCGCCGCAGCGGCTACTTCAGCTTAACGTAACGCAGGTCCACGTCGTTGAAGGGGCGTTGCACCACTTCCTCGACGGTGTCGCTCCGCACACCCCAGGCCAGCGCCTGTTGGTGCAGCGGAAGGTGACCGAAGTCGTCTTTATGAATCTGGAAGGCTTCGCGAATCAGCGCCGCCCGCTTTTCCGGATCCAGTTCGGTCTTGATCTCCTCCGTCAACTCCTCGACGCGCGGGTTGGTGTAGCGGCCGGAATTCCAGTCGCCATGGCCCGGCTTGCCCAAGGTCATGAGCTGCATCAAGGGATTGAGGGAGTCGTAGGAGCCCGGGGTCCAACCCAGCATGAAGAAGCTGGTGTTGTTGTCCTCGGCCTTGCCGATCTTATTGAAATGCAGCGACTTCGTCTGCGCGTTCAGGGTGACGTCGATGCCAATGCGCTCCAGCATTGGCACGACCGCAGTGCAGATCGCCTCGTCGTTGACGTAGCGGTCGTTCGGGCAGTCGAAGGTCACCGGGAAACCGTCCGGATAGCCGGCCTCGGCCAGAAGCGCCTTGGCGTTGTCCGGATCGTAGGGCTGGCGGTCGTTCATGTCTTCCATGAAGCCGTTGATCCCCGGGGCGACCATCAGCCCGGTGGGCGTCGAGGCGCCGCGCATCACGACGCGCTTGATGGCCTCGATGTCGATGGCCTGATGGAAGGCCTGACGCACCCGAGGATCCTTGAACGGGTTCTTGCCCGAGCCCGGCATGTCCAGCAGCTCGTCGCGGTACTGGTCATAGCCCAGGAAGATGGTCCGTAGTTCCGGGCCTTCCAGCGCCTGGGTATTCGGGTCGGACTCGAGGCGCTTGATGTCCTGCAAGGGCACCGGATACATGAGATCGATTTCGCCCGACAACAGGGCGGCAACGCGGGTCGCGTCGTTGCCGATGGGCGTAAAGACCGCCTTGTCGAAGTTCGACATGATCTTGTCGTTGCTGTGGTAGCCGTCGAAGGGCACGAGCACCACGCGGTTGTCCTGCACCCACTCCTCGACCATGAAGGGGCCGGTGCCGTTCGCGTTGACGTTCGGGTAGTTCGTCTTCCCGGCGCCGCGCACGACTTCGAAGGCGTTGTTCTCCTCCGTCCACTCCTTATCCATAATGTAGAAGTTGGGCATGTTCAGCAGCAGGATCGGGTCAGGGCCCTTGGTGATCAGGTCGACCGTGTACTCGTCGACCTTCTCCACGTCGGCGACCGTCGCCAGCGCGAAGGCCATGTCCGAAGTTTCCTGCGTCTGACGCTTGAAGGAATACACCACGTCATCGGCCGTGAAGGGGTTGCCGTTATGGAAAGTTACCCCCTCGCGCAGCTTGAAACGCCAGCGATTGGGGTCGATCACCTCCCAGGACACCGCCAAGTCCGGCTCCAGGGACAGGTCCGGCAGCCGGTGCAGCATCTTGCCGTAGATGTTCCCCTTCATGGTGTTGGTCGGACCCTCGTTGTTCGAGTGCGGGTCCAAGCCCAGGATATCGCCCGTGGTCGCGTAGCGGAAAACCTTCTCCGCGCGCGCGTCCGAGTGCGGCGTCATCGCCATTGCGGCTACCGCCGCGATGGCCGCCGCCACGCCAATACGTAAACGCATCTTATTCTCCCTGATCCGTTAGCCCTCGAGGCGGCAGGCGCCCCAGCTTCCCTATAGTCCCCAAAAGTTTATTCTCCGCTCCGCCAGCCAAGCCGGGACCGGTGAGCCGCCTGGGGGCGGTCGGCTCCAGATTCCTCCAACTTTGGTACAGCCCGCTTCCCGAAACAAGCGGAATAAAATCATTCCGGCGGTTTCGCGCCGCGGGTTTATCGATAGATTTCACCGTCCTTCATGATCATCGACACCCCTGCCCCGTCATTCGCCAGCAAGGCAATGTCGTCCAAGGGATTCCCGTCGATCAGCAAGAGGTCGGCCAGCGCCCCGGCGGCGACACAGCCCAATTCGCCTTGCCGATTCATCATCTCCGCGTTGACGCGCGTGGCCGAGCGCAGGATTTCAAGGGGGGTCAAGACCTCCGCCCGGATGGAGAACTCGCGGGACTGATGTCGGTGCATCTGACCCAGCAGATCGGTGCCGAAACCCATCTTCACTCCGGCGTCGCGCAGGATTTCCAGCGAATTCAGGCCAACCGCGCGCACGTCGCGCAGTTTCTCCAGGCTCACCTCGGGCAGGCCAAGGGCCGGACCGTCGCTTTCCAAGGCGTCGTAAGTCACCAGGGTCGGGACGACATACGCCCCCTTCTCGGCACAGAACGCCGCGGTTTCCGCGTCGATGAGATTCGCGTGCTCGACCGAGCGCACACCAAACGCCACGCAACGACGAATGGCTTCCGGCGTGTAGGCATGGGCCATGACGTAGGTCCGCCAGGACTCCGCCTCCCAGACAATGGCCCGGATCTCCTCCTCGGAATATTGCAAATTCCATATCGGATCGGTCGGAGACGATACCCCGCCCGAGGCCATGATCTTGATCTGGGTGGCGCCTTTGCGAAGCTCCTCGCGGGCTGCGCGGCGCACCTCGGCAACGCCATCGGCGATAATGCCCATGGTATTGCCGCCCTGACCGCAGAGGCAAAATGCCGGGTGATCCTCGTTCAAGCCTCGAAAATCCGCGTGGCCGCCGGTTTGGGTCAAAGCGTGGCCGCAATAGAAGACACGCGGCCCCTCGACCAGGCGGCTCTCCACCGCCAGTGCCAGGCCGAAGTCGGCGCCGCCGGCATCGCGGATCGACGTGAAGCCGCGCCGCAGGGAGGCCTCCAGGAACCCGCGCGCGTACTGCGCGATGTGGTAGCGGGACATGGTTTCCAGCTTGCGCAAATCCGGATCGACGGCCACGGCGTGATAATGAGCGTCGATAAGGCCGGGCATGAGAACCTTGCCCCCGGCCTCCACTACCCGCGCGTTGGGCGCTTCGATCGGACGGTCGGACACCTCCTTGATCCGATTGGACTCCACCAGGACATGATGAGCGTCCAGAAGTGCCTCGTTCCATCCGTCGAAGATCCGGCAATCGCGGATCAGAACCTGATTTGGGGCGGTCATCACCGCGCCTCCTTTGTTTCTGGCGGCCCTCGCCGGCCCATTGGCCGGAACCTGGGCAAAGCTTCGATGGCATCGATCCACGCCCGGATCGCCGGGAAATCATCGAGATAGAAGTCACCCTCGTGGGCTACGTGGGTGTAGGCGAAGAGCGAAAGATCGGCGATCGTCGGCGTCTCCCCCACCAAGAAAGGGCTTTGCGCCAAGCGGCTTTCCATCACCTTCAAGGCAGCGTAGCCCCGTTCCCAGAGCTTTTCCAACTCCGCGCGGCGGCCCTCGCGATCTTCAAGGTAAAAAATATAGAATCGCGCGACCGCGATGCAGGGCTCGTGACTGTACTGCTCGAAGAACATCCACTGCAGGACCTGCGCATGCGCCAAGCGATCGGTGGGCAGGTAGGCGCTGCCTTCGGCCAGGTAATGCAGGATGGCATTAGATTCGGCAAGATAGTCGCCCGGCGCGTATTCAAGCAATGGAATCTTGCCGTTCGCGTTCCGGGCGAGGTATTCGGGCGTGCGCGTCTCGCCCTTCAGGATGTCGATGGAAACCCACTCGTAATCGATATCGAGCAAGTTCAGCAGCAGTTGAATCTTATAACAGTTCCCGGAACCGGCGTCCCCGAATACCCGCATGCCTCTCGCTTCTCCCTTTCGCGGCATCTAGATCGGCAGGCCGAAGACGGAGAGAAGCGTCGCCAATCCGAAGCCGATCACCAGAACGCCAAGAACCCGGTTGATCCACTCGATCAGGCTATAGGAAAGCCAAGACCTTACCGCCGCGGACGCCAGCGCCAATGTCAGCCACCATAGGGCCGAACCCGCGAAGACGCCAAGGATCAAGAGGGCGGAGCTGACCACCGTCGGCGCCTCCGACACGAAAAGATCCAGCGCGGCGAAGACGCCCATGAACGCGACAAAGGTCGCGGGGTTGATGATGGTGAGCAGGAACCCCCCGCTGAAATCCGCCGAGGACTCCCGCAAGATCCGAAGCCTGCGGCCGTTCAAGGTCTCGTCCGGCTGCTTCTGCGGCAGATGAGGTGGATGCTGCACCAGCATCCGCACACCGAAGTAGATCAGCAAGAGGCCGCCGAAAAAGCGAATGGCGCTCTCGTAATCGCGCAAGTAGCTCAGAACCAGGGTCAGGCCCAAGCCGGCCACCGCCGCAAGCACCGCGTCGGCAACGGCGGCCCCCAAGCCCGTAACCAGACCGCTTGCCCAGCGCCCGTGCAAGGCCCGGCGCATGACGATGGCGCCGATCGGGCCAACCGGCACGGCTACGATGAACCCCGCGAGGATCGCCTTGAAGAGGAAAAGGACCGTCAGCACCGGCCGCCGTTAACTCCCGCGTTAGGGGGCCGGTGCCAATCCCTCCGGCCCCTTCCCCGCCATATCCGCTACCGGTGGTTTATATAGCGGAGCGGCAGAGTCGCCGTCACCCCATTCCGCGCGCTCGTGTTTGGAGGATCAGTCGCCTTCCTCGAAAAGAAGCTGATCGAGTCCCCGTTTCAGCCCGACGAAACCACCGACCTTGCGCGCCGCCAACAGCGTTCCCTCGGCATAAACCCGCGCGTCCGTCCCGGCATCGTGGGTTAGCTTCAAGCGGGCACCGGGCACCGTGAAAAGCGCATCCACCGAAGCCGTATAGCTGGGCAAGCGGACCGAATGCACCTGCACCCCATTAATGCTGCCGCCCCGAAGCTCGCGCGGCCCGCGAATCCGGTCCAGGGGCCAATCGATGGCCGGCTGCCGAACCTCGCCCAAACGCTCGGCGAGTTCGCGCGCCGTGCCGGATGGGGCGTCCGGCTTGGCGGATTTGGCGTAGTCGATCACCTCGAAGTGCTCGATGTAGCGCGCGGCCTGTAAGGCGAAATGGCTCAATAGAGCCGCGGTGATGGCGAAATTTCCGGATGCGAGGACACCAACCTTTGCGGACCTCGCCGCCGCATCGATCTCCGCGTAGTCCTCGGCGGTCAGCCCAGAGGTGCCGACGACAACGCAAACGCCACGGCCCACGGCCTCGAGAACGTGCCCCTTGATGGAGTCGGGATGGGTGTAGTCGATCAGCACGTCGCACGCGGCCGAATCGAGCGCCTCGGACACGCTCTTGGATACGACAAGCCCCTGGCGAGCAAGCCCCAATGCCTCACCCAGGTCTTGTCCCGCGGCCTTTCGCGCAACCGCACCCGTTAGGGTAAGATCCTCAGCCGCCACCAGAGCCTCCGTGATCGCGCGCCCGGTCCAGCCGGTTACCCCTGCCATGCAAATTTTCACCATCGAACGCTCGTCCTTTTCTAGGTTCTTGCTTGGGCCCAACCCTTGCCCGATTCATCGCGAGACATCTTGAGCGGCCCCTGAGCAAGGGTATAGGCTTGCCCGAATGCCACGTCGGGGAAGCCACGTCGGCGCTTCACCCGCAGTCTAGGAGCAATGCCATGGCGATCCGCCCGAATTCGCCCGCAGCGCGCGACGTCGCGTACAGCCTGCATCCCTACACAAACGCCCGCAAGCACGAAGAAAAAGGGCCGATGATCATCGAGCGCGGCAAGGGCGTCTATGTTTACGACGACCAGGGCAAGGAATACCTGGAAGGACTTTCAGGCCTCTGGAGCGTGGCGGTCGGCTTCGGGGAGGATCGTTTGGTCGAGGCGGCGACTAAACAAATGCGCAAGCTGCCCTATTACCACACCTTCGCGCACAAGAGCCACGATCCCTCCATCGACCTGGCCGAGAAGCTCGCGGCAATGGCGCCGGGTAAGCTGCGGAATACGGCAAGGGTCTTTTTCACGAACTCGGGCTCCGAGGCGAACGACACGGCGGTGAAGCTGATCTGGTACTACAACAACGCCATCGGACGGCCAGAGAAGAAGAAAATCATTTCCCGCATCAAGGGCTATCACGGCGTGACCATCGCGTCGGGAAGCCTGACGGGTCTGCCTTACAATCACCGCGACTTCGACCTGCCGATTGCGAACATTCTGCACACCGCCTGCCCCCACCACTACCGCTTCGCGGAGCCGGGAGAGAGCGAGGAAGAGTTCGCGAGCCGGCTGGCCGGGCATTTGGAGCAGTTGATCCTAGACGAAGGCCCGGAGACCATCGCCGCCTTCATCGGGGAGCCGGCGATGGGTGCGGGCGGCGTGATCACGCCTCCGGCGACCTATTGGGAGAAGATCCAACGAATCTGCCGCAAACACGACATCCTCGTGGTCGCCGACGAGGTGATCAATGGATTCGGGCGGACGGGCAAGATGTTCGGCTGCGATACCTATGGCATCGACCCGGACATGATGACGGTCTCGAAGGCCCTGTCGTCCTCCTACATGCCTATTTCGGCCCTCTTGATCTCGGACGAACTCTATCAGGGCATCGCCGAGAACACCGCCAAGATCGGGACTTTCGGCCACGGCTTCACGGCCAGCGGCCATCCGGTGGCCACCGCCGTGGCGCTCGAGAACATCAAGATCATCGAAGAGCGGAAGCTGGTGGAGAATGCCGCCACCCTGACACCCCGCTTACAGAACGGCCTGCGAGCCTTCACCGATCATCCTCTCGTGGGCGAGGTTCGCGGAGTGGGCATGCTTGCCGCGATCGAACTCGTCGCCGACAAGGCCAGCAAGGCTGCATTCGACCCGGTCGGGGTCGTCGGGACCTACCTCTTCGAGCGCTGCCAGGACCATGGGCTTATCCTGCGGAATCTCGGCGATACCCTAGCGTTTTGCCCGCCGCTGATTTGCACCGAAAAGGATATCGACACGCTTCTGGAGCGGTTCGGCGCGGCGCTGGAGGACACAGCCGCCTGGATGAAGAGCAAGGGCCAAGCGGCCGAGTGATCCAGCCAGCGTGATTGGGTCTGCATGATTGGGCCGGCGGGACCGCGCCCAGTCGTGGAACTGTAAGGCAATTCCCGCACTGGACGAATGACTCGAATTCGCTATTGTTATGGAATAGCATCGGCCCGGGCGAAGTTAAAAGAACCTGAGGTCATAAAAGACCGCGACAGCGGCGGAGGCAGGCCCGAACAAGCAACCCGAGCAGGGGCCGAACACTGGGATGGCGATTAGTAACGAGAACCTTGTCGAGTTCACCGAAGTCCAAAAAAGCTACGATGGCGAAACGCTTGTCGTAAAAGATCTCAATCTTAGCATCGCGCGGGGCGAATTCCTGACCATGCTGGGCCCATCGGGCTCCGGGAAAACCACCACGCTGATGATGCTGGCCGGGTTCGAATCACCGACCCACGGCGACGTCAAGCTGGACGGAAGAACCCTGAACAACGTGCCGCCCCACAAGCGGGATATCGGCATGGTGTTTCAGAATTACGCCTTGTTCCCGCACATGAGCGTTTACGAGAACCTGGCCTTCCCCTTGCAGGTCCGTAAGATGAGCAAGAGCGAGGTGGAAACGAAGGTCAAGAAAGCGCTCGACATGGTGCAGCTTGGCGGCTTCGGCACCCGCCGCCCAAGTCAGCTTTCGGGCGGGCAGCAGCAGCGTGTCGCCCTGGCCCGCGCGCTGGTGTTTCAGCCGACATTGGTGCTGATGGACGAGCCGCTCGGCGCGCTGGATAAACAGCTGCGCGAGCACATGCAGCTCGAAATCAAACACATCCACGAGTCCCTCGGCGTCACCGTGGTCTATGTAACCCACGATCAGTCCGAGGCGCTGACCATGTCGAACCGCATCGCGGTTTTCAACGACGGGATCATCCAGCAGCTCGCCTCGCCGCCCGACCTCTACGAGCGCCCGGAGAACGCCTTCGTCGCGCAGTTCATCGGCGAGAACAACAAGCTGATGGGCAAGGTCCAGCACACAAACGGCGAGAATGCCTGCACCGTCGTTTTGGACAGCGGCGACGAAGTTCAAGCCCTGCCGGTGAATATCGCGGGTGCCGGGAGCGCCACGCTGCTGTCGCTTCGGCCCGAGCGCGTGACCATCGGTCCGGAAGCCGGCAGCCTGCCGAATATTTTCGACGCGGAAGTGCAGGAGCTGATTTATTTGGGAGATCATATCCGTACACGCGTCAAGGTTTGCGGCCACGATGATTTCGTGGTGAAGGTGCCGAATGCCCAAGCGCACGCGGCCCTTCGCGAAGGAGCGGCAGTGAAATTGGGCTGGTCAATCGAGGACTGCCGCGCGCTTGACGCGTAGTCGCGAACAGCCCAGGTCACTTTCGTGGATGCCGACGGAAACGGTGATTACCCCAAATCAAGCTTCCGCGGCTTTGCACCCCCAGACCGGCCAAGGCCGGCAGTTCGATTAACAGGGAGACAAAGAGAGTATGAAAAACCTTCTTAAATCCACCACCGTGGCGCGGGCCGCGGTCGCGGCCTTCGGGATCGTGTCGGCTCAGGCCGCCGACCCCTTGACCGTGGTTTCGTGGGGCGGCGCCTACACGAAGAGCCAGGTCGAAGCCTACCACAAGCCCTACACCGAGATGACCGGCGTCGAAATCGTCTCCGCCGATTACAACGGCGGTCTTGCCGAGGTTAAGGCGCAGGTGGAAGCGGGCAACGTCACTTGGGATCTGGTTGACGTCGAACTGTCGGACGCCGTGCGCGGCTGCGACGAAGGCTTGCTCGAGCCCATCGACAAATCGATCCTGCCGGACGCCCCGGACGGCACGCCCGCGGCCGACGACTTCCTGCCCGGCACCCTGACCGACTGCGCCGTGTCGACCATCGTTTGGTCGACGGTCTACGCCTACGACGCAACGAAGTTCCCGGGCGACAAGCCGGCCACCATGGCCGACTTCTTCGACACCGAGGGCTTCCCGGGCAAGCGGGGCATGCGCAAGACGCCGAAGGCGAACTTGGAGTTTGCACTGATCGCCGATGGTGTGCCGGCCGACGAAGTCTACGATGTTCTCGCCACGCCCGAGGGCATCGACCGCGCGTTTGCCAAATTGGATAGCATCAAGGACGACGTCGTCTGGTGGGAAGCCGGCGCCCAGCCCCCGCAGATGCTGGCCGACGGCGAAGTGGTCATGACCACCGCCTACAACGGCCGCCTGTTCAATGCCCAAACCGTTGAGAACAAGCCCTTCGTGATTGTTTGGGACGGCCAGGTTTGGGACCTCGACCTCTGGGTGATCCCGCAGGGTGCTCCGAACAAGGAAGAAGCCTTGAAGTTCATCGCTTTCTCCACCGACACCCAGCGTCTCGCGGACCAGGCGGCTTGGATCTCCTACGGTCCCACCCGCAAATCCTCCGTGCCCTTGATCTCGACCCATGCCGAATCCGGTGTTGAGATGATGCCGCACATGCCGACGGCGCCGGATAACTTCAAGAATGCGCTGCAGAACGATTTCGAATTCTGGGCCGACTATCAGGACGAGCTGAACGAGCGGTTCAACGCTTGGCTGGCTCAGTAACCGGTTCGGGGGCGTCCGCCTAGGGCGCCCCCTCCCGTTTCGGGTCGCGGCCGGAGTATCTCCTTCCAATCGGCCGCGAGCCAGTACGTTAAAGACAATTCAAGGCGTCCCACCCATGGCCGAATCCACCCTGCAGCCCCCGGTCGCGCTGACGACAGCCGACGGACAGCCGCTCAAGACATCGCTTGCACGGGTGGAACGCCGGGCACGGATTCGCGCGTTCGCCTTGGTGGTTCCGCTGCTCATTTTCCTCTGCATCACTTTCCTTTTCCCGATTGGCCAGATGCTGTTCCGAAGCATCCACGATCCGCTGGTGGTGGACCTGCTGCCCAACACCATTGCGGCGCTCAAGGACTGGGACGGCACCGACATTCCCGGAGAGCCGGTGTTCGCGGCTCTGGCGGAGGATATGAAGAAGGGGCGCGAAGACCGATCCATCGGCAAGGTCGCCACCCGCCTCAACTTCGAGCAGTCGGGTGTGCGCAGCGTCATCACCCGCACAGCCCGGCGCGTCGCCAAGCTCGAGGAGGGCCCTTACAAAGAGGCATTCCTGGACGCCAACAAGGCCTGGGGCGAGGTCGAAACCTGGGCCACCATTAAGCGCCTAGGAAACCGCTTTAACACGGTCCAGTACCTGGCGTCGGTGGACCGGCGCTTCGATACCGAAGGCAACGTCGTGATGCAGCCCGAGGATCGCCAGATCTACGTACCGATCTTCGGGCGCACCTTGTGGATGTCGCTGCTAGTGACCGCCTGCTGCCTGCTGCTCGGATTCCCGATTTCCTACATGCTGGCGACCCAGCCGCTCAGGATCAGCAATCTGCTGATGATCATGGTGCTGCTGCCGTTTTGGACATCCCTCCTCGTGCGCACCACCTCCTGGATCGTGATCCTGCAATCTGAGGGCGTGCTCAACGATATCCTGGTTTGGACCGGCATTGTCGGAGAGGATGGGCGCGTCCAGCTTATCTACAATCAAACCGGCACAGTTATTGCCATGACGCAGATCCTGCTGCCCTTCATGGTTCTGCCGCTATACAGCGTGATGAAAACCATCTCGCCGAGTTACATGCGCGCCGCGCAATCGCTTGGGGCGCCCCGGTTCCAAGCGTTTTGGAAGGTGTATGCGCCGAATACACTGCCGGGCGTCGGCGCGGGCAGCCTTCTCGTCTTTATTCTCGCCATCGGCTACTACATCACTCCCGCGCTCGTGGGCGGGCGGACCGGGCAGATGATCTCGAACTTCATTGCTCACCACATGCAATCCTCGCTGAACTGGGGGCTGGCCGCGGCCTTGGGCGGCATCCTATTGATCGGCGTCTTGCTGCTTTACTGGCTCTACAACAAGCTCGTCGGTGTCGAGCGCTTGTCGCTCGGCTGATTGGAGGGAGCGAATTTCATGGCCCAATCTTCCCTTCCTCCCTACGCCGATACAGGCGAGCGCGTCTGGTACTATGCCTTCCGCGTGATCTGCGGCGCGATCTTTCTATTCCTTATCGCCCCTATCCTGGTGATCATCCCGCTGTCGTTCAATGCGGAGCCCTATTTCACCTTCACCAAGGAAATGCTGGCCTTCGATCCCGCCGGCTACTCGACGCGGTGGTACGAGAGCTTCCTGAGCAACGACCGGTGGATGACCTCGATCCAGAACAGCATCATCGTCGCCATCTTCTCCACGATCCTCGCGACCGTCCTGGGAACGATCGCGGCACTGGGCCTCAGCCAGTCCCACATGCCCTACCGCAATTTCATAATGGGACTGCTGATCTCGCCCATGGTGGTGCCTCTGATCATCACTGCCGCCGGCATTTACTTCTTTTATTCATCGGTCGGTCTAACCGGCAGCCTCTTCGGCATCATTCTGGCTCACACAGCGCTTGGCACGCCCTTTGTCGTCATCACCGTGACGGCCACCCTCATCGGATTCGACCGCTCGCTCAGCCGAGCTGGCGCCATGCTGGGGGCGGACCCCACCACTGTGTTCTTCAAGATCATCATGCCGCTAATCCTGCCGGGCGTGATCTCGGGAGCACTCTTCGCGTTCGTCACCTCCTTCGACGAAGTGGTGGTGGTGCTCTTCATCGCACCAAGCCCCGAGCAGTACACCGTGCCGCGGCAGATGTGGTCTGGCATCCGCGAGCAGATCAGTCCGACTATCCTGGCGGTCGCAACGCTGCTGATTGTCCTGTCAATCGTTCTGATGACCGTGATCGAACTGCTGCGCCGGCGCTCGGAGCGCTTGCGCGGGATGACACCTGGCTGAGACAGGGCTTCGAGCGGAAGCACCTGTCGCGCTGGACAATCGGGGTGAACTTCCCCATATAAAGAGTTGTTAGTAAACATACGAGGGCGTGCTTCCGATGTATCGTGACAATAGTCTGATCCCGCGCGAAGCCATTCGATTGCTGGCTCTCGGGATTCTCGCCGAGCATTCGACCAGCTACGCCGCGCTTGCCGAGCAAGTCCGGCATTTCACCGGCCGCATCGTGGGCCCTTCCTTGGATCTGGTCGCGCAGCCTCTGGAATTGCTCAAGGTGGAAGGGCTCGTTGAGAGCGCCGGGTCGGGTCAAGACGACCTGCTGGCCCTGACCGAAGCGGGGCGCGAAGAGTTGCATCGCCTTTTGGGCGCGAACGTGCGCCCTCAGATCAACGACCTGAACAAGCTGATCATCGCCATCAAGGTTCGCTTCCTGCATCTGCTCCCGCCGGAGGAGCGGCAGGTTCAAACGGATATTCTTACCGAGATCTTCGAGCGCGAGTTGGCCAGGCTCAGTGACCTGCGCGCTCAGGACGCGGCCTATTCGAAGCACCTCAGCGATTGGCTCGATCTCGAGATCAAGCTCACCCGCGAACGGCTCGCTTGGTTCGAGGCCTTGGGCAACGCCCAGCGCTAACTCCGCAAGCTCCAGATCCTAGAGCGGCCAGACCCAGAGAATCATCGGGACGGCCACAACGACAATCAGGATCTCGAGCGGCAGCCCGACCCGCCAATAATCTCCGAAACGATAGCCCCCCGGCCCCATCACAAGCGCATTGTTCTGATGCCCGATCGGCGTCAAGAAAGCGCAAGAGGCGCCGATCGCCACCGCCATCAGGAAGGCATCCGGATTGATGCCCAGACGCTCCGCCACAGTGATCCCGATCGGAGCCATGACGATGGCCGTGGCGTTGTTGTTCAAGATGTCCGACAAGGTCATGGTCACCACCAAGATGGCGGTAAGGAGCAACCACGCCGGAAGTCCCGCGCCGAGATCCAGCACACCCTGCGCGATCAAGTCCGTGGCGCCGGTGGATTGCAAGGCGCCACCGATGGGAATCAGGGCCCCCAGCAAGACGATCACCGGCCAGTCGATCCCCTCATAGAGCGACCGCAAGGGGACCAGATTGGCGATCACCATGATCGCGAGCGCCAATCCCAAGGCGATGTGGATCGGGGCCAGGCCCGTAATGGCGAGCGCGATGGCACCCGCGAAAAGCGCCACATGATACTTCGCATGGCTACGCTGCCCGAAGGCCAGGCCGCGCTCGGCGAGTGGCAGCAATTCCAACGCGACCACCGCCTCGGCCAGGCGCTCCCGGTCGCCATAGAGCAGCAGGACATCACCGCCACGGAACCTGAAATCCCGCAGCCGCCCACGGTAGGGCTGGGAATGCCGCGCCACGCCTAAAAGATTGACCCCAAAGCGGCTGCCGAAGCGAAGCTGGGCCGTGGTGCGGCCTTCGATTTTCGACGCAGAAGGCACGAGCACCTCGAGCGTGTCGGCATCGTCCGTCTTCAGCAGGCCCGCCGAATTTCCCTTCGCCGTGCCGAGCTTGAGTTTAAGGGTGCCGATGAACTTCTCGATCTCCTCCGGGCCCGCTTCCAGCAACAGCCGGTCGGATTTGCGCAGCTCCTCGGTGCGCGGGGCTGGCCGGAGACGTTTCCCCCGCCGGATCAGCGCGACGATCTGGACGTCCGCGTCCTTTGACATCTCGTAGAGCTCGGATACGGTTTGCCCGATAGCCGGCGAATCCTCCGGAACGCTGGCTTCGGCGATATAGCGCTCGATATCGAACAAGCCGCCCTCGGCACCCACGCCCGGCTCGCGCCGGGGCAAAAGCCGCCAGCCGATCAGGGCCACGAACGCCAAGCCGACGATGGCAATCGCCCCGCCGACCGGCGCAAAGTCGAACATCGAGAAGCTCTCGCCGAAAGTGTCGCGGCGGATGCCGGCGACGATGATATTCGGCGGCGTCCCGATCAAGGTCACAAGCCCACCCAGGATCGTTCCGAAGGACAGCGGGATTAGCACCAGCCCGGCCGCCCGCTTGGCCTTCGCGGCCGTCTGCAGCGCGATGGGCATGAGCAGGCCCAGCGTGCCGACGTTGTTCATAAAGCCCGACAAAGCCGCCCCTATGCCGGCGAGGATCCCGATGTGGGAAGAGGTGTGCCCGCTGAAAGGCGCGATCAGCCGCGAGAAGACATCCGTGGCGCCCGACTGGGATAGGATCCGGCTCATCACGAGAACCAAGGCCACGGTAACCGTTGCCGGGTGGCCGAAGCCCGCGAAGGAGCTCTCGGCGGGCACCAAGCCAAGCAAGACGGAAATGATCAAGGCCGTAAAGGCAACGATATCGAAGCGCCAGCGCCCCCAGACGAGGAAAACGACAAGCACCGAAAGAACCGCGAAAATCGCGATCTGGTCGAAGGTCACCCGTCCCGCCCCCCGGAGAAATTCAAAACAGGTGCTGCCCGCCGGTCACGAAGATCTCCGTCCCGGTCACATAGGCGAAGTCATCGCTGCAAAGCTGAAAGACAGCACCGGCAACCTCTTCCGGCGTTCCCATCCGGTTCATTGGGATGCGGGGAATCAGCGCTTCGTACTCCTCCCCGATCATCGCCGTCTCGATTTCCCCCGGCGCGACGGCGTTGACCCTGACGCCAAGCTCGGCAAATTCCACGGCCATCTCGCGAGTCAGCGCGGAAAGCGCCGCCTTCGAGGTGGAATAGGCGGAACCAGCGAAAGGATGGATCGCATGCCCGGCGATCGAGGTGATATTGACGATGGACCCCCGCCCCTTGCGCAGGGGTGCCGCGAAGCCGCGCGCCAGGGCGAGCGGCGCGAAGAAGTTCAGCTCGAAGACAAGCCGCCAATCCTGGATATCGCCATTGAGACAGCCCAGGCGCTCCTTGAAGGGTGTTTTCGGCGAAACCGCAGCGTTGTTGACCAAGGCATCCAAGGCGCCCTCGCCCAGGAAGTCGTTCGCTTCAGCGACCATCGCTTCGACGCCGCGCGGGTCGGCTAGGTCGGCGGTGATATGGTGAGCCCAATTCGGGTCGCGCTGACATTCGGCGGGAACATCGTCGCGCGAGCAAGTAATGATCCGCCATCCCTCCCGGGAAAAGCGCATCACCGTGGCATGGCCAATACCGCGACTGGCACCGGTGAGCACGACGGTCTTGCGTTCATCCCCCATGGCGGCGCGAGTTTAGCTCAAAACCGGACGAAACCGCAGCCTTCTTCGCACCGCCGGCTGCCACTTGATCAAGTAGGCGCGACCGCCAAGCGACTGGTGATGGCAGGCCGAATCGAGACAACGCGAAAGGTTCGAAGCTCGCCGTCTTGTTCGCGCAACGAGACATATTCGCCCTCGGTGAAGCGGTGAGAGTCGAAGCGGAAGCCAGCCTCGTCCTCATCCGGATCGCCGGCGATATCGTAGTGGAAAGCCCAAGAGCCCGAGCGCGTATGGACGAGGTGCCCGTATTCGTCATCCTCGCCGGCCCAAAACCGCCATACCCGGCAGCTCTTTCTATTCTCGCGCCAGGCGTCCGCGTCTATGTGGCCGTCCTCGTCGATAGGCGCCAGGAATTCGTAGCCGAACTGAGAACTCCCCTGGGGGTGATCGGGGTCGCGGGCAAGCTCCAAGCGAATGGCCTTCAAAGGCATGTAAAGCTCCTTGGGTTTCTAGCTTGACGTCGAGGACGAAGCGTTCTGGGGGTGGGTTTGAATGAAATGGCGCAGGACCAGGCGAAGCTTGTAGGCGTGGGCCATATCGCCACGCGCTTCGGAAGCACGAATGTCGTCCAGGATGATGCGCTTCAGACAGGGCACGCCATCAGGCCGGTGGATCAAATAATTGCCCATCTCCGCCGCGATGATCTCGGGCACGTGCTCATGCTCGGCAATGGCATCAATCTCCTCTTCGGTCAAATCCGAAAGGGCAATACAGTCCTCGATGGTTAACATTGTTTCCTCCAATACATCCGCCCGGCAGGTTTTTCGTTCTTCTTCGGCATAGGCGGCCCTAAACCTAATGCGCCATGAGCACCGGTATCGAGGCGCTGGTCAAAACACTCCGAGTAACACCCCCAAGCACGAATTCCCGCAATCGGCTGTGCCCATAGGCGCCCATAACCAGGAGATTCGCACCCAACTCACTGGCTTCCGCCAAAATAGAGGCGCCGTGGGAATCGGACGGCTCAACGACTTTCGGGCGGGCTTCCACGCCGTGCAGCGCCAGGTAGCGCACCAGAGCGCGCGGATCGTCTTCCTCGCTCTTCGCCTCCTTCAAGCAAAGCACCGTCACTTCGGACGCAGCGACCAGCACGGGCAAGGCAGCGCTCACTGCCTCGCTCGCCTCGCGAGTGGCGCGCCACGCGATCACGACGGATTTGCCGAAGTCCTCACCCACGGAGGGCGGTGCCACGAGCACGGGGCGCCCGGTTTCGAACAATCCAGCTTCCAGTGCGGGCGCATAGGCGCCGTCCGCCTCGGACGACGGCCTTTGCACGACGATCAGGTCGAAAAGCAATCCCCGCTGCGCGGTTTCCCGATCCTCGCGGCCAGTGACGTGCCGCCAGGCAGCGACGAACTTGCCGGTCGCGCGATATTCCTCCGCATCTACGGGCTTAACGTCGCCGGCGGCGCATTGCGCGTCGAAAAGGCGCCGCGCTTCAGCGGCCGCCCGCTCGGCGCTCGCCCGCAAGTCGGCCGAAACCTGCTCCACCAGGACCCCCGACATGCCTTCGCCGACGAGGGGAATCGTGTCCTCGGGATTCGGTTCAACGTGCAGGACTTCGAGATAGGCGTTGAAGCGGCGCCCAAGGGCAAAAGCCGCGGCCAGCGCGCCTTCGCTGCCGCTTTCTCCGTCGATCACGCAGAGGATGGATGCAAACGTCATAGCTACCTGGCCCGTGAGTTAGTTTTACCAAAGGGTTGCGCCGGATCGCGCCGGCGACATTGACCTAGGTCAAGCGCCCGACCGTGAAGCGATCGGATCGCCTAGCCCCGCGCGCGGCCTCTCCGAGAGATACGATAGCAACTATTTTAGCGAAAGACCCTAAATCTCTTTGGCTGTAGCCACGTAGGGGTCTTGGTGAATCAACACGTCCGCGTCGGGGAAGGCAGCCCGCACGTCCATCTCCACGGCGTCGGCGATGGCGTGGGCCCGCTCCAGTGTGAAATCTCCCGGAATCTCCAAATGCATCTGAATGAAGGTGTTTGGCCCGGAAGACCTGGTCCTCAGGTCGTGGACGCCTAAAGCCTGGGGGTGGCCCCGAACAATTTCGAAGATCTTTTCACGATCTTCGTCCGGCAGTTCACGATCCATGAGCATGTCGTAGGACTTGCGTGCGATGGTCCAGGCGCTGCGCACGATCCAGAACGCGATCGCCAATCCGATCAAGGGATCGGCTAACGGAAAATCGAAATAGGTCACGAGGATCAAAGCGGCGATCACCGCGGAGTTCATCAAAATATCGGAGATGTAGTGCAAGGAGTCGGCGGAAATGGCGACCGATTGAGTCCTGCGCACCACATAGGCCTGAAAGCGTGTCAGCGCGAAGGTCAAAATAATCGAAAAGACCATCACCGCGATGCCCAACTCCGAATTCTCAACGGTTGCGGGCTGGAAGAAGCGATGAATGGCCTCGATCAGCAAGAAGAAAGCGGAGCCGGTGATCAAGCCGGCCTGCGCCAGCGCGGCCAAAGGTTCCGCCTTGCCATGGCCGAAGCGGTGATCGCTGTCGGCCGGGGAGAGCGCATGCCGAACGGCCACGAGAGTCACAAGGGCAGCTGCGATGTCGAGCATGGAGTCAACCAGGCTGGACAGCATGGCGATGGAGTCGGTCATCCACCAGGCGACAAGCTTCACCAAGATCAGCACTGCCGCCGTGCTGACGGAGGCATAGGTCGCCAGGCGCATCAGGCGCCCAGCCGCGGGGCCGGTTAGCCGCTCTCCCGGAGCCGTGACTTTGTGAGTCGTGTCAGTCACCTGCTGCCCTGCCTTGAAGCCTTACGGATAAAGACGCTCGGTCCGCCAAGCGCCGTCTTCGCGATGGTAAACTAGCCGGTCATGCAGCCGAAAGGCACCATCCTGCCAGAACTCCATCCGCTCCCCGGCGACTCGAAACCCGGACCAATGGGGCGGCCGGGGAACCGTCCCGATGCCGTACTTCGCGCCGAAGGCGGCGACGCGCTTTTCCAGTGCGAAGCGGCTTTCCAAGGGGCGTGATTGGTCGGATGCCCAAGCCCCGATCTGACTCTGGCGCGGCCGCGAATCAAAATAGGCATCGGCTTCCGCATCGCTTACCGGCGTCACATTTCCTTCGATCCGCACCTGACGCCGCAAGGATTTCCAGTGAAACAGCAAGGCCGCTTTGGGATGGCCGAGCAGCTGCACGCCCTTCCGGCTTTCCAGGTTCGTGTAGAACACGAAGCCGCTTGAATCGTAGCCCTTGAGCAAGACCATCCGCGAGGACGGCATGCCATCCGGCCCGACCGTCACCAATGCCATGGCGTTGGCGTCGTTGATCTCCTTCTCATTGGCTTCCTGGAACCAGGTCGCGAAAAGTTCAAAGGGGTCGGATGCAGGGGAATCGGCGAACATGAAAACTCCTTGGAACCTCGCAGTGGACGTCTCCCGGCGATTGCCCAATGCGGACGGCGGGCACCGCGCGGCCGGCACCCAATGCCGCGATCAGGTTAACGCCAAAGAACCCGCCCTAAGCTGCTGGTTATAAATCATTCTCGCACCTTAGTGTGATCTATCTGGTTGACGGTTCCGGGTGCCTAAGACAAACACATAGATCTTTTCGGCCGATTCCGCACCCCAAGGCCCGTTCCTGCCCGCAAGCAGGCGCCTCCCGCCACGGCGGGAATCCCGCGGGCGGAAATTCGAGAGAGAACACTCACGTGAACCCTTTTCGGCCAAACCTGGAAATATTAGTTTTGGCTAGTAGCATTCGGCGAGCACGGCGGTGAGATGAAAGACCCATACAAGGTTCTCGAGGTTTCCAAAACGGCCAGCGCCGAGGATATCAAGCGCAGCTACCGAAAGCTCGCCAAGGAGCTGCACCCTGATCTCAATCCGGGCAATGAAAAAGCGGCGGCTCGCTTCAGCGATGTCAGCCAGGCCTACGACCTCTTGTCCGATCCCGATAAGCGCAAGCGCTTCGATGCCGGAGAGATCGATGCCTCGGGCCAGGAGACCGCTCCGCGGGGCGGGTTCTATCAGGCCTATACTCATGCAGGCGGCCGGGGGAAGTATCACGGCCCAGAGTTTGGCGGCGACTTCGCCGCGGAGGATATCTTCGCCGACCTCTTCGGCGGCCGCGGCCAGAGGGGTGGCCGGCGCCGTAAGGGAGCCGACGTCTCCTACACTGCCCGCATCACCTTTTTGGAGGCGGCGCTGGGCGATAAGAAGCGCCTGCAACTTGCCGACGGCAAAACCCTCGATGTGAACATCCCCCCCGGCAGCGAGACCGGGCAAACCTTGCGGCTAAAGGGTCAAGGCATGCCGGGCGCGGGCGGCGCCGGGGCCGGAGATGCCTATATCGAATTGAATGTGGACCCCCATCCCTTTTTCACGCGGGAGGGACGGAATATCCATCTGGAACTGCCCATCACTTTGCAGGAAGCCGTGCTTGGCGGGTCGGTATCCGTGCCGACCATTCACGGGCGCCTTTCGGTCAAGGTTCCCGCAGGCTCCAATAGCGGAAAAACGCTCCGGCTGAAGGGCAAGGGGATCAGCGGGGCGAAGAGCGGGACCGCCGGCGACCAGTATGTGAAGCTGAAAGTGGTTCTGCCGGACAAAGTGGACGACGACTTGAGGGACTTCGTGGAGGGTTGGGCCGAAAACCATCCCTACGACCCCAGGGCCAAAATTGGAATGTCGTAAGGCAGCGAGATGGGAGCCTAGGGCCAGGGAGGGCGCCCCGATGGTGTTGACGATTGAAGAAGTGGTGACGCAGCTCACGCGCGGTGGCGCGGAGGTCACGACGACCGAGGTTACCCGTTTCGTCAGTCAGGGCTGGGTTCTCGCCACGCCGGGCCCACAGGGTCTGAGCTTCGATGAAGCGGACACGGCACGGGTAAAGCTCATCTGCGAGCTTAGGCAGGACTTGGCCGTCAACGACGAGGCCGTGCCCATCGTGCTGAAACTTCTAGATCAGGTTTACAGCTTGCGCGACACCATGCGCGGACTGCGTGAAGCGATCGAGCATCTGCCGCCGGAACTCCAGGCGGAACTTGAGCGCCTCATGACCCTTCCGGCGAACGAAAGGGATCCCCTGGACCGGGACCAGGTTTAAGCGCGAAAGCAGCCCGCGACCCACTGGTGAAAGCACTGGGTTGGCCCGTCCATCGCCGGAGAAAAGACGCCGCCGTCAAAGGCCGGGGCCCGGCGGCCCTCCTGCATCCCCTCAACCACCCCGACGTCCTCCGCAAAGACGCCGCGCCAAGTCTCGGCGTTGGCTGCCCTGAGGTCCGCCCAATCCGGGCCGGCCATGACAGGGTCCGCGTAGTAGATCTCGACCGTTTCCCGGGTGCCGATTTGACCCAAGGGGTCGATGCGGATCGCGAAGGTATGGTCTTTGTGGACGCCCAGAAGAACGTTGGGGTAAAGCGCGATGTACTCCGCACCCGTTTCCCACTTGCTCGACAGCCCGGGAAACAGGGCGAAGGCGCGCCCGCTCTCGTCGAGCTGAGGATTGTAGACCGTGGTGCCCTGGCCTGAAAAATGGCCGGGCTCCTGGATATGATAATGGTCCTCAAGCCGGGAATAGGTATTCAAACTGGGATGGACTACCGGCAGGTGGTAGCTCTCGCAGAAATTCTCCACCGCCAGCTTCCAATTGCTGTCCAGCTCGAAAGTCAGGGTCGACTCCGGTCCGCCATGGACCAAGGGGCGGCTTTCGAATTCCCGCCACCGCGCGATCAGGGGGGCCGCGTAGTCCAAGAAGTCCGGCGCTTCGCCGGACAGATTTACGAAGATCATGTCCATCCAAACGTGGGACCGGACTTCGAACAGGCCATAAGATTTCGGATCGATGCGTGGATCCTTATGGACGCCTGGTCCACCCAGATGCGGCGTGCCCTTCAAGCTGCCGTCCAAGCGGTAGCACCAGGCGTGATAGGGACAGGTGATGATGTTCGCGCGCTTGGGCTTTTGCACCAGGATCATGCCACGATGCCGACAGACGTTTTGGAACACCCGCACGCCCCCGCTCTTGTCCCGCGCGAGAAGCAAGGGAATCCCGAGAAATTCCAGTGGCATGAGGTCACCCGGCAGCGGAACGTCCTTGCCGAAGCCCACGCAGGCCCAGTTGGCGAGGAAGACCTTACGCTTCTCCTCCTCCCAAATCTCGGGATCGGTGTAGAAGGCGTTCGGCAGGCCATGCGCGCGCTCCACCGATTTCAGCACGGCGGCCAGATCCAGATCGGACTCCGCGACCGCGACCGTCTCGTTCCTATTCCGCTTCAGTTCCATGGCATGTTCCTTTCGCCCGGGTCCATCGAATGGGCGATCTCCATTCAATATGGACGGCGGAATCCAGCCGTTTTTCAAGTGGTCTTTCGTTCAGGTCAGTGTTGAGTTCAGCTCAACTCACGAGCTAGGCAAGATACCGGTGGGCTTACCATCAATGCTGCGTGTGTTCTTGCGGCGCCAGTACGCCTCGACACCCGCCTCGCCCATCTCTTCGTAGAACGGCAGAAGTTCCTCGTATCCGCGATGCGCCTTGAAATCCATGAGAGGCACGCCCGATCCGCAGGAGGTCTGCACCAGGTCCAGCGCGAGATCGAAGATTTGTCGCGATCCGGCCATCGGCGGAAACAATCCGGCAAGGACCCCCCATTCGGAATCGCCAGGATGGCAAGTCATTGCCCTGCCGTAGACACGCAGGATCATCGCCGGCCCGTTGAACGCGCAAAACATCAGGGTCATGCGATCGTTCTCACGCAGATGCGCCGCAGTCTCGTTTCCGCTTCCGCTCAGATTGATCCAAACGATTCGCGAGTCATCCATGATCCTTAAGGAGTCGAGCCCCTTCGGTGAAAGATTGACCCGGCCTTGCGGAGCTGCGGTGGCAACGAAGAACATCGGCTGACTTTCGATAAAACTTCGAAATTCAGGACTCAACGCTTTGGAAATGCCCATGGTCCGCGCTCCCTCGGAAAGCCCTATCCCGGCCTCTGCCTAAGGTAGCGGCCGGATCAGAACAAATAAAGAACATTATCGCGATGCTGCTTAAGTTGCCGCCAAAGCCCGCTCCCGCGCGACTTCCGCGATCAGCCAGTCCCGCAGCACCTGAGCGTCGGAACCGAGCTCGCGGCCACGGCTGCCGGTGATGTAAAACGCGCCAGGCGCCGGGATTTCGAGATCCGTGATACGCGCCAGGCGTCCAGCCTCTATCAGAGGGCGCACCAAGCTGTCCCAACCCAAGGCCACACCCTGCGCCTCCTCGGCCACCTGCAAGGAGATCACATAGTTATTGAACCGAGGCGATCTGGGAGCGTCCGCTCCCTTGACAAGAGGCTGGCCGAGCAAGGTGAACCAGTCATCCCAGCTCGACCAGTCCGGATCGACCCTGTCGATCTGCAGCAGCGGCAAGCGCGCCAGATCCGCAGCTGTCGCAGCATCTTCGTGGCGCTTGGCGAACTCAGGCGCGCAGACTGGGTAGATGCGATCCGGGAATAGCAGGGCCGCGTCTTCCTCCGGCCAAGCCCCTTGCCCGTAGCGGATCCTGAGGTCCACTTGGGCGAGCCGCAGGTCCTGCGGGTTATCGGAGATAACGTGGTTCAAGACGACCTCCGGCGAGGCCCGCCAGAACGCGGCCAACCTTGGCAGAAGCCACAGCGAGGCGAAGGCGGTGCTCGCCCCGACAGTGACGCTGCGCGCGCCACCCTGGCGCTTGATGTGATGAAACGCCGCGGCGGTCTGGCTGAAGGCCCGCGACAGTACCCCATGAAGTTCCTCGCCTTCGGAGGTCAGCACCACACCCCGGTGCACTCTTTGGAAAAGCGGGCAGCCGATCTCCGCCTCAAGCGACTTGATCTGCCGGCTCACCGCCCCCGGTGTCACGTTGAGCTCCCGCCCGGCCCGCGTAAAGCTGAGATGCCGGGCACTGGCCTCGAAGACCGCCAGGGTTGTGAGGGAGGGAAGATTGTAAAATCGGCGCACCATGATCGCTCATGATGCTTGGAGAAAGGCCCCAGGAAAAGCCCCAGCGGAAAGCCCCGGTTTTAAGGCTGCGCCCTTTTGCGCACCAACGACATATCGGTATAGCTCACACCCATTGCTTGCTAGCTAAAACCCTTTATATGCCTTGATTTCTTGGCGTTGTATCGTCGGAGAATTACGATTTCAGGTGCTTTCTAGGGAACACGTGCACTAAAAACAGTCGCCCAAATTTGCCAGCGCCGTCGCCAAGACCAAATCATCGGGTCCGCCGCCCCAGCCTTAACCCTGACCCCATTGGGCTACTCTGCAGTGTGGTCGCTAGGTGCAGAGCTTTGCTCGAGCGGAAGGCTTTTTCTGCCGGTGATCGCGGCTGACTATTCTGCGTATTTTGGTTTCAATTCCCCCTTGAGCGACCACGGGCACACATTCGTAGTCTGTATGCAACAAGGGAAAATTGGATTGGATATTGAAGAAAATGCAGGCGTTGATGCGAACGCTGCAAAAGCGAAGAGCAGCGAGGCTCGAGGCGGCATTTGATGCCTACAGCACGCTGGGGCGGGTTTTGACTGGCAAAGAAATTGATCTGATTATGAAAGAAGCCTGCTGGGGCAAAAGTCCCAAAGAAGAGGAGAAGGCATGGGAGGAAATCGGCGCACTGAACGTTCGGAGGCGGCGAGGAGAACTGGTCTAACGCTTGATAGGCACCAGCCCAGCTTTGAAACCAAGATTGGCTAAAGCTGCTCAGATAGTCATCTTCCGCTCACGCAGCGTGTTTCCGACCATCCTCGAAATCCTGCAGCTCTCTGCTTAAAGCTGATCGCCACTCAATATAGCTTAGCGTGGTGGTTCGCTGTGCGACTTGCTGGGCCCACATCTGATAGCCCTTGTCATCGAGCCATTCCCGGATGAGCTTGCCCTCTGCCTCTCGCTGTTTCTGCAAGCGGCTTCGCCGCTTGGTGCCGATCACAACGAATGCCAAGCAGAGAGCGCATATGACCATCGCGACAATAGCCACCACAAATTGGATCATCGTTCTTCCGCTTCCACATTCCCAAGCGCCTCAGAGGAGATGCGTTCACCCTGCTCAGGCATCTCGCTTGCACCTCACTGAAGGCACGTCCATTACCACAAGCCACGCAAGCGGAAGACGGCGTGAACTCAATTGTCACACGTTAGCCCCGAGATCATATGAGATGTCACACGTTAGCCCCGTAGGAAGCTAAAGCCCCGTAGGAAGCTGAAACGAAAGCCACCTGTAGGTCACACCCTTAACCCCGATCGCACCTGCCCGCCCGGCGGCGTGGTAGCGAGGCGGGATGTGGTCTCTCAAGTCGCTTATAACCGCTTTCATGATCCTGCTGCTGACAGGATGCGGCTTCGCCGTATCGACGGAAGAGCGTGATCCGGAGTATCAGCACAACCTGCTTACAGAGCTGGTTGGCGAAGACAAAGCCACGGTAGTCGCACGCTTGGGCCGTCCTGACTATGAGTTTCTAGGGGATGGCGAAAGCTACTTTGTCTACGAGACATGGGTGGATACAGCTGGTGTAGCTTTCTTCGGCATGTTGCCTCTCCCCGTCTGGGGCATTGATGACGAGCGCTGTTCAAAGCTCGTGTTCGACGCGCAAGATACGCTTTTCAGTTTCGAGTTGGCGGGCGGGCCCGTTTATTTGCTTGGCGAAGGTGCTCGTCTGAACTGCCCGGTCTTGCTGTTTGGGTATGAAACGGCCCAGGAGCTTCGCGAGACGTCACCAAAGCGAATGGCCGCTACTGGCCCCCAGAAGATGCTCGACTATGGGGTAGCCTTATGGATGCCATACACGGATCAGACCAAGGGCAACGTAGAAGCTGCATTCTATTGGTATTGCCGAGCTGCTCACGCAGGCCACAAACGCGCTCAGTACATCATGGGTGACTATTACCGAAACGGCTGGGGCGCGACGCCAAGAGACCATATTCAGGCTTACGTTTGGTACAGCGTTTCGGGCGATACTAATAT
>JARFRB010000093.1 GCA_029287455.1 Pelagibius litoralis | reverse complement strand
GATGTGTATAAGAGACAGACCTCGAAGGGGCCGACTTCGAAGCGCCCTGACATAGGAATTTCCGTTATCTCGGGCGCATCTTCCACCCGATCGTCCGCCAATTTCCGGCGCAGTAGAGATGCCGTGAAGGGAGTCGCGAAGACCGGGCAGCGCAGTTCCTGCCAAAGATAGGGAACGGCGCCCAAGTGATCCTCATGACCATGGGTTAGCACCAGACCGACCAAGTTCTCCCGCCGCTCCACGATGAAGTCTGGGTCGGGCATGACGACCTCCACGCCGGGCAGGTCGTGCTCACCGAAGGCAACGCCGCAATCAACCATGAGCCACTTGCCGGCATGACCGTAGAGGTTGAGATTCATGCCAATTTCGCCGGTCCCGCCAAGCGGCAGGAACAGTAGCTCGTCCTGTGCGGGCTCGTGCGGATCGCCGATCGGGGTCACGTGTCAACACCTTCTTTAGCGCGGTTGGCTTCGTAGAGCAGCCGCAATCCGCGCAAATTGAGATCCGGGTCCAAGTGCTGGATTGCGTCGGTCGTGTCGGCGAATAAGGGGGCCAAACCGCCGGTGCCGATGACCACCAAATGCTCTCCCCGCTCCGCCCGGATGCGGGCGATTAGGCCCTCGATCAAGCCGATATAGCCCCAGAAAACGCCTGACTGCATCGCCGAAACCGTATCGTGCCCAACCACCTGTTCGGGCTTGGCGACGGCGATGCGGGGCAGCCGCGCAGCCGCGGCGTAGAGCGCGTCCATGGAGAGATTGATGCCCGGCGCGATGATCCCCCCCGAGTAGGCGCCGTCTGGGTCCACGAGATCGAAGGTCGTGGCGGTTCCGAAATCCACCACGATCAAGGCCCCGCCATAGCTCGCGTGAGCCGCCACGGTATTGGCGATGCGGTCTGCGCCAACCTGATCAGGGCGCGCGATGCGGATCGGGATATCGTAAGCCTCGATTGCCTGCTCCACGGATAGCGGCGTCACATTGAAGTAACGCTCGCAAAGTTGGACCAAGGTGCTATCCGCCGCCGGAACCACGTTGGAGATAATTGCTCCGCTGATTGCTTGCGGCGCGATCTCCGCGAGGGCGAGATGCTGGATTAGCCAGACGGCGTATTCATCGGCCGTGCGTTTGGGATCCGTGGACATCCGCCAGGTTCCAAGCAAGCTCTCGCCGTCGAACACGGCGAAGACGACGTTCGTATTTCCGCAGTCGATCGCAAGCAGCATCGCGTCCGCCCGTCCTATCCGGGAGGGAAGATTTCACCGGCGGCGATCCGCCGCTCCTCCCCGCCTTCCAGCTCGAGTAAAAGATGACCATCTTCGTCTAGGTCTTTAAAAATTCCATTTATTGTTTCTTTTGGCAGGCGCGCTTCAATTCGCTCTCCCCGGAAGGCCGCGTGATCGAGCCATGCTGTCCGCGCGCGCGCGAAGCCGTCTTCCAGCCAACGGTTCACCCAAGAGAGAAAGAACCGGCTAAAGGCCTCGAGAAGCTCTACCTCGGTCACTGTCGCTGGCGTTCCCTCGTAGCGCAGCGACGTCGCGGGAAAGGCGGCGTCCTTTGGAAAGGTTCCCACGTTGACCCCGCAGCCCAGCAAAAGATAGTCGAGATGACCGTCAGCGAGTGCATGGGATTCAAGCAGGATCCCAGCGGCCTTTCGATTGCTGAGCAGCACGTCGTTGGGCCATTTGTAGGTGACGTCCAGAGGGGGCGCCACGCTGCCTATTGCCTCTCCGAGAGCCAAGGCGGCGATGAAGCCAAGCTGCGCTGCCTGGGCCGGGGCGCAGTCCGGCCGCAGGATCAGTGTAAAGTACAGGTTGCCCCGGGGGCTTGCCCAGGTTCGCCCCATTCGGCCGCGGCCCGCGGTTTGCTCGCGCGCCCAGATCAGGGTTCCGTCCTCGGCACCATCTTCCGCCCGTTTGCGCGCTTCCTCCATCGTTGAGGTCACGCTATCCAGCGCGACCAATCGGTACGCCGGATGCAAACGGATATCGGTGTTCTCGTTCTGGGTCATCCGCTGGCGGGAAAGAAGGTCTGGGCGGCCAGACTGGCCCCATCGACGATTGGCCCCGGCAGGATGAAGAAGAACAAGGTGATTACCGAGGTCACCGCGAGGATCACTGCCATCTCGTTGCCGATTGGCCGGTCGAACGCATCGCCCGCTTCATCGAAGTACATCAGCTTGACGATCCTGAGGTAATAGAAGGCGCCGACAACGCTGCTCAAAACGCCGATGATCGCGAGGGTGTAAAGTTCGGCGTCGATGGCCGCGAGGAACACGTACAGCTTACTGAAGAACCCGGCGAGCGGTGGAATGCCGGCCATGGAGAACATGAAGATCCCCAGTGCCAAGGCCATCAGGGGATTTGTTCTCGACAAGCCTTTGAGATCGTCGATCTCCTCAACCAAACGCCCCTTCTGCCGCATGGAAAGAATGCACACGAATGTGCCAATGGTCATGAATAGATAGACGGCCATGTAGACCAGCACACCGCGCACGCCGGCCTCGGTTCCTGCCGCGAGGCCGACCAGGGCATATCCCATGTTTCCGATTGAGCTGTAGGCCATCAGGCGCTTGATATTGCGCTGGCCGATCGCGGCGAAGGCGCCGAGCACCATCGAAGCGATCGATATGAAGACGATGATCTGGCGCCACTGATCGGTCAAATCGCCGAACGGCCCCATCATCACCCGCACGAAAAGCGCCATCGCGGCGAGCTTCGGCGCGGCGGCGAAGAACGCGGTCACCGGCGTTGGCGCCCCCTCGTAGACGTCGGGGGTCCACATATGGAAGGGCACAGCGGAGATCTTGAAGGCCAGGCCCGCCGCCAGGAAGACCAGCCCGACGACCAGGCCGACGGACACGGCTTCGCCCGCCTGTTTCGACTCGGCGAAAACATCCGACAAGAGCGCGAAGGACGTGGTCCCGGCGAATCCGTAAATCATCGAAATGCCGTAGAGCAGCATTCCAGAGGATAGAGCGCCCAGGACAAAATATTTCAGCCCCGCCTCCGAGGAGCGAAGGGTATCGCGCCTGAAGGCTGCCACCACGTAGAGCGAAAGGCTCATGAGCTCCAACCCAACGTAAAGGCTCATGAGATCGTTCGCGGAAACCATCAGCAGCATGCCAAGGGTGGCGAACACGAGAAGCACGGGGAATTCGAACCTTGCCATTCCCTCGCTTTCGATGTAGCGCGCGGACATCGCCGTGGTCAGCGCCGCGCCGATCAGCACGAGCAGCTTGACGAAGCGCGCGAAACCGTCGTTGACGAATAACCCTTGGAAGGCAACCGCCTCGTCCCGCGGCCCGATTACCAAAAGCGCGGCGGTGGCGACAAGCGCGACGACCGACAACGAGAGAACAAGACGGGTCGATGATTCCCCCCGGAACACCCCGATCATCAGCAGCACGATCGCGCTGAGGGCCAGGAAGACCTCGGGCAGAGCAATGAAAATGTCGGCTAGAATGTTCATCGCGCGCCCCTCACCGGCCGGTCCAAATTTGGGCAAGCGAGGTTCCTTCCTGTGCCGCCAGGGCCAGTTCGTAGTTCTCCACTAAGTTTGCCACCGAGGCGGACATCACGTCGAACAGGGGCAGCGGGTAGATCCCGAAGAAAATCGCCAGCACGATCAAGGGCGCGAACACGAGCTTCTCGCGCAAGTTCATATCGAACATCGCGCTCAGGTCCTTCTTCGTGAGCGCGCCAAAGATCACCCGCCGATAGAGCACCAGCATGTAGGCAGCTCCCAAAACCATTCCGCTTGCGGTCAAAAGCGCCACCCAGGTTGAGGCTTGGAACGCGCCCATGATCACCAGGAACTCGCCCACGAAGCCGCTGGTTCCAGGCAGGCCGACTGATGCCAGCATGAACACCATGAAGACAAGGGCGTAGCGCGGCATGTTCTGGGCCAGCCCGCCATAGCGGTCGATCTCGCGCGTGTGCAGGCGGTCGTAGACGACACCGACGCAAAGGAACAAGGCCGCTGACACGATGCCATGGCTTAGCATCTGGAAGATTGCGCCCTCCAAGCCCTGCTGATTGACCACGAAGATGCCGATGGTGACGTAGCCCATGTGCGCGACCGAGGAATACGCGATCAGCTTCTTCATGTCCTCCTGCGCCAAGGCGACAAGCGAGGTGTAGATGATCGCGATGACCGATAGCGTGAAGACGAAGGGTGCGAAGAACTCGGATGCAATGGGCAGGATCGGCAGGTTGAAGCGCAAGAACCCGTAGGCCCCCATCTTTAGCAAGACACCCGCCAGGATGACGGAACCGGCCGTGGGCGCCTCCACATGGGCGTCGGGCAGCCAGGTGTGCACCGGCCACATGGGCACCTTGACTGCGAAGGAGGCGAAGAACGCTAGCCAGAGCCAGATCTGCAACCCGGCCGGAATCGCTGTGGCGCTGATGGTTGGAATGTCGGTCGTGCCTGCCTGGAAGTAGAGCGCGATAATGGCGAGCAGCATGAGAACAGAGCCCGCCAGAGTGTAGAGGAAGAACTTGAACGCTGAATAGACGCGCCGCGGTCCGCCCCAGATGCCGATGATTAGGAACATCGGAATCAGCACGCCTTCGAAGAAGATATAGAAGAGCACGAAATCCAAGGCGCAGAACATGCCCACCATCAAGGTTTCAAGGACCAGGAAGGCGATCATGTACTCCTTGACCCGGTGCTTGATTGCATCCCAGCTCGCCAAGACGCAGAGCGGCGTCAGCAGCGTGGACAGCAGTACGAAGGGCATGGAGATGCCGTCGATCCCCATGTGATAGGTGACGCCCAAGGATGGAATCCAGTCGGCCTTTTCGACGAACTGGTAGTCCGCGGTGCCCCGCTCGAACCCGAACCAGAGGGCGAGCGATAGGACGAAGGTGATGAGCGAGGTCCAGAGGGCCACATAGCGGCTATTCCGGTCCACGACCTCCGCTTCGCCCCGGATCGACAGAATGAACAGGGCGCCCGCCAAGGGCACGAAAGTTACAAGGGAGAGCCAGGGCCAATTACTCACGACACCGCCCCCCTCAACCCAGCGTGACCAAAAGGTACCAAGACACCAGCGCGACCACGCCGATCAGCATCGCGAAGGCGTAATGGTAGAGGTACCCGCTCTGCAGGCGCCCTGCCCGCCGGGCCAGGTTCAAGGTCGCGGCCGCGACGCCGTCAGGGCCAACGCCATCGATCAGGGCACCGTCGCCGGACTTCCAAAAGCCCCGTCCCAGATAGTAGGCCGGCCGCACGAAGATCACGTCGTAGAGCTCGTCGAAGTACCATTTGTTGAAGGAAAAGAGATAAAGCGGCCGCAAACGCTCCGCCAGGGCCCCCGCGATCCAGGGGTTGCGCACGTAAATCCACCACGACAGCCCAAGCCCGGTCAGGGTCATCACCATGGGCAAGGCCTTGACCCAGAAGGGTACGTGATGGGCTTCCTCGATGATGTCGTGCAAGGCCAGCAATGAGCTTCCCCAGAACCCGTCGCGCCCGTCCCCGACGAAAAGCCCGTAGAAGACGGCCCCGGCGAGAACGGCCCCCACCGCGAGCAGATAGAGCGGCCAGATCATCACACGCGGCGATTCGTGGGCGTGCTCGAAGGTGTGCGGGTCCGCCCGCGTCTGTCCATGGAAGGTCATGAAGATAAGGCGCCCGGAGTAGAACGCCGTCATGGCGGCCGCCGCGATACCAAGCCAGAAGGCATAGCTTCCGACCGCGCTGTGGGCGGCGAAGGCTGCTTCCAGCACGATGTCCTTGGAATAGAAGCCGGCGAAACCGATCCCAAGCCCCGGAATGCCGAACCCGACCAGTGCTAGCGTCCCGATCCACATCAGAGCGTAGGTGATGGGGATCTTCTTATAGAGCCCGCCCATCTTGCGCATGTCCTGCTCGTGGTGCATGGCGTGAATGACCGAGCCTGCGCCCAGGAACAACAAGGCCTTGAAGAAGGCGTGTGTCATCAGGTGGAACATCGCCGCGCCATAGGCCGACACACCGATGGCGAAGAACATGTAGCCGAGCTGCGAGCAGGTGGAATACGCGACAACGCGTTTGATGTCGTTCTGCGTCAAGCCCACGGTCGCCGCGAAGAAGGCCGTTGATGCTCCCACCACCGTCACCACCTCCAGGGCGGAGGGGGCGTACTCGAAGATCGGGGACAGGCGGCAGAGCATGAAGATTCCGGCCGTCACCATGGTCGCGGCGTGGATCAAGGCGGAAACCGGCGTCGGACCCTCCATGGCGTCGGGCAGCCAAGTGTGCAGGCCAAGCTGCGCGGATTTGCCCATGGCACCAATGAAGAGCAGCAAGCAGATGATCGTCAGTGCATGCCCCTCGATCCCGAAGGCCGTCACGGTGGTGTCGGAGAAGTTCGCTACCTGCGCGAAGACGGTGTCGAACTGCACCGCGCCGAACAGCAGGAAGGCCCCGGCGATCCCCAGTGCGAAGCCGATATCGCCCACCCGGTTGACCAGGAAGGCCTTGATGGCCGCCGAGCAGGCGCTCGGCTTCTCGTACCAGAAACCGATCAGCAAGTAGGAGGCGAGCCCGACGCCTTCCCAGCCGAAGAACATCTGCACGAAGTTGTCCGCCGACACCAGCATCAGCATGAAGAAGGTGAACAGCGACAGATAGGCCATGAAGCGCGGGATCGACTTGTCCTCGGCCATGTAGCCGACGGAATAAATGTGCACCACGGCCGAGACGATGGTCACCACGCAGAACATGACAGCCGTCAGCGTGTCGACCCTGAGCGCCCAGGACAGCTCAAAGGCACCGGAGTCGAACCAAGTGAATAGCTCCGTCGTCCGGGCTTCCCCAACCAGTCCAACCTGAATAAACACGATGATCGACAGGACAGCCGCTAGGCATAAAGGCAGAACGGTTGCCATCTGCGCGCCACGATCGCCCAGGGCTCGCCCGAGAAAGCCCGCCACGATGGCGCCGAGCAGCGGCAGGAAGACGATGAGGATATCCAACATGACGATCGCTATCCTTTCATCATGTTGATGTCCTCAACCGCGATGGACCCCCGGTTGCGGAAATAGACCACGAGAATGGCAAGCCCGATCGCCGCCTCCGCCGCAGCCACGGTCAGCACGAACATGGCGAAGACCTGGCCCACCAGATCGTTCAGGAAGCTGGAAAAGGTCACCAGGTTGATGTTCACCGCCAGGAGCATGAGCTCAACGGACATCAGGATGATGATGACGTTCTTGCGGTTGAGGAAGATCCCGAAGGTCCCGAGGGTGAACAGGATCGCCGCGACCGTCAGATAATGCGCTAGACCGATTTCCATCGACCCTAGATCCCCCTGCCCGTCGGTACGTCCTTGACCTCGACCGTATCCTCCCGCCGCCGCGCGATCTGCCGTCCGATGGCCTGACGACGGACCCCTTCGCGCTGGCGTAGGGTCAAGACAATGGCGCCCACCATGGCGACGAGAAGAATGAGGCCCGAAGCTTGGAAGAGATAAACGTAGTCCGTGTAGAGCACCCGCCCCAATGCTTCGGTGTTGGTGACCTCCGTGACTGGCGGTGTTGGGACCTGCGCGACCTTGGCGGCTTCCGGCGCAAAGGTCCACGCACCCAGGATCATGATCAACTCAACGAAAAGGATAAGTCCGACAAGGCCGCCAATTGGCAGGTACTGCAGGAATCCTTGACGCAACTCCGCCAGGTTTACGTCCAGCATCATGACCACGAAGAGGAAGAGCACCGCCACCGCGCCGACGTAGACAACCACCAGGATCATTGCCAGGAATTCGGCGCCCAGCAGGACGAAGAGCGCCGCGGAATTGAAGAACGCCAGGATGAGATAAAGCACCGAATGCACCGGGTTTCGGGCGGAAATCACCATCACGGCCGAGGCGACCGTGATTCCGGCGAAGAGATAGAATGCGAACGCTTCCACGATCATCGCCGCGTTCCCTTGGTTGCGATTACCGCCACGAACACCCCTCTCGTCCCCTAGCTAGCCTCTCGGCGCCCGATCCCCGCCGGGCGCCGGTTTAGCGATACGGCGCGTCGGCCGCAATGTTTTGCGCGATCTCGAACTCCCAGCGGTCGCCGTTCGCGAGCAGCTTGTCCTTGTTGTAGAATAACTCCTCGCGAGTTTCCGTCGCGAACTCGAAGTTCGGGCCCTCGACAATCGCATCCACCGGACAAGCTTCCTGGCAGAGCCCGCAATAGATGCATTTCGTCATGTCGATGTCATAGCGCGTGGTGCGCCGGCTGCCGTCGGCCCTCGGCTCGGCTTCAATGGTTATCGCGAGCGCGGGACAGATCGCCTCACAGAGCTTGCAGGCGATGCAGCGCTCTTCACTGTTGGGATAGCGCCGCAAGGCGTGCTCACCCCGGAAACGGGGGCTGAGCGGCCCCTTCTCATAGGGGTAGTTCAGCGTGACCTTAGGCTTGAAGAAATACTTCAGCGTCAAGGCCATGCCCGACAGCAGTTCCCCGAGCAAAAGGCCGCGCGCGCCCTGGTCAAGAGCCGCCATGGCGACCGTTCCTTTCGCGATCCGACATTCCGAACCCACTCCAATGCACGGGAATTGAAGGCGCTTTGGCTTCCACCGCCCGCGGCGCTAGCTTAACCCGCCAAGCCCTGCCCGCAAGGTTTCTCCTCATGCCGGCAACCAATCGAATGCGATCAACACACCGGCTGTCAGCACCACCCAGAACAGGGAAAGCGGCAAAAATACCTTCCACCCCAAGCGCATCAATTGATCGTAACGGTAGCGCGGGAACGTCGCCCGCACCCAGAGGAAGAAGAACAAGACCAGCGCCACCTTGAGCGCAAACCAGATCGGCCCGGGGATCCAGTTGAATGGCGCGATGTCCAGGGGCGGCAGCCATCCGCCCAGGAACAGGATGGTGGTCATCGCGCTCATCAGGATCATGTTCGCGTATTCGCCCAGGAAGAACAGGGCGAAGGCCATGGAGGAATATTCCACCATGTAGCCCGCGACCAGTTCCGACTCCCCTTCCGGCAGATCGAAGGGCGCGCGGTTGGTTTCCGCCAGGGTCGAGATGAAGAAGACCACGAACATCGGGAGCAAGGGCAGCGCGAACCACACAGTTTGCTGCGCCATGACGATGTCCGTCAGGTTCAGGGAACCGACGCAAAGCAAGACCGTGATGATCACAAAGCCCATGGAGACTTCGTAGCTGACCATCTGGGCGGCCGATCTTAGCGCCCCGAGGAAGGGATACTTCGAGTTCGAGGCCCAGCCCGCCATGATTACGCCGTAGACCCCGAGCGAGGACACCGCAAACAGGAAAAGGATGCCGACGTTGATGTCGGCGATAGCCCAGCCCTCGTTCACCGGGATCACCGCCCATGCGATCATCGCCAGCACGAAGGTGAGCATGGGGGCGGCGATAAACACGACCCGGTTGGCGCCGGCCGGCAGGATGGTCTCCTTGAACAGCAGCTTGACCGCATCGGCGATGGGCTGCAGCAGCCCCAGCGGCCCCACCACGTTGGGCCCTTTTCGCAGCTGTATGGCCGCGATCACCTTGCGTTCGGCATAGGTGAGATAGGCGACCGACACCAAGAGCGGCACCAGGATCGCGACGATCTGCGCCACGATGATCACCGTCGGCAGGGCATAGCCTTCCCAAAAATTCATCGCGGCCCGCCCCCGCTTTGCCTACTCGCCATCATCCAGCCGTCCCCGTCGCTTGGCCCGCCCCGTTCAGGACGAAAACCTCGGTGCACTTGGCCATGGTTTCGGATGCCCGGCTAATCGGATCGGTCATGTAGTAGTTGCTGATCGGCGAGGCGAAGGCTTCGGGCGAGATTGTGCCCGCTTCCCCGAAAGATGCCCAGGGCGCCGAGGCAACGTGATCGACTTCACCAAACACTGGGTTGTGCTCCACCAGGCGCTGGCGCAGTTCGCCAAGATTGTCATAGCCAAGCGGTTGGCCAATAACCTCCGAGAAGGCCCGTGCGATGGTCCAATCCTCGCGCGCGTCGCCGGGCGGATACGCGGCCATGCGGCCCAACTGGACGCGCCCTTCCATGTTCACGTAGGTGCCGTGCTTCTCGGTGTAGGCGGCGCCCGGCAAGATCACGTCGGCGCGGTGCGCGCCGGCATCGCCATGGTGGCCTTGATAGACCACGAAGGTCTTACCCAGGCGCCCCATATCGATTTCGTCGGCTCCCAGAAGCCAGACCAACTCGATCGCCCCTTGCTCGCAGCCGTCCAGAATACCGGCTAGGTCCCGGCCGCCCTCCCCCGGCAGGAAGCCGAGGTCCAGACCCCCAACGCGCGAGGCAGCGCGCTGCAGGACGTTGAAGCCATTCCAGCCTTCGGGAGCTGTGGCCCCAGCCACACCTAAGGCTTCCGCCATGGCCCGGCATTGCGCTAGGAGCGCCTGACCATCCGCGCGGGCCAAGGCCCCGGACCCGACAATGATCATGGGCCGCTCGGCATCGCTCAAAATCTTGGCGAAAGCTCCTTTGCCCTCGGCGATTTCGGCGAGGCTCTCCGGTCCTGCGCCGAGATACTGCGTCTCGTACGTCAGATCGACGGCTTCACCGATGACCCCAACCGGCATGCCGGTTTGCAAGAAGCGCTTTCTGATGCGGGCGTTGACCAGGGGGGCTTCCCAACGCGGATTTGCGCCGACGATCCAAATCGCGTCCGCTTCCTCGATTCCGGCGATGGTCGTGTTGAAAAGATAGCTCACGCGCGGACCTGCTCCGGTCTTGGCCCCGTCTTGCCGGCATTCCAGGTTCGGCGAGCCAAGGCGCGTCATCAGGTCCTTTAGCGCGAACATGGATTCAACGTCGCAGAGGTCCCCAGCGATGGCCGCTATCTTATCGCCCGTCAGCCGTTCGAGGCGCCCCGCGATCGCCTGGAAAGCTTGCTCCCAGCTTGCTGGGGCAAGTTTGCCGTCGGCGCCGCGCAGGAATGGCCGGTCGAGCCTTTGGCGGCCCAAACCGTCGCAAGCGTGGCGCGTCTTGTCGGCGATCCACTCCTCGTTGATCGCTTCGTTGACCCGCGGCAGCACGCGCATCACCTGCCGGCCACGGGCATCCACGCGGATGTTCGATCCCACCGCGTCCATCACGTCCACGGACAAGATTTTCCGCAGTTCCCAAGGGCGTGCGGCGAACTGATAGGGCGCGCTGGTGAGCGCGCCCACCGGGCAGACGTCGACGAGGTTACCGGAAAGCTCCGAATCGATGGCACGCTCCAGGGTCGTGATCTCCGCGTGCTCGCCACGGTTTACCAGCCCGATATCCTCCACTCCACAGACCTCGGTGGCCAGGCGCACGCAGCGTGTGCACTGAATGCAGCGTGTCATGATCGTCTTGATGAGAGGGCCCATGTACTTTTCGGACACCGCGCGCTTGTTTTCCTGATAGCGGCTGCGGTCGTACCCATAGGCCATGGCCTGGTCCTGCAGGTCGCACTCCCCACCCTGATCGCAGATCGGGCAGTCGAGCGGATGGTTGATCAGCAGGAACTCCATGACGCCGTTACGTGCTTTTTGCACTTTTTCGGTGTTGGTTCGAATGACCATGCCGTCGCCCACGGGCATCGCGCAGGAGGCAATGGGTTTGGGCGCACGCTCCATCTCCACCAGGCACATCCGGCAATTTCCCGCCACGCTCAAGCGCTCGTGGTAGCAAAAGCGCGGGATCTCAACACCGGCCATTTCGCAGGCCTGCAGGACGGTGATGCCGCCAGGGGCCTCAATTTCCCTCTCGTCGATCGTCAGCTTCGGCATCGAGAACTCCCTTGCCCCTACTCGCCCCGGCTATTCGGCCGCCGGCCGCTGTGCCTTCTTGCGTTCCATGATCCGCTTCTCCACCTCGGGCCGGAAGTGGCGAATCAGGCCCTGGATTGGCCAAGCGGCCGCGTCTCCCAATGCGCAGATCGTATGACCCTCGACTTGGTAGGTGACGTCCAGCAGGGTGTCGATCTCCTCGATCTCCGCTTCGCCGCGCACCATGCGCGACATCACCCGGTGCATCCAGCCGGTTCCTTCCCGGCAAGGTGTGCACTGCCCGCAGCTTTCATGCATGTAGAAGTGCGAGAAGCGGTTGATCGCCTCGATAATGTCTGCGGAGCGGTCGATCACGATGACCGCGGCCGTGCCCAGTCCCGACTTCACCTCCCGCAAGGAGTCGAAGTCCATCAGTACCTCGTCGCAGATCGGGCGCGGTAAACATGGCACCGAGGATCCGCCCGGGACCACGGCCTGCAGGTTGTCCCAGCCGCCGCGCACGCCGCCGGCGTGCTTTTCAATGAGCTCCTTCAGGGGGATGCCCATCTCCTCCTCGACGTTGCAGGGCGTGTTCACGCTGCCGGAGATGGAGAAAATCTTCGTGCCGGTGTTCTTCGGGCGGCCCAGTTCCTTCCACCACTCCGCGCCCCGGCGCAGGATCGTCGGCGCTACTGCGATGGTCTCCACATTGTTGACCGTAGTTGGGCAGCCATAGACGCCCATGGCGGCGGGAAACGGCGGCTTCAGGCGCGGCTGGCCCTTTTTGCCCTCCAAGGACTCGATCATCGCGGTTTCCTCACCGCAAATGTAGGCCCCGGCCCCCCGGGTCACCTGGATATCGAAGTCCCATCCGGACCCACAGGCATTCGGCCCGATCAGACCGGCCTCGCGGGCTTCTTCCAAAGCCGCTTCCAAATGGACCAGCGGTTGCCAGTACTCGCCCCGGATGTAGATCAGGCAGTGGTTGGCCCCCATGGCGAAGCCGGCGACCAAGCATCCCTCGATCAAGAGATGCGGATCATTGCGCAGTATCTCGCGGTCCTTGCAGGAGCCGGGTTCCGACTCGTCCGCGTTGACAACCAGGTAGGCCGGCCGGCCGTCGCTCTCCTTGGGCATGAAAGACCACTTCAGCCCCGTGGGGAAGCCGGCACCGCCGCGCCCGCGCAGGTCGCTTTCCTTGACCGTCTCGATGATTTTTTCCCGGCCAAGATCCAGAAGGCTCTTGGTGTTGTCCCAGATGCCGCGCTTGCGGGCCCCTTCCAGGCGCCAGTCCTGGAGGCCGTGGAGATTTAGGAAAAGACGGTCCTTGTCCTGCAGCATCTAGGCACTTCCCTTTGGCGCTTCGGAGCCTGCGTAAGCCTCCGACGATACGCGGCCGACCTGCGAGCCGGCCTTGGGCGCTTCGCCGCGCCGCAAGGCCTCGATCACGGCCTTGGCCGAATCCGGGGTCAAATCCTCGAAGTAGTCCCGGTCGTTAAGCTGAAACATCGGCGCGTTGCAGCAGGCGCCCAAGCATTCCACCTGGCTGACCGTGAACAGCCCGTCGGCGCTGGTTTCACCCAACCCCGATACCTGGGCCGCGTCCAAGCAGGCAGCAGTGATCTCGTCGGAGCCGCGCAGCCAGCAGGTTGTGGTGCGGCACACCTGGATATGGTGACGCCCGACCGGCCGGGTATTGAACATGGTGAAGAAGCTGACAACTTCGTGCACCCGGATAGGGGACATGTCGAGCAGCTTTGCCACGTATTCCACCGCGGGCACCGAAAGCCAGCCGCCGTTCTGATCTTGCGCCAGATATAATAGCCAAAGCACCGCGCTGGCTTGCCGCCCCTCGGGGTAGCGCGCGATATAGCCCTTCGCCTTTTCCAGGTTCTCGGGGGAGAACGCGAAATCTTGCGCTTCAGCCGGGCGATGGGACGTGATTCTCATCGGTCCACCTCTCCGAAGACGATGTCCATGGAGCCGAGAATCGCAACCGAATCCGCGAGCATATGGCCCTTACAGCAGAAATCCATCGCCGCCAGATGGGCAAAACCCGGCGCCCTGATCTTGCAGCGGTAGGGGCGGTTCCCCCCGTCGGATACGAGAAACACCGCGAACTCGCCCTTTGGCGCCTCTACAGCCGCGTAGGTTTCGCCGGGCGGCACGCGGTAGCCCTCGGTGTAGAGCTTGAAGTGGTGGATCAAGGCTTCCATGGAGCGTTTCATCTCGCCGCGTTTGGGGGGCGAGACTTTCTTGTTCTCGGTCATCACCGGGCCCTCGGGCATCCGTTCGACGCATTGCTCGATGATGGAAAGCGACTGACGCATCTCCTCCAGGCGCACGAGGTAGCGGTCGAAACAGTCGCCGTTCTTGCCCACGGGAATTGAAAACTCCATGCGGTCATAGACGTCATAGGGCTGGGCCTTGCGCAGGTCCCACGGCACCCCTGAGCCGCGCAGCATCGGACCCGAAAAGCCCCAGTTCATCGCGTCGTCCGCCGAAACTACGCCGATATCCACGGTCCTTTGCCGGAAAATTCTGTTCTCCGTCAGCAGATTGTCCATGTCGTCGAGGGACTTGCGGTAGTCCTTGCAGAACGTGGCGATGTCCTTGAGCAGGCCCGCCGGTATGTCTTGATGGACGCCGCCAGGGCGGAAGTACGCCGCATGCAGCCGCGCTCCCGATGCGCGCTCGTAGAATTCCATCATCCTTTCCCGATCCTCGAATCCCCAAAGGATCGGGGTCATCGCGCCCACGTCCAGCGCGAAGGTGGTGATGTTCAAAATGTGGTTCAGCAGGCGCGAGATCTCGCTGAACATCACGCGGATATACTGCGCACGCTCGGGCACCTCGATCCCAAGCAGACGCTCTACCCCCAGGGCGAAGGCGTGCTCCTGATTCATGGGGCTGACGTAGTCCAGCCGGTCGAAATACGGAACCGCCTGCAGGTAGGTCTTGTACTCGATCAGCTTTTCGGTGCCCCGGTGCAGAAGACCGATGTGGGGATCCGCCCGCTCAATGATCTCGCCGTCCAACTCCATTACCAGGCGCAAGACACCGTGGGCGGCCGGGTGTTGCGGGCCGAAGTTTAGCGTCAGCGGCTTGATTTGCAGCTCAGCCATCGGATTTGTTCCCGTCGCCGTTAGCGGCGTCGCCGGCCTTTTCGTCACCGGGCAGGTGCAGCATGCCCTCCCAGGGGCTGACGAAATCGAAGGTGCGGAATTCCTGCACCAGATTTACCGGTTCATAGACCACCCGCTTACGCTCCTCGTCGTAGCGCACTTCAACATAGCCTGTTAGCGGAAAGTCCTTGCGCAGCGGATGCCCCTCGAACCCGTAGTCGGTGAGAATGCGCCTGAGGTCCGGGTGGTCTGAGAAAAAGACCCCGAAGAGGTCCCACACCTCCCGCTCGGCCCAGTTTGCCGCATTGAACACGGCCGTCGCCGAAGGGATCGGCGTATCCTCGTCGCAGGTCAGTTTTACTCGCGCTCGGATGTTGTGCTTCAGCGACAGGAGCGAATAGACGACCTCGAACCGCTCCGGCCGGGCCGGGTAATCCACGACAGTGATGTCCATTAACTGCTTGAAGAGGCAGTTTTGGTTATCCCGCAGGAAGGACAATGCGGGGAGGAGCGTGTCGCGCTCGACCCAAATCGTCAGCGCGTCCTCGCACGGCTCGATCCGCCCAAATTTCGTACCGGCGGCGGTCGAGAGATATTCACCAAGGTCCGTTAAGGCTGGATTCATTCCACGCTCTCTCACCCTGACCCGCTCAAGAAAACCCAGATCATCATCACCTGGCGATAAGTGCTTGGCGCTTGATCTTCTTCTGGAGTTGAAGCACGCCGTAGAGAAGGGCCTCGGCCGTCGGCGGGCAGCCCGGAACATAAATGTCTACCGGAACAACGCGGTCGCAGCCGCGCACCACCGAATAGGAATAGTGGTAGTACCCGCCCCCATTCGCGCAGGACCCCATGGAGATCACCCAACGCGGCTCCGCCATCTGGTCGTAGACCTTGCGCAGGGCCGGAGCCATCTTGTTGCACAAGGTTCCGGCGACGATCATGACGTCCGATTGCCGGGGACTCGGCCGAAACACCGCGCCGAAGCGGTCCAGATCATAGCGGCTGCAGGCTGTGTGCATCATCTCGACGGCGCAGCACGCCAGGCCAAAGGTCATTGGCCAAAGCGATCCAGATTGTGCCCAGGCGGCCAGACGGTCCATCTGGGCCACGACGAAGCCCTTGTCCTGAAGCTCTTCGCCAACCCGTCGAAGAACCGCGTCCTGCCCGGTGCCGCGGGACGCGGGACCCGGGGCCGGCGTGGCGGCGGTCATTCCCATTCCAACGCCCCCTTCTTCCATTCGTAGATGAAACCAATCGTCAGCAATCCCAAGAACACCACCATTGACCAGAAACCAAAGACGCCAACATCTCCCAACGCCACCGCCCAGGGGAACAGGAAGGCGACTTCCAGGTCGAAGATGATGAACAGGATCGCCACGAGATAAAAGCGGACGTCAAACTTACTGCGGGCGTCGTCGAAGGCTTCAAAACCACACTCGTAGGCGGAATCCTTCTCGGAATCGGGGCGCTGCCGCGCGAGAACGTAGGATGCGGTTACCATCAGGAGAGCGATAACGATAGCGATCGCCATGAAGATGAGGATCGGCAGATATTCCGCGACTTGAGCTTCCATCCTCGTCCCCTGCCCGATCGATCCGCGCGGCCAATTGGCCACCTGGCGCGCGGCTCCATGATTACCTTTACGCCGCAGCCGCCGCTATGCGCTATCCAGTCGGCCGCGTCACCCGGGAATATAGAGTGAAGTCACAGCGTGGGAAAGGACGAAACGTCGCACGCCCCTGCCTCTTACAATGAAACTCCAAGCGGTTTCAAAGCGCTCGCAAGGTCTTGCCGCATGGCGCTTGAGACACTCGAGCGCTATATTGCGAAATCAAGAGACACGAAGTATCCGGAAACGAAACACGCAAGCATGCAAGCCGAACTCATCATCGACGAGGCGGGAGCCACGCCGCGTATACTGCTGACCCAAGCAAAGGAACTGGTTGGGCGCCCGATCAAGCTTTCAGCCACGGTTGGCGGCATGCTCCTGACCTGCACCCGGGGCGAGGATATCGCTCTTCCCGCTGTCTCCACCCAGCAACTGCGTGCTCTGGCGGGTCACGCGAAGGTCATCCTCACCGAGACCTGGGGAGGGCGCTCGTCCAGCCATCTGGTGGAGTTCAGCTACGCCGGGCCCGATCCGAATGACCTCGTGAACGCCTCCCCCGGCCCAAGCGCTCCTCTAGAGCCGGGCGCGGCCGCGAAACCGGAGGGGATTCCGGCTGATGCTCACGCGCACAGTTTTTGGGTACTGGCTTTCGTGGCTCCATTGGCCTTCTCTCTCTTCACCGTGCTCTTTCTCCTGACCGATGATCTCATGATGCCGGGATTCATCGTGCTGGCGCGTGAATTGGGGCCCGGTCTCGGCATAGCGGTATTCGAGAGCTTTCCGTGGCTGACCGGTCTAAGGCTGGCCGAGGGAGCAAAGGGGGCGTTGCTGCTCTTGAGCGGGTACTTTGCCTGCGGCTGCGCGGCCTTTCTCGGCAATCTCCTGACCCGTGCCTTGGACGCGCGCAGGGCCTACGCCGCCAGTGCTGCCTTCGTGACCGGCTTGACGACCGTTATTGGGGGAGCTTTGGCGATTGCCTTGGCAACGAGCTTTCAAATCCACCCTATCGGCCAAGCCAACTTGGACCCGGCCACGGCCGTGATTGGGGCGCTTGGCGCTCTTGTCGCTTTTTTTGGCGCACGCGAGGGCCTGCACGCATGAGCGCAGGTTTTTGGATAGATTTGTGGTGAAATGGGTGGCGGGAGTGACGGGACTCGAACCCGCGGCCTCTGGCGTGACAGGCCAGCGCTCTAACCGACTGAGCTACACCCCCGCGGCACGTGTACGGGGCCAAAAACGGATTGCCTTAGCCGCGGAAACGTTGATCTACTCCACCGCCGCTTCCCCTGTCAAGCAAGCCTTCTGCAGGGGTCTATCAAGCCCCCCAACGCAGGGTCCCGACACCAGATCAACGTAGAGAGGCAGTGCATGTTCTTCGAGTACGGCAAACACGGTGCCGAGGGGCTGTCCCACAATCCCTTTAAGAACCTCGTTGTGCCGCGCCCAATCGGTTGGATTTCAACGCTTTCCCCGGACGGGGTGGCCAATTTGGCGCCCTACAGCTTTTTCAATGGTGTGGCCGATGCGCCGCCCATCGTATTTTTCGCCACCAATGGCCGGTCTCGCGCGGCAGGGCTGAAGGACTCCCAGGGCAACGCGGAAGCGACTGGCGAATTCGTTGTCAATCTTGCGACTTGGGAGCTGCGGCATCAAATGAGCGCTTCGTCGGCCCCCTTTCCGCCCGAGGTCGACGAGTTCGCCGCTGTCGGTCTGACGCCAGCCCCTTCGCGGCTGGTCAATCCGCCTCGCGTGGCTGAATCGCCAGTTCAACTGGAATGCCGGTACTTGCGGACGGTCGAAC
>JARFRB010000049.1 GCA_029287455.1 Pelagibius litoralis | reverse complement strand
CCCCCGCGGCGGCGGCCCCTGAAGCGCCTGCGCCCGCCCCCGCGGCGGCACCTGCGCCATCGGCCGCCCCGGCGGCAGCCGCGCCATCCGGGGACCGCATTTTCGCGAGCCCCTTGGCAAAGCGCATGGCGACGCAGGCCGGCTTGGATCTGTCGAAGATCAAAGGCAGCGGCCCCCACGGCCGTGTGGTGAAATCGGACGTGGAAGCAGCAGTCGCCGGTGGCACGGGCAAAGCCGCACCAGCGGCTGCTCCGGCTCCAGCCGTCGCGACAGCCGCCGCCGCGCCGGCTGCGCCGGCTGGCCCGGGCGCCAAGGAAATGGCGGACATGCTTGGCATGACCTACCGCCAGGAACCGCTGAGCGGCATGCGCAAGGTGATTGCCAAGCGGCTGACGGAATCGAAGCAGACCGTTCCGCACTTCTACCTCACCATCGACTGTGAGCTTGATGCTCTGCTGAAGGCGCGGAAGGATCTCAACCTCCGCTCCGACGACTACAAGCTGTCGGTCAACGACTTCGTCATCCGGGCGGTGGCTCTGGGCTTGAAGAAAGTGCCCGCGGCCAACGCCTCCTTCGACGAGAGCGGCATCCTTTACTACGATCACGCCGACGTCTCCGTCGCGGTCGCCACGCCGGCGGGCTTGATCACGCCGATCATCAAGGCTGCAGAGAACAAGGGCCTGCAGACCATCTCGGACGAGATGAAGGACCTGGCGGGCCGTGCGCGCGACGGCAAGCTCAAGCCCGAGGATTACCAAGGCGGTACCTTCTCGTTGTCGAATTTGGGAATGTTCGGCGTCAAGCAATTCGAGGCCGTCATCAATCCGCCGCAAGGCTGCATTCTGGCGGTCGGCGCCGGCGAACAGCGGGCCGTTGTTAAGGACGGGGCTGTGGCCATCGCCACGGTGATGAGTTGCACGCTTTCGGTCGATCACCGCGTGGTCGACGGAGCGGTTGGGGCCCAGTTCCTGGCCGCCTTCAAGAAACTGATCGAGGACCCCATGAGCATGCTGCTCTAGGGACCGCGCCTGAAGAGGGAATAATCGTCATGGCGGACACGGATTTCGACCTGATCGTTCTTGGCGGCGGGCCTGGCGGCTACGTCGCGGCAATCCGGGCCGCGCAACTGGGCATGAAGGCAGCGGTCGTGGAGCGCGAGCATCTAGGTGGAATTTGCCTGAACTGGGGCTGCATTCCCACCAAGGCGCTGCTGCGCACCTCGGAGATCTATCACTACTTCGAGCACGCCAAGGACTATGGGCTGTCGGCCGACAAAATCGGCTACGACTTGGCGGCCATCGTGAAGCGCTCCCGTGGAATTGCCGGGCAGTTGAGCGCCGGGGTCAAGCATCTCTTGAAGAAGAACAAGGTTACCGTCTTCGACGGCCACGGGCGGCTGGACGGCAAGGCCGGCGACAAGCGCAAGGTCGCGGTCAGCAAGGACGACAAGGCGGTGGCGGACCTTACCGCTAAGCATGTCATCCTGGCCACCGGTGCGCGGGCGCGCCAGATCCCCGGCCTGGAAGCCGACGGCAAACAAGTCTGGACCTACAAGGAAGCCATGGTTCCCGAGGCCATGCCCAAGTCCCTTCTGGTTATGGGTTCGGGCGCCATCGGCATCGAATTCGCCAGCTTCTACCACACCATGGGGGTCGAGGTGACGGTGGTCGAACTCCTCGACCGCATTCTGCCTGGAGAAGACGCGGAGGTTTCGGCCCTCGCGCGCAAAGCCTTCGAGAAGCAGGGCATCAAGATCATCACAGGCGCCATGGTCAAGGGCCTGAAAAAGGACGCCAAGAGCGTCACCGCCACGCTCGAGCAGAAGGGTAAAACCCAGGAGATCACGGTCGAGAAGGTGATTTCGGCAGTCGGAATCGTCGGAAACGTCGAGAACATCGGCATCGAGGGAACCGCCATCAAGATCGATCGGACTCATGTGGTCATCAACGAATGGATGGAAACCGGCGAACCGGGCGTCTACGCCATCGGCGACCTGACCGGAGCACCTTGGCTCGCGCACAAGGCGAGCCACGAAGGTGTCATTTGCGTGGAGAAGATCGCGGGGGTAAACGACGTGCACCCGCTCAACACCGCCCGGATCCCGGGCTGCACCTACTGCCAGCCGCAGGTCGCTTCGGTCGGCCTGACGGAAGAGAGGGCCAAGGCCGAAGGTCACAAGGTGAAGGTCGGGCGCTTCGCCTTCATTGGGAACGGCAAGGCCATCGCCCTTGGCGAGCCCGACGGCATGATCAAGACGGTCTTTGACGAAAAGACCGGGGAACTCCTAGGCGCGCATATGATCGGGGCGGAAGTTACCGAGCTGATCCAGGGTTATGCAGTGGCCATGCAGCTCGAAACAACCGAAGCCGACCTCATGCACACCGTCTTCCCGCACCCGACGCTTTCGGAGATGATGCACGAGTCCGTGCTTGATGCTTACGGCCGGGCAATCCATTTCTAACGCCATGAGCGATATTCAGAAGCCTCGCCCGCGCCATCCGGAAAAGGCGCACAAGCCGGACAATCCGGTGCAAACGTGCAAGCCAGCGTGGATCCGGGTAAAGGCGCCCGTCAGCCGCGCCTACCACGAAACCCGGCAGATTGTGCGCGACCACAAGCTGAATACGGTCTGCGAGGAGGCGGCCTGCCCCAATATCGGGGAGTGCTGGGCGAAAAAGCACGCCACCATGATGATCATGGGCGAGATATGCACGCGCGCTTGCAGCTTCTGCAACGTTGCGACTGGGCGCCCCAACGCGCTCGACCCCTTCGAGCCCACGAACGTGGCCCAAGCCGTGGCTAAACTAGGCCTCGAACATGTGGTGATCACTTCCGTAGATCGGGACGATCTCGATGATGGCGGGGCCGCGCACTTCGCCGAGGTGATTACAGCCATCCGCGAAGCCTCGCCGGAGACGACCATCGAGGTCTTGACGCCGGATTTCCTGCGCAAGGAGGGTGCGCTGGAGGTGGTGGTCGCAGCCCGGCCGGACGTTTTCAATCACAATCTGGAAACCGTTCCGAGGCTCTATGGAGAGGTGCGGCCCGGCGCCCGCTATTTCCATTCCTTGCGCCTGCTCGACCGGGTCAAGCAGATCGACTCCTCGCTTTTCACCAAGTCAGGCCTCATGGTTGGCCTGGGGGAGGGGCGCGAGGAAGTACTGCAGGTCATGGACGACCTGCGCTCGGCCGATGTGGATTTCTTGACCATCGGGCAGTATCTCCAGCCAACCCCCAAACATCACGTGCTCGACCGCTTCGTAACGCCGGACGAGTTCAAGGACTACGAAAAGCGCGCCTTCGGGAAGGGGTTCTTGATGGTATCCGCATCGCCACTGACCCGGAGTTCCTATCACGCGGGCGAGGATTTCCTGCGCTTGCGGGCTGCCCGGGAAGCGAAGCTGGCGGCCGCCGGGTAATCCAGCGAAGTCTGTTGGGGTAAGATTAGCATCGGATAGCACTCTGCCATGCCTACGCACGCTGAAAAGCGGGTCCTTCCTCACCAGCCCGAGCAACTCTACGATCTCGTCGCGGACATCGGCCGCTATCCGGAATTCCTTCCGTGGTGCCTGGCTTCGCGCATCCGCCGGCGGGACGGGGATGTGATCATCGGAGACCTGGTCATCGGCTTTAAGATGTTGCGGGAGCGTTTCACCAGCCAGGTGACGCTCTATCCGGAGCAAATGAAGATCGACGTGACCTACGTTGACGGCCCCTTCAAGCACCTGAACAACCACTGGCAGTTCCTGGACGATCCCGGCGGTTGCTTAATCGACTTCTACGTCGACTTCGAATTCCGCTCCCGCTTCCTTCAGAAGATGATGCAGCCGCTCTTCAACGAGGCCGTGCGCCGTATGGTCGCGGCCTTCGAAAGCCGCGCGGAAAACCTATACGGCTAACGCGAGCCCCCCTTCGAAGGCGAACGTTAGATCTCCAGCCCTTGAGCGAGGGCGAGGTAAAGGCCAATCGTCATTATGCCGTTGAAGGCGCCGTGGAGCACGATGGAGGCCCAGATCGACCCGCTTCTCTCGTAGGCCCAGGCGAGCAGCACGCCGACCACGGCCAGCGCCGGAATCAGGGCCGGAATTCCGTGCACGGCGGCGAAGACGACAGCGTTGATGGCTAAGGCGGGAGCGATCGCCAACCGGTCGCGCAGCCAAGCATAGAAGACGCCGCGGAAGACAATCTCTTCCACCACTGGAACCACGACCGCGGCGAGAAACAGCATCGATAGCATGGCGAACCAGGAGAAGCCGAGGGGCGCGAGCGCCTTAAGCTGTGGGTTCTCCAGCGGCTCTCCCACCATGAACTGCACCGCGACATTCATTAGCCCAACCAACGGCAAGGCGAGGATCGCCAGGAGAATGGCCTTAGGTATCCAGCCGGACGGCAGCGGGACGAACCCGAGTTCCGCCCAACTCACCCCCCGGCGGCGGACCACGAACCAGAGAACGAACCCGGAAAGGACCAGGGATTGGACAATGATCGCGAGCATGCTGACCAGAAGGGGATTGGCGCCTGCGCCGAAAAGCAGGCCAAGCAGGGGAATGAGGACCCTGACCGTCAGCAGGCTCAGGATCAGCAGCAGCAGCAGGTCGGAGCCGGAGAGGGGTAGGGGCCGGCCCTTTGGCAAAGCCACCTCATGCCACCTTTTCGGCTAGCAGCGCCAAGGCCTCGCGAACGCTGGACAGGCGCACGCCGCCGCGATCCCCGTCGAAAATCCGCCGGCGATGGCTTGGCGGATCGCCGACGGCGGCCAGGCCGAAATAGACCAGGCCGACGGGCTTGTCCGGCGTGGCACCGCCAGGCCCCGCGATCCCCGTCACCGAAACCGCAACGTCGGCCGATGCCCGGCAAAGCGCACCCATCGCCATGGCTCGCGCCGTTTCGGCGCTCACAGCGCCCTTGGCCCTAAGAATCTCCAGGGGAACACCGGCGAGCTGGTGCTTGGCTTCGTTGCTGTAGGTGACGAATCCCCTCTCGACCACGTCTGAAGAGCCTGGAATTTCCGTCAGCAAGGCGGCAAGCAGCCCGCCGGTGCAGGACTCCACGGTGACGATGCGTTTACCGGCCTGCCGGTAACGCTCCAAAAGCGTCTCGGAGGATTCGATCAGGTCCGGAGGAAAAATCTGCGCCATTACCCACCTTCCGGCAAAGCCAGGGTCGCCGTCGCTTGGGCGGCAATCCCTTCATTCCGGCCTGTGAAGCCTAGCCGTTCGGTTGTCGTGGCCTTAACACTCACCCGCTCAAGGGGGAGCGCCAGAATCTCGGCGATGGATTGGCGCATGGCCAGACGGTGCGGCGAGAGTTTCGGGCGCTCGCAAATCAGCGTTAAGTCAAGGTTCACGATCCGGCCGCGCCGCTCGGCGACAAGCCCGGCCGCGTGCCGCATGAAGATGGCCGACTCCGCCCCACGCCATCGCGGGTCGCTTGGCGGAAAATGCTCCCCGATGTCGCCGGCCCCCAGGGCACCCAGGATCGCGTCGGTCAGCGCATGAAGGCCAACATCCGCGTCCGAGTGACCCGACAGCCCTCGATCGTGAGGGATCCGCACACCGCAAAGATACAAGGTTGCGCCCACCTCGAAACGGTGAACGTCGAAACCCGTTCCGACCCGCGTTTCCAGGTTGGGCGACAGAAGGCGTTGGGCCCGAAGCACATCTTGCGGCGTCGTCACTTTGAAATTGTCCTCGTCCCCCTCAACAAGCGCGACCTCCATTCCCGCGGCTTCCGCCACAGCGGCATCGTCGGTCAGATTCAATCCGTCCGCGGCGCGGTGAGCTTCCAAGATGGAGGCAAAGCGAAATCCTTGAGGCGTTTGCGCCCGCCAGAGGCCTTGGCGGTCCACGGTCCCGGCCACACGATGATTGTCCTCGCGCTTCAAGGTATCCGTCACGGACAAGGCGGCGATGGCACCCTCATGGGCGCCCAAGGCCCCGGCGACCCGTGCGATCAGCGCCTCGGACGCAAACGGCCGGGCCCCATCGTGAATCAGGACCTTGCTGGGGGACAGATCGCTTAGGCTCTCCAAACCGCGCAGGACAGACTCTTGGCGGGTCGCCCCTCCGAAGACAGGCGGCAAGAGATCCAGCCCTTCGGCCGCTTCGCCATAAAGCTCCAGGTCATCGGGGTGGATCACCGCGCGGGCCTTGTCGATCGAAGGGTTCTTCGTTAAGCGCGCAAGGCTATGGCGCAACAAGGCTTGCCCATCCAGCCGCAGATATTGCTTCGGCAAGTCGCCCGGCAGCCGCGTGCCGCGCCCGGCCGCGACGATGATGGCGCAGGTCTCGTTCATGAGGCTCATCCCCGATTGCCGGACGAGACTAGAGCCCACTGACGCCTGGGCCAAGAGGTGATATAGATTGCCGATGCACGGTAAATCCTTCCTCGCCTTGGCTGCGCTCGCGGCGTTCGTGCCGGTGACTGTCGTGTCCTATCGGGGCGGGCTGAGCGAACCGGGCAAGCTTTTTTGGCTGCTGTTCGCGGTGGCCGTGGTCGTCCCATCCTTGCATGCGGCCTCGATCCTGCTTGGCCCATGGGACAGCGGCCTCAGCCAGGCGCTTTGGGTTTCCTTGGGCGCGAGCCTTCTGCTCTTCGCCGCCTGCTGCCTCGCCATTCGGGATTGCTGGCGGCTGACGCCGATTGTCATGCCTTATCTGTTCCTGCTCGGCGCCTTGGCCCTTGCGACCGGAGATGTCCCTTCGAGCGCACAAGTGGAAAGCCATGGCCACCAGGGATGGCTTATGCTGCACATTGGCGTCTCGGTCCTCACCTACGGGCTCACCACGCTCGCCGCGATGTCGGCCCTCGCCGCGTTTCTGCAAGAACGTGCCCTGAAACGCAAAGCGCCCTCGCGTCTGACCCATGCCCTGCCGTCCATCGCCGACGCCGAGCGTTTGGAATTCACCTTGCTGGGGGCTGCGGAGATTGTCCTGGGAGCCGGACTGGTGACAGGCATGGCACTGAGATATCTCGCGGACGGCGTCTTGCTTTCCTTGGACCACAAAACCTTGCTGTCGATCCTGGCATTTGTCTTGATCGCCGCGGTTCTCGCTCTGCACAGCTGGGCGGGCCTAAGAGGCCGCCAGGCCGGGCGTTTGGTCTTGCTGGTCTACCTGCTTCTGACCTTGGCGTACCCCGGCGTCAAGTTCGTCACCGATCTCTTGATCGCTTAAGCAGCCGCTATACAAAAGCCCCTGAAAGATCTAGAAATGCCTAGAGATTGTGCATTTGGGGCGGCTGCCTAAATGAGAAGCATTAAAATCGGGGCCATCTCCCTGAACTCCCCCGTGATTCTAGCCCCAATGTCAGGTGTCACGGATCTGCCGTTCCGGCGTCTTGTCAAGCGGGAAGGGGCCGGATTAGTAGTGTCGGAGATGATCGCAAGCCAGACGATGATCCGCGCTACACGCGAGTCCTTGAAACTCTCGCAATCCTGCGCCGAAGAGTTTCCGATGGCCGTGCAGTTGGCCGGCTGCGATCCGGAGATCATGGCGGAGGCCGCGCGGCTGAACGTTGATCGAGGGGCCGCGATTATCGATATCAATTTCGGCTGCCCGGTGAAGAAGATCGTGAACAAGCAGGCCGGCTCCGCGCTGATGCGCGACGAGGCACTGGCCGGACGGATATTGGAGGCCGTGGTCGCCGCGGTGCCCGTGCCGGTCACCTTGAAGATGCGGCTCGGCTGGGACGAGACCAGCCTTAACGCCCACAACCTCGCGCGCATAGCGGAGAAGGCTGGCATCCAAATGATCACGGTGCACGGCCGCACCCGCTGTCAATTCTATGGCGGCGTGGCGGACTGGAAGGCCGTGCGGCGGGTCAAGGACGCGACGGCCTTGCCGGTTGTCGTCAACGGCGACATCGACAGCTTCGACAAGGCGACGTCGGCACTTACGCAATCCGGGGCGGACGGTGTCATGATTGGGCGCGGCGCCTACGGAAAGCCATGGCTCCTTTCCCGGGTGATGCATTTTCTCGAGACGGGCGAGCGCTTGCCGGACCCCACGCTCGCGCGCCGCCGCGCCTTGGCATTGGAGCACTACAACGCCTTGCTCGGCCATTACGGCACCGAACATGGGGTTAGGGTCGCCCGCAAGCATATGTCCTGGGCGCTTTTCGGTTTGGCACACGCGGCGGAGACCAGAAACCGGATCAATCAAACGGCCGATCCGGCCGTGGTTCAGGACCTGATCCGCCGGGCGTTTGGGCAGGCCGAGGAGGCATTGGCTGCGTGATGCCCAAAGCGGTGGCCAAAACACGGCCCTTGAGGCGCCTAGCGGGATCGGAAGCCGAGCATTCGGCGGTGCTCAGCGCTCTGTCCGATCCGATCCTCGTGATCGACCATCGCGATCTCCTGACCTACATGAATCTTTCGGCCGAGCAGTTCCTGCAAACGTCTTGGACAGTTGCGATCGGCCGTCCGTTATCTGCTCTGCTGCCCGCCGATAGCCCGCTCTTTGACCTGATCGATCAGGTGCGCGAACGCGGATCGAGCGTTTCCGAATTCGGGGTGAACATGGAAACGCCGAAAATTGGCTCGCATTTCGTTTCGATCGACGTGGCGGCCGTTCCCGAACTCCCCGGTTCCATCGTCGTTTCCCTCAAGGAGCGCTCCATCGCGCGCAAGATCGAGCATCAGCTCGTTCACCGCAACGCCGCCCGATCCGTCACTGCTATGGCGGCAATGCTCGCCCATGAAGTCAAGAATCCGCTCTCGGGGATCCGGGGCGCTGCGCAGCTTCTGGAAGCCTCGGTCGAGCAGGGGGACCGGGAACTGACACGCTTGATCTGCGAGGAGGCGGACCGGATCGTCTCCTTGGTCGACCGCATGGAGATGTTTTCCGACAATCGGCCGCTGGAGCGGACCTCCGTGAACATTCACGAGGTCCTCGGGCACGTGCGCCGCCTCGCGGATAATGGCTTCGCCCGGCATCTGCGGTTCGAAGAATCCTACGATCCTTCTTTGCCGGCGGTTTATGGAAACCGCGACCTACTGATCCAAGTCGTGCTCAATCTTGTAAAGAACGCCGCGGAAGCGGCCCCGGAGCAAGACGGCGAGATCATTCTATCGACTCGCTATCAACAGGGCGTGCGGCTCGCTGTACCGGGTAGCGAGAGCCGCGTCGACCTTCCCCTGCTGGTCAGCGTGCAAGACAATGGATCAGGCATACCCGAGGATCTGCGCCAGCACCTCTTCGATGCTTTTGTATCCAATAAGCCGAACGGAAAGGGGCTAGGGCTGGCGCTGGTCGCCAAGATCGTTGGCGACCATGGCGGGGTCATCGAGTTCGACAGTGAACCGCGACGGACCGTCTTCCGCATGATGTTGCCCACGGCGTCCTAAAGAGGAGGATAGGGGCGAATTTCATGAGCAAGGCCACAATCCTCGTTGCGGACGACGACCGCGCAGTGCGCACGGTGCTTGGGCAAGCGCTGAGCCGGGAAGGCTACGAGGTGCGCAGCACAGCCAACGCCTCGACCCTATGGCAATGGGTCCAGGACGGCGCCGGCGACCTTGTGATCACCGACGTCGTGATGCCGGACGAGAATGGGCTGGATCTTTTGCCGCGCATGAAACGCGCCCGCCCGCATCTCAGGATCGTGGTGATGAGCGCTCAGAACACGCTGCTGACGGCGGTCAAGGCGGCCGAGCGAGGGGCGTTCGAGTATTTGCCGAAACCCTTCGACCTGCGCGAACTGGTCAGCGTGGTCGACCGCGCCTTGTCCGAACCGAGGCGCGGGGCGGGCGCGGAACCCTCGGCCGGCGAGGAAGAACAGCTTCCCTTGATCGGCAGATCGCCAGCGATGCAAGACATCTATCGCGTGCTCGCCCGGCTAATGGGGACGGATCTGACCGTTATGGTCTATGGCGAATCCGGCACGGGAAAGGAACTGGTCGCGCGGGCCCTCCACGACTATGGCAAGCGCCGGCGCTTCGACTTTGTCGCGGTCAACGTGGCCGCGATACCGCGCGAGCTGATCGAAAGCGAGCTCTTCGGGCACGAGAAGGGGGCCTTTACCGGAGCCACCGGCAGGTCGGCGGGGCGTTTCGAGCAGGCAACGGGCGGCACGCTCTTCCTAGACGAGATTGGGGACATGCCCCTCGAAGCGCAGACGCGCCTCTTGCGCGTTCTGCAGGAGGGCGAATACACGACAGTTGGCGGCCGCACACCCATCAAGGCGGATGCACGCATAATCGCCGCGACACATCGTGATTTGCGGCAGATGGTTCGCAGCGGCCTATTTCGCGAAGACCTGTTCTATCGCCTCAATGTGGTGCCGATCCGGCTGCCGTCGCTGCGCGAACGCAGGGAAGACATTCCCGAGCTTGTGGGTCACTTCTTCGCCCTCGCCGAGAGCGAGGGCTTGCCGAGCAAGAGCCTAACACCGGATGCCATGAGCTTTCTCAGGTCCTACCGGTGGCCTGGCAATGTGCGCGAGCTGGAAAACCTGGTCCGGCGCCTGGCGGCCCTCTACAGCCAGGAGGTTATCGACGTCGAAATCCTGCGCATGGAGCTGTCCGATACGCCCTCCCAAGACGCGGAGGTGGACGGTGAGCAAAACTCACTGGCGGCAACGGTCGAATCCCGGCTAAAGGATTACTTCGATGCACACGGCAACGAATTGCCAGCCTCCGGCCTCTATGACCGGGTCCTGCGGGAAATCGAGCGCCCGCTGATCGAGTTGACCTTGGCGGCAACCCGCGGAAACCAGATCAAAGCGGCGAAATTGCTGGGGTTGAACAGAAATACCCTCAGAAAAAAAATTCGCGACCTGGACATTCGGGTGGTCAAAGGCATTAAATGACCTGTGTCGGATACGCAACAGTGTGGCCCTCGCAACCGCAGCAGTCATGAGCTTGAGGTTTTAGATGAGCGAGTCCGTTGATTTAGCTAAATTGAGGCCATTCTCGCCCTATTTGCGCAGATTTTCGGCCTGGGCGAAGCGCGTGCGATTGGAGCTGCGGGCATCCATCGCGCTGACACTTGCTGCGGTGATCGCCGGATTCGCGACGTTCCTGGCCATGACCGGGCATATTCCCGGCATGGGCGATCCGCAGGGGATTCTGCTCCTCCTGACGCTGGATCTCGTGCTGCTGCTGATCGTCGGCACCCTGATCTTCCGGCGCCTCGTCATCGTTTGGGTGAAGCGCAGGCGCGGTGTGGCGGGCGCGCGCCTGCATTCGCAGCTGGTCGGCCTGTTTTCCCTGGTGGCTGTCACCCCGACGCTGATTATCGCGATCTTCTCGGTCTTGCTCTTCGATTTCGGCTTGCAAGGATGGTTCAGCCAGCGGGTGAGCACCGCGGTGCGCGAATCCCTGGCGGTGGCCGAGTCCTATCTGCAGGAACACCGGCGGACCATCAATGCCGACGTTCTCGCCATGGCCAACGATTTGAATCGCGAAGGGCCGACCCTGATGCTGAGCCCGCAACGCTTTCAGCAGGTGGTCGGCGGGCAAGCCGCCTTGCGTTCGCTGACGGAAGCCATGGTGTTCGAGCGCTCGGGGCGCATTTTGGCCCGGGCCGGGTTCAACCTGCTTCTGGACTTCGATCCCCAGATACCGGATTGGGCGCTCAACCGAGCGAACGAGGGCGATGTCGTCATCCTGACCGCGGACACCGAGGACCGCGTCCGTGCCTTGATGCGTCTCGACGCCTTTCCCAACGCCTATCTCTACGTCGGACGGCTCGTCGACCCCCGCGTGCTGGCGCATATGCAAAGGTCGTCCGCCGCCGTGCTTCTCTACGAACAGTTGGAGGGGGAAAGAAGCGGCCTGATCATCACCTTCGCGGTTCTGTTTCTCGTGGTTGCCTTCATGCTGCTGCTGGCCGCCGCCTGGGTGGGCCTGGCGTTCGCGAGCCGCCTGACCGGACCGATCGAACGGCTGATCGGCGCTTCCGAGCAGGTGGGAGCCGGCGATCTTTCGGTCAGGGTTGAAGAGCCGCAGGAAGGCGACGAAGTCGGAACCCTTTCCCGGGCGTTCAACCGGATGACCGGGCAGTTGCAGCAGCAGCAGACCCAGCTGTTGGCCGCCAATCAGCAGGTCGAGGAACGCCGGCGGTTCATCGAGGCGGTGCTCTCGGGCGTGTCGGCGGGTGTTGTGGGCCTGGACCGGCATCAGACGGTGACGATCGCCAACCGCTCGGCCTGCGAGCTTCTGGGCATCTCGGACAAGCAATTGGTCGGCCGGGGGATTGGGCGCCAATCGCGGACGGTCAAGCGTCTCCTGGAAAAGGCGGGCCAGCGGCCTGGGCGGGTGCACGAAGGGCAGATCACCCTGAAGCGCGGGCGGGGCCTAGCCCGGACACTGCTCGTACGGATCTTGGCCGAGCAAGGGGAGGAGGGGGTCGAAGGTTTTGTTGTGACCTTCGACGACGTTACGGAGCTTATGTCGGCCCAGCGCAAGGCCGCTTGGTCGGACGTCGCCAGGCGGATCGCCCATGAAATCAAGAACCCCTTGACGCCGATCCAACTCTCCGCCGAGCGGCTCAAGCGCAAATACCTCGAGCAGATTAAGCAGGACCCCGAAACCTTCCAAGCTTGCACCGATACCATTGTCCGGCAGGTCGGCGATATCGGCCGCATGGTGGACGAATTCTCCTCCTTCGCGCGGATGCCGACACCCGCGATGACGAACACCGATTTGCGTGCCCTGATCGATCAAGCCTTGGTGTTGCAGCGGCATGCGCATGGCGATATCACCTATCATCTATCGATTCCGCGCAGCGCTGCGGTCGCCTCGGTGGATCGCGCTCAACTCAGCCAAGCCTTGACCAACCTTTTGCAAAACGCCGCTGACTCCATCGAAGGGCGCAAAGAGGAAGAGACTCACGCCGGAAGCGAGCAGGACCCTGGCGAGGTTTGGGTCGAGCTTCGTACCGAGGCGGACGCTTGGCTGGTGGTGATCGAGGATAATGGGCGGGGGCTCCCGCAGGAGCATCGGGAGAGGCTGACCGAACCCTATGTCACCACGCGCGAGAAAGGGACGGGGTTGGGGCTTGCCATTGTGAAGAAGATCATGGAAGACCACGGCGGCGACCTGAAGCTATCGGATCGTCCGGGGGGCGGGGCAGCCGTCACCTTGGTCCTGCCAAGAGCGAGCGAAAAGGCGGAGCACCCAGAGAAGAAATCTCCCAGGGTGCGGGAGAAGGCGGCTGCGAATGGCAAATGAAATCCTCATCGTTGACGATGAAGCCGACATCCGAATGCAGATCCAAGGCGTGCTTGAGGACGAGGGCTACGCGACACGCCAAGCGGCGGATAGCGACACGGCTTTGGAGGCAGCCCGCACCCGGCGGCCTCACCTAGCGATCTTGGACATCTGGCTGCAGAACTCGACGCTGGATGGGCTGGAGTTGCTGCAAACCCTTCAACGTGAGCATCCCGGCCTGCCTGCGGTGATGATTTCCGGCCACGGCAACATCGAAACCGCCGTCAACGCCATCAAGCTCGGCGCCTACGACTTCATCGAAAAACCCTTCAAGGCCGACCGTCTTCTGCTGGTGGTCCAGCGCGCGATCGAAGCAGCGCGCCTCAAGCGCGAGAACGAAGAGCTGCGGCTGCGCGGCGCCGGAGAGGTGGAACTGATCGGCATCGGCGGTCTGGCCCAGCAACTGCGCCAGGCCGTTGAGCGGGTCGCACCCACCGGAAGCCGGGTTTTGATCACCGGCCCGGCGGGGTCCGGCAAAGAGGTGGCTGCCCGGCAGATTCATGGCCAGTCCAGGCGCGCTAGCGGGCCATTCGTTGTGATCAATTGCGCGACGATGCATCCAGATCGTCTCGAGAGCGAGCTTTTCGGCGTTGCCGCCGACGGCGGGGCGGAAGTCGGCCGCCTGGGAACCTTCGAGCGAGCACATGGCGGCACGCTATTACTCGATGAAGTCGCGGATATGCCTCTGGAAACGCAAGGAAAAATCGTCCGCGTTCTGCAAGAGCAGACATTCGAAAGGGTCGGCGGGAACCGCCGGGTCGAAGTGGATGTCCGGGTGATCGCCTCGACTAATCGGGATCTCCAAACCCTGATCGCGGAAAACCGGTTCCGCGAGGACCTGTTTTACCGCTTGAACGTGGTGCCCGTCCTCGTGCCCTCCTTGCGCGAGCGCAGGGAAGACATTCCTGAAATGATCGAGTATTTTCTCGAGCGTTCGTCGGTGCAGGCCGGGATGCCAAGGCGCCGGGTCGGAGAGGATGCCATGGCCGCGCTTCAGTCATACCATTGGCCCGGCAATATCCGGCAGCTGCGCAATGTCGTGGACTGGCTGATGATCATGGCGCCGGGCGGGCCGGCCGATCCGATCCGCGTCGACATGCTGCCGCCGGAGATTGGTTCGCAAGCCCCGGCTGCCATGCAAGGCGGGGGCGCGGGAGAGATCATGACCATGCCGCTGCGCCAAGCGCGCGAGCGTTTCGAAAAAGAGTACCTGGAAGCGCAGGTGCTCCGATTCGGGGGGAACATTTCGCGCACCGCGAATTTCGTCGGTATGGAAAGGTCGGCGCTGCATCGCAAGCTCCGGTCCCTCGGGATAAACTCCTCGGAACGATGACCATGCGCCCGAGACCCTGCATCCGGCGGCAACCCCGCCCAAGCGAAGCGATCTGCTGAATGAAGGTCATTGTATGCGGCTCCGGCCAAGTCGGCTTCAACATCGCGCGCTATCTGGCCAGCGAAAACGCGGACGTGACCGTGATCGACCAGGCGCCGGAGTTGATCCAGAAAATCACCGATTCCTTGGATGTCAGCGGGATTGTCGGCTTCGCGTCCCATCCGGACGTGCTGGAAAGGGCCGGTGCGGCGGACGCGGACATGGTGATCGCGGTCACCTACGCCGACGAGGTCAACATGGTCGCCTGCCAGGTCTGCCATTCCCTCTTCGAGGTGCCCACCAAGATCGCGCGGGTGCGCCACCAAAGCTATCTCGATCCCTTATGGCTCAACCTTTTCTCCAGCCAGAATATGCCGATCGACGTGATTATCTCGCCGGAGATCGAGGTGGCGCGAGCGATCGCGCGGCGGCTGCAGATCCCGGGGGCTTTCGACGTCATCAATCTGGCCGAGGGCAAGGTCAGCCTGATCGGCGTGCACGTCCGTGACGACACGCCGATCATCGACACCCCGCTGCGCCAGCTCACCGACCTTTTCCCGGACCTGCACATCGTGGTGGTGGCCATCAACCGCCGGGGCAGGGGAATCGTGGCCCATGGCGACGACGAGTTGCGGCCGGGCGATGATGTCTACTTCGTCTGCGAGACCGCGCACCTGTCGCGCGCCATGATGACCTTCGGCCACGAGGAGAAGGAAGCCCGCCGGCTGCTCATCATCGGCGGCGGAAACATCGGCCTTAATCTCGCCAAGACCGTGGAGCATGCCTATCCGCAGGTGCAGCTCAAGGTCATCGAGATTGACAAGGCGCGCGCGGAGATGGTGGCTCAAACCTTGAACCGGACGGTAGTCCTGCATGGCGACGCCCTGGACGTAGAGATCCTGGACGAAGCGAACATCGAGGCCACCGAGACGGTGATCGCCGTCTCGAACGACGACGAGGTCAACATCCTCTCCTCGCTTCTCGCCAAGCGTCATGGCGCGCGCCGGGCAATCACCTTGGTCAATTCCACGTCGTATTCACAGCTCGTCGGCAGCCTGGGTATCGACACGGTCGTCAGCCCGCGCGCGATCACGGTTTCCACCATCCTGCAGCACGTCCGGCGCGGACGGATCCGCGCAGTCCACTCCCTATCGGACGGCATCGGGGAAATCATCGAAGCGGAGGCCCTGGAAACATCCAGCCTCGTCGGGCGGCCCCTGCGCGACGCCCAACTGCCAAGAGGCATGGCTGTGGGAGCACTGATCCGCGACGAGGAAGTCATTATTCCGCGCGGCGACACGATTATCCGCGCCGGCGATCTCGTTGTGCTCTTCGCCGCGGCCGAAGCCGTCAAAAAAGTCGAGAAGCTCTTCTCCGTGAAGCTGGAGTTCTTTTGACCGGCCACGCCACCGTCTCTTGCCCCAATCCACCTAGCGCAAGGAAGCGCCCATGCCGCGTATAGCCTATGTCAACGGTCGCTACGTTCCCCACGCCGAAGCCGCGGTGCATATCGAGGACAGAGGCTACCAATTTGCCGACGGGGTTTATGAAGTGGTTCCGGTCTTCCGCGGCCAGATGGTCGACGAGGAGTTGCATCTGGATCGCTTGGAGCGCTCCCTATCGGAACTGCGCATAGAGATGCCCATGTCGCGCCAGGCCCTGCGCATGATCACAGCCGAGGTCATGCGCCGCAATCGCTTGGACAACGGTTTCGTCTATATGCAGATCACACGCGGCGTCGCACCTCGCGACCACAAGTTCCCCAAGCACGCCAAGCCGGCTGTGGTGATGTCGGTGCGCCAAACCAAGCTGCATGGCGACGAGGCGATCCACGACGGCGTCAAGGTGGTGACTCAGCCGGACCTCAGATGGGCCCGCCGGGACATCAAGTCCGTCTCCCTGCTACCGAATTGCCTGGCCAAGCAGAGCGCGCACGAAGCCGGGGCGAGCGAGGCCTGGCTGGTGGAAGAGGACGGCACCATCACCGAGGGCACCTCGACCAACGCTTGGATCCTGACCGAGGATAACAAGCTCGTCACCCGCAAGGCCGATAGCTCGATCCTGAACGGGATCACACGGGTCTCCTTGATCAAATGCGCCGAGGCCAAAGGGATTGCCTTCGAAGAAAGGCCTTTCACCCCGGAGGAGGCCTACCGCGCGCGCGAAGCCTTTCTCACCTCCAGTTCCAACTTCGTGATGCCGGTAACCGAGATCGACGGCCGGACCATCGGAAACGGGCATGCCGGACTGCTCACCCTCAAGCTGCGGCAAGCCTATGTGGATAGCGTCGCCACGCCCGGCAAGAGGTCGCGGGATTGAACATGGCCCCAGCCACGCCACCCCCGAAGGCCATTCTATTCGACTGGGACAACACCCTGGTCGATAGCTGGGTGGCGATTCACCACGCCTTGGAGGTGACCTTCACCGAGATGGGCCACGAACCCTGGACATTGGAAGAAGTGCGCCAGCGGGTCAGGGCTTCAGCGCGGGACGCCTTTCCGGAGATTTTCGGCGGACGGGCGGACGAGGCCTCCGCGCTCTTCTACGAAGTCTTTGCCCGGGATCACCTGGCACGCTTGACGGCGCGCGAAGGCGCGGAGCCTGCATTGCGCGAGCTATGGGACCTGAAGCTTTACCTCGGTGTCGTCAGCAACAAGACCGGCACCTACCTGCGTGCCGAAGCCGAGGCCTTGGGATGGAGCCCTCTGTTTGGCCGGATTGTGGGGGCGACGGACGCGCCGCGCGATAAACCGGCCCCTGACCCGGTGCACATGGCACTTTCCGCGGCTGGGGTGTCACCTGGGCCGGACGTTTGGTTCGTTGGCGACACGGACATCGACATGCTTTGCGCCTCCCAGAGCGGCTGCTTCGCCGTCCTCTTGCGGCCGGAGGCCCCGGAAGCGGGGGAGTTCGACGGTGCCGAGCCCCATGCGCATGTGGAGGATTTCGAGGCTCTACGCGCGCTTGTGAGACAGTCGTTGCGCTAGCGAACCGTCACAGGCTGCGTCTTTCCATCTTTGGGAATGTTCCCTTTGGCGGCTCAATGCTGCATACTTGATCTGGAAAAGTGAACCCGACTACAAGAATTCTCTTTTCTGCGTGCACCATAAACCCGATATCAAAGGTCCGGGGCATTTATAAAGAGACAACGAGAATAGCGAAAGGGTCTGAACGTTATGGCCGGCGATAACTCACAAAATGTGCAGGACGTTTTTCTTAACCACATCCGTAAGCACAAGATTCCGGTCACTATTTTTCTGGTCAACGGGGTGAAGTTGCAGGGTATTGTGACCTGGTTCGACAATTATTCCGTGCTGCTCAGGCGCGATGCCCATTCCCAGCTTGTCTACAAGCATGCGATCTCCACGGTAATGCCCGCGCAACCCGTTCAGCTGTTCGAGGCGAGCGAGAAAGAAGCGGACGCATCGGCCGAAGCTTAGCCCGGCTCATGACGAGCCATAACGGCAAGGAGCCAAGGGGCTACGACCAAGCAAGGTCATCGGCGCCAATGCGGGCCTTGGTGGTCCACCCTGTTGCGCGCGGCGAGGCACGGGCCCGGTCGAGAAGCCCGGAAGCGCGCCTGGCCGAGATCGAGGGGCTAGCGCGCGCGATCGACCTCGATATCGTGCATTCGGAAGTGGTCCGATTCAACGAAGTCCGGCCCGCGACCCTCTTCGGCGGAGGGGTGGTGGAGCGCCTGAAATCCCAAATCGCGGCCTCGGAAATCGGCTTGCTGGTTGTCGATCGCGGACTCACGCCCGTTCAACAGCGGAACCTAGAAACCGCTCTCGATTGCAAGGTGATCGACCGCACAGGCCTGATCCTGGAGATTTTCGGCGAGCGGGCCCGCACGAAGGAAGGTCAGCTACAGGTCGATCTGGCCTCCTTGACCTATCAGCGGTCGCGCCTGGTCCGGTCCTGGACTCACTTGGAACGCCAGCGTGGCGGCGCCGGATTCATGGGCGGGCCAGGCGAGCGGCAAATCGAAATCGACCGCCGCTTGATCGACGAGCGGATCGTCAAGCTCAAGAAGGAACTGGCCCAAGTTCAGCGAACCCGCGAGCTGCACCGCTCGGCCCGCCAGCGCGTCCCATATCCGGTCGTTGCCCTGGTCGGCTACACCAATGCCGGAAAATCAACGCTCTTCAATCGCTTGACGTCCTCGGCGGTCCTAGCAAAGGACATGCTCTTCGCGACCCTGGATCCAACCATGCGGCGCGTTACCTTGCCGAGCGGTCAGGATGTGATCCTTTCCGACACCGTCGGCTTCATAACTGATCTGCCCACCGACCTTGTGGCAGCGTTTCGCGCGACGCTCGAGGAAGTCACCTCCGCCGATCTCATCCTGCACGTCCGCGACATCGCGCACCCGGACAGCGACTCCGAAAAGGAAAGCGTGGATCAGGTGCTGAGCGACCTGGGTGTAGACCTGGAGATCGATGGGGAGGAGCGCGTTGTCGAGATCTTTAACAAGATCGATCTTCTTGACGCGGAGTCCAGGGCCGCGGTCGTTTCCATGGCGGAATCCGACCCAGGATCCCGCGCCGCGGTATCCGCGCTCACCGGCGAGGGCCTTGAAGCGCTGCTGGCCCTTGTGGAGGCACGCTTGGCGGAGGGCAACTGGCTGATCGACGTGTCAGTGGACCTGACAGATGGCGCCGCCCTGGCCTGGCTTTACGAACACGGCAAGGTGCTCGACCGGCATGACGACGAGCTGGCTGCGCACCTCCACGTTTCACTCTCTCCCAGCGACGTCGCGCGCTTCGAGCGCCGGTCCCAGACAAAACCCTCCTAAACCCGAGGCTTCTCCTTGACAGGGCATAGCCGCGTCCTTATATCGCGGCTGAGCACTCGTGGCACGAGACTGCTAACAGAGATCCCCGATTGGGACGAGGCACGGGAGAAGCCGCTCCAAGACATCACAAACTGGGTAGCCTTGGGAAACTCCGCCAAGGGCGGTATTCGAGGGCTTTCTTCTCTCGAGCGAGAAATCCACGCATCAACAGTCCGAACATGGAGAAGCGAAGATGAAGTTTCGGCCGTTGCACGACCGCGTCGTCGTCGAACCCCTGCAGTCCGACGAGAAGTCCGCGGGCGGCATCATCATTCCCGACACCGCCAAGGAAAAGCCCATGCAGGGCAAGATCATCGCCGCCGGCCCTGGCGCTCGTGGCGACGACGGCAAGCTGAACGCCCTGGACGTCAAGAAGGGCGACCGGGTGCTCTACGGCAAGTGGTCCGGCACCGAAGTCAAGATCGACGGCAAGGACCTGCTGATCATGCGGGAATCCGACATCATGGGCGTCCTGGCCTAACGCCGCTTCGCTCGTCCAATAAGCAAATCCTGAAGGAGAATTTCAAGAATGGCAGCCAAAGACGTAAAGTTTGGCGGTGACGCGCGCCAGCGGCTTCTGCGCGGCGTCGACATCCTCGCCGACGCGGTTAAGGTCACCTTGGGCCCGAAGGGTCGTAACGTGGTTCTGGACAAGTCGTTCGGCGCCCCCCGGACCACAAAGGACGGCGTGACGGTCGCCAAGGAAATCGAGCTCTCGGACAAGTTCGAGAACATGGGCGCGCAGATGGTGCGCGAAGTTGCGAGCAAGACCAACGATCTTGCCGGTGACGGTACCACCACGGCGACCGTGCTGGCCCAGGCCATTGTCCGCGAAGGCTCCAAGGCCGTTGCCACCGGCATGAACCCGATGGACCTGAAGCGCGGCATCGACATGTCAGTCGAAGCCGTGGTCGCCGACATCAAGAAGCGCTCCAAGAAGATTTCGACCTCCGAGGAGATCGCCCAGGTCGGCACCATCTCCGCCAACGGCGACAAGGAAATCGGCGGCATGATCGCCGAGGCCATGCAGCGCGTCGGCAACGAAGGCGTCATCACGGTCGAGGAGGCCAAGAGCCTTGAGACCGAGCTCGACGTGGTCGAGGGCATGCAGTTCGACCGTGGTTATCTCTCGCCGTACTTCATCACCAATGGCGACAAGATGACCTGCGAGATGGAGAACCCCTTCATCCTGCTGCACGAGAAGAAGCTGTCAGGCCTGCAGCCGATGCTGCCGCTGCTGGAAGCCGTCGTGCAGTCCAGCCGTCCGCTGCTCATCATCGCCGAGGACGTGGAGGGCGAGGCCCTGGCCACCCTGGTGGTCAACAAGCTGCGCGGTGGCCTGAAGGTCGCCGCCGTCAAGGCGCCGGGCTTCGGCGACCGCCGCAAGGCCATGCTTGAGGACATCGCGACCCTGACCGGTGGTCAGGTGATCTCGGAGGACTTGGGCATCAAGCTCGAAACCGTTGACCTGAAGATGCTCGGCACCGCCAAGAAGGTCGTGATCACCAAGGAAGAGACCACGGTGGTCGACGGCGCCGGCAAGAAGAAGGACATCGAGGCACGCTGCAACCAGATCCGGGCGCAGGTCGAGGAAACCTCCTCGGACTACGACCGCGAGAAGCTGCAGGAGCGGCTGGCCAAGCTGGCCGGCGGCGTCGCGGTGATCCGTGTCGGCGGTGCGACCGAGATCGAGGTGAAGGAGCGCAAGGATCGCGTGGACGACGCGATGCACGCCACCCGCGCTGCGGTCGAGGAAGGCATCGTTCCGGGTGGCGGCGTGGCCCTGCTTTACGCCACGAAGGCATTGGAGAAGGTCGTTCCCGGCAACGACGATCAGCGCGTGGGCGTGGACATCGTCCGCAAGGCCATCCAGGCCCCGGTGCGCCAGATCGTGTCCAACGCCGGTGCCGACGCCTCGGTGATTGTTGGAAAGCTGTTGGAGCAGAAGGACAAGAACCACGGCTTCGACGCTTACAATGAAACCTACGTCGACATGGTGAAGGCCGGCATCATCGACCCGACCAAGGTGGTGCGGACCGCCTTGCAGGATGCCTCCTCGGTCGCCGGCCTGCTGGTGACCACGGAAGCCATGGTCGCCGAGCGTCCGGAGAAGAAGGACGAAGCGCCCGCCGGCGGCATGCCCGACATGGGCGGCATGGGCGGCATGGGCGGTATGGGCTTCTAAAGAAGACTCGCATCCGCGTCGTGAGACGCCGTTAGGATGGGCCGTGGGGGGATATACCCCCTGCGGCCCTTTCCTTTTTCCAGCGCCGCCGCCATGTTGGAAGCGGTGGCAAATCGAGAGTCATGGACATGATCGACCCGCAACGGGTGGCCGAGATCATTGAAGAGGTCGCCGAGCAGGAAGTGCTGCCGCGCTTCCAGACCCTGGCCGACCACGAGATCATCGAGAAGCGGGCGGGCGACCTCGTGACCGTTGCGGACCTGGAAACGGAAAAGGCGCTGACCCGCCGCTTGGCGGACCTGCTCCCCGGTTCCAGGGTAGTGGGCGAGGAGGCGGTCGAGGCTGATCGGTCGGTCTTGGATCTGTTCGAAGAGGACTCGCCGGTCTGGATCATCGATCCGGTGGACGGCACCTCGAACTTCGCCCATGGAAATCCGACCTTCGCGGTGATGGTGGGGCTTTCCCAAGGCGCCGACCTGCTTGCCGGATGGATCTACGATCCCTGCGGCGGCCGAATGGCGATCGCCGAGGCGGGAAGCGGTGCCTATCTCAAGGATGGAACGTGCTTGCAGGTCGCGAAGGGATCGGACCCCGGCGAGATGCGCGGGCCGATTCTGGCGGGCTTGCCCAACTTTCCGGAGCTAGGCGCCCGCATTCGGGAGCGCAGGAACCGTGTCGACGCTGTACGCAGCCTGCGCTGCGCCGGACAGGAATATCTGCGTCTCGCCCTTGGGGAAAATCACTTCGCGCTCTTCACCAAGACAAAGCCCTGGGACCACGTGCCGGGCGTGGTCATTCACCGCGAGGCCGGAGGCTTTGGCCGCTTGTTGGACGGCGAGCCCTATACCCCTCTTGACTCAGCCGCCCCCGGGATCCTGCTTGCCCCCGACGAAGCGAGCTGGGTTCGTTTGCGTGAGACCCTTGTCGATCCTTGAGTCGAAGGCCCCGCGTCGGCCGGGACCGCGTCAGCCTTCGTCGCGCGAAAATGCAAAGGGCGAAAAGGCTTGAACAACCGGCATGACTTCCATCCGGTTGACGTTGAAGCGGCGCGGCATGGTGGTGGTCCAGAAAATCGACTCGGCGATATCCTCCGGCGTCATGGTTTCGATGCCTTTATAGGTTCCGGCACTCTTTTCCGCGTCGCCTTTAAAGCGCACCAGCGAAAACTCGGTCTCCGCCATGCCCGGTTCAATCGAGGTGACCCGCACCTGCTTGCCCAGCAGATCCGCCCGCAGATTGAGCGAGAAGTGCGAGACGAAGGCCTTTGTCGCCCCATAAACATTGCCGCCCGGATAGGGATAGCTGCCCGCGACCGAGCCTAGGTTGACGACATGCCCCTCATCCCGGGCGCACATGCCGGGCAGGACCGCGCGGGTGACATAGAGCAAGCCCTTAATGTTCGTGTCCACCATGGTGTCCCAATCCCCGATCTCGGCGCTGTCGGCCGGCGAAAGGCCAAGGGCAAGCCCTGCGTTGTTGATCAGGACGTTGACGCTGGCGAAATCTTCGGGAAGGCCTGCGACGGCCGCTTCCACGGCCGCTTGATCGCGGACATCGAGTGCCACGGCATAAACCCGCTCCCCCATTTTGTCGCGCAGGGCGTCGAGACGTTCTTTCCGGCGGCCGGTGATCACGACCTTCGCGCCGGCTTCGGCGTAGCGCCTTGCCAAGGCCGCCCCGAAGCCCGAGGTGGCGCCGGTGATGAATACGGTGAGGGATTTCGGGTCCAGCATTTCGATCACGGGGTAAGTCCTCCTGAGACTGCGTGGGGCTCTGATAGGGCTCTTAATCGCTCTTTTCGCTTCGCTTGGCGTTTTGCCAGGCGGTTTCCATCTGATCCAAGCTTGCGTCTCGCAAACCAAGGCCCCGGGTCTCGAGTTCCGTCTCGACGGACCTAAAGCGCCGCTCGAACTTGGCGTTGGTGTGGCGCAGCGCGCTTTCCGGATCGATGTTGAGGTGGCGCGCCAGGTTGACGACGACGAACAAGAGGTCGCCAACCTCGTCATGCAGCCGCTCCTTGGCGGCCCCTTCGGCCAGTTCGGCTTTCACCTCGGCCAGTTCCTCGTCGATCTTGTCGAGGACTTGGGTGAGTTCGGGCCAATCGAAGCCTACACGGGCCGCCCGCTTCTGCAGCTTGACCGCGCGCATCAAAGCAGGCAGGCCCGATGCAACGCCGTCTAGGGCGCTGTGCTGACCCTTAGCCGCGCGTTCGGCTGCCTTTCGGCTTTCCCAATCGGCCTTTTGCTCCGACAAAGAATCGAAGCGCTCGTCGGCGAAGACATGGGGGTGGCGCCGGATCATCTTGTCGGCGATGCCTCCGGCGACGGCATCGAAATCGAAGGCTGTGCGCTCCTCGGCCATACGGGCGTGAAAGACGACCTGCAAAAGCAGATCACCAAGCTCGTCCTGCAAGGACGCCATGTCGTCGAGCTCGATCGCCTCGGCGACCTCGTAAGCCTCTTCGATGGTGTAGGGCGCGATGCTGGCGAAGTCCTGCTCCACGTCCCAAGGGCAGCCGGAAACAGGATCGCGCAGCCGGGCCATGATGGCCAGCAGCCGGTCGATGTTCGCGCCTTTAGGTGGGGTGGACTCCATTGCGAGGAGAGTTTAGCGCAGCCCGAAGAGTGGGCAAGGGCACAAGACCTTCGAGGCAAATTCGGGTGTTCGCCCGGCCGCTTCGACCTTAAACTGCAAGTCCTTGGCGAGGCGTTTCAAGAGGAGACAGCGGCATGGCTGACGGTGAGGGGAAGGGTGCTTTGATCGTTGGCGCGGGCAGTGGCCTTAGCGCTTCCTTGGCCAGGCAGATGGCTGCGAAAGGCTATCGCGTTGGACTGGCCGCCCGCGAGGTGGAGAAGCTGCAGCCCTTGGCGGATGAGATCGGGGCCGTCAGCTTTGCCTGCGACGCTTCGGACCCTGGCTCGGTGGAGGCAATGTTCGTCGCGGCCGATGCCGCCTTGGGAGACATAGACGCGGTATTCTTCAACGCCAGCGCTCGGGCGCGCGGCCCCTTCGTCGACTTGGACCCGGCCGAGGTCAAGCGCGCGATCGAAATCACCGCTTTTGGCGGGTTTCTCGTGGCACAGGCAGCGGTGCGGCGCATGCTGCCCCGAGGCCACGGCGCTATCCTTTTCACCGGTGCCTCGGCCAGCGTGAAGGGCTACCCCCGGTCCGCGCCATTCGCCATGGGGAAATTCGCTCTCAGGGGGTTGGCGCAGAGCTTGGCCAGGGAACTAGCCCCGGAGAATATCCACGTCGCGCATTTCGTCATCGACGGCGGAATCCGTGCCGAAGCCCGGCCCGAGCCCACCGACAATCCGGACAGCATGCTCGATCCCGAAGCCATCGCGCACACCTACCTCCACGTCTTGGAACAAGACCGCAGTGCCTGGACCTGGGAAGTGGAGCTCAGGCCTTGGGTAGAGCGCTTCTAGAGACCAGACCCTAAACGGGCCAAACAGGCGGGTTGGAGCCCAGGGGCATGGAGGGCCGCTCCCAGCGGGCAGGCGTGCGGGAGAGTCTGGCCGCATGGCGGACCGTGGTAAGTTCGCCGAACCCCGACTCTACGTTCTCTAGGAAGTGTTCGCTGTCCGCCGGCTCGGGCTCCGGGCAAGACGGCCCCTCCGGGAGTGTGCCGAGCGCGCGGAGCCACAGCCCGGTGCGGGCAAGGCTTACTCTGATCCGCCAGCTCCCGCCTTCCTGAAGTTGCCGCAGAAAAGCGGTGAGCGTCCCGAGCGCAAGCAGATAGCCCGAGGCATGATCCAAAGCTTGACAGGGCAGGGGCCTCGGTCCTTCGCTTCCGAATGCGCGCGCCTCCGCATCGTTGAAGCCGGTCGCAGTTTGGACGAGAGAGTCGAAGCCGCGCCGGTCCTTCCAAGGGCCCGAGAAGCCGAAGGCTGAGAGGCTGACATGGATCAGGCCCGGCCTCAATTCGGCGAGGCGCTCAGGGTCGAAGCCAAGCGCCGCCAAGCCGCCCGGGCGGTATCCTTGCAGGAAGACATCCGATTGTGCGACGAGCCGTTCCAACCCCGCACGCCCCTCCGCACTCGTTAAATCGAGAGCGGCGGAGAGCTTCCCGCGTCCGCTGTCCATCACCAATGGCGGGATCGAAGGCAGCTTGGGCGAGGTTATCCGCATCACCTCCGCCCCATGCGCGGCCAAGGCACGCCCACCGACCGGCCCCGCGATAATGCGCGTAAGATCGAGAACCTTGAGCTCATCGAGCGGGCGTCTGGCATTGCCCGGAAGCCTGCGGGGAGGCGCATCACCGATGCGGTCGATGGCGATCAGCGGCTCTTGCACGAGTGCTGCCCGTTGCGGATGCAGGTCCCACTCCCCGAAAGACCGCTGCATGAAGGCCAAGGCACCCGCCGGCACCGCGCGGGTTTCAAGATCCTCGGCCCGCCAGGATAGGGCCGCGTCGGCCACGCTGGCCTTGTCGTCCGCGCAGCCGAGAAGCGTCACCAGAGCCTTTCGGTGATGGGGAAAGTTCGTGTGCACCCGCACCCAGCGGCCGTCGCCGCAGCGATAAGCGCCCGCAATCGGGTCCCAAAGCTCCGGCGCTGCGGCCCCATTCACACGCAGATACCGTTCGCTGCGGAACTCCCTGACCGCGTGAGCCATATCCACGGATACTGTTTGGTGTTCGCCGCCGCGCAGCCGCCAGACTTCGTTCGCGGCCGCGGCCACCGCGGCGATGGAGGTGGCCGCCAGGGTCCCCACGCGAAACCCGCTGGGCAATTGGGGCTCGCTTCCCGTCACGGTCACGGCATCGAGGGCGCTCTCCGGCAGGTTGAGGCCGCGCCATAGGGCGGTCAGCGCGGTCATATCGCGTGGAGGCGCCGCAAGAGGTCCGGCAGGTCTCTCAGGTTATCCAAGGCGTGAAAGCGGTCATGGGCGATTTCCGCTTCGTGCCGATCGAAAACCGCCGTCACGCGGTAGGGTATGTGGACCGCGTGGCCGCCAATCTCCAGCATGGGCAAGACGTCCGAGGGCAGGGAGTTGCCCACCATCACTGCCATCTCCGGCGCATAGCCGAGCCGCGAAAAGATGGCGCGGTAGGTGGCCGGGTCTTTCTCCGTGACGATCTCCACCGCTTCGAAGTGGCCGGCAAGACCCGAGCGTTCCACCTTGTTCGTCTGGTCGAGCAGATCGCCCTTGGTGATCAATAGCAAGCGATGCCGCCGCTTGAGATCGCCAAGCACCTGTTCGACCCCCTCCATGAGATCAAGCGGCGCGTCCAGCATGGCTTTTCCCATCATGACGATCTCGTGGATCTCCTCGGCGCTGATCCTGCGGCCGGAAATCTCGATCGCAGTCTCCACCATGGACAGGGTGAAACCCTTGATGCCGTAGCCGAAGAGCTTGATGTTCCGGCGCTCGGTCTCGGCCAAGCGGGCTTCCACCTCCGCATGGGGGGCGTAGCGGTCCAGAATCGCGGTCAAGCGGGCCTGGGTTTCCTGGAAAAGGCTCTCGTTGTGCCAGAGCGTGTCGTCGGCATCGAAAGCGATCACTTCGATCATCTCGTTTCCTCTGGAGCCGGGTCAGACGAACCCGCGCAAGGGGAAGGCCTCGGGCCGCCTGAGCCAATTGTCGCTAGGATAGACCGCTTCGCCATCTATGACATGGAGGGTATACGCTTGGCGCGAGCGATCGGAGCGATTCGGGCCGCTGAAGTGCGGCAGGAAGCCGTGGAGCACGATCAGCGCACCGGCATCCACTTCCAGCGCCACGGGCGGCGTGCTTGGCCACGGGCTGGCATCAAGCGTTTCGAGGCGGGCCTCGCTTTCCGAAACGCGCCGGTATCGCGCGCGCAACGGCCCCCGGTGCGCGCCGGGGTGGGCGAAAAGACAGCCGTTATCCGTGGTGGCGGGCTCGAGGGCGAACCAAAGGCCAAGCACGCTCGCGGGCTCGGTAAAAAGAAAGCTCGCGTCCTGATGGCAGGTCACCTCGCCCCCCACCTGGGCATGCTTGAAGATATGCATGGATTGCAAAAGCAGAGGGCGCATGGGGACCAGGCCGGTAACCAGGCGCTCAAGCCGGGGGTCGCGCGAAAAGCCCGCGTAAACCGGATCCAGATCGTGCATGGCATGCCCGATCTTGTTGACGGCCTTTTCGTCCTCCTCGAAGAAGCAGCGGATCTTGTCGCCGGATTCCAGGAAGTAGCGATCACGCCCCTGGGCTTGATCGCGAGTCGAGAAAACGCTCGCGCCCGGATCGACGTCACCGGAGATTTCCACGGCCCGTTCCATCAAGGCAGCACAGGCTTCCGGGCTGGCGAATTTCTCCAGGATCAAGAAGCCGTCGCGCTCTAAGGCCTCTCTCATGTCCGCGCTGGGCACCCCGTCCTCGGGGGCGGCGAAGCGGACTGGAGCGGCCTCGGTGTCGGTCATGACAGCTTGCAAGGCGTGCCGTGAGCGAGGGCCGGGAGCCCAAGGTGCTGGGCGAGCGTCTGGCCCATATCCGCGAAGCTTTCCCGCCGGCCGAGGGAGCCGGGGCGGACCCTGGGGCCGAAGAATAGGACCGGCACATGCTCGCGGGTATGGTCGCTGCCCGGCCAGGTGGGATCGCAGCCGTGGTCGGCGGTGATCAAGGCGACGTCGCCTGGCTTAAGTCGCTCAAGGAATTCGGGCAGGCGCCGGTCGAAGGCCTCCAGCGCCGCGGCATAGCCCGGTACGTTGCGGCGATGGCCAAAAAGCATGTCGAAATCGACGAAGTTCGTAAAAATCAGAGCGTTGTCGGCGAACTCGTCGGCCGCGCTCAAGGTGGCGTCGAAGAGCGCGGCGTTGTCTGCCGCCTTGCGCTTTTGCGACAGCCCCCGGTGGGCAAAGATATCCGCAATCTTCCCGATGGAAACGACCTCGCCGCCTGCCTCGCGCATGACATCGAGCAGGGTGTCCGCATGCGGCGGCGTTGTCAGGTCCCGCCGGTTGGCCGTGCGCACGAAACTGTCAGCGCTTTCGCCCAGGAAGGGGCGGGCGATCACCCGGCCGATGTGATAGGGCTCGAGCAGGCGCTTCGCTTCCTCACAGAGGGCATAGAGCCGCTCCAGTCCAAAATGTTCCTCATGAGCCGCGATCTGGAACACGGAATCGGCGGAGGTGTAGCAAATCGGCTTACCGCTCCTGACGTGCTCTTCGCCCAGCTCCCGCAGGATGTCCGTGCCCGAGGCATGGCAATTGCCCAGAATGCCCGGCAGGTCGCAGTTCCGCACCAGTGCGCCGAGCAGTTCTGGCGGAAAGCTGTCCGTCCGGTCGGAGAAGTATCCCCAGTCGAAGTCGACGGGCAATCCAGCGATCTCCCAATGGCCACTCGGCGTATCCTTGCCCCGGCTCACCTCCGCCGCGCAACCGTAGGCACCCTCCGGGGAGCGGGAGGTTTCCAAGCCTGGAGGTACCGTCCCACCGCTTTCCGCAGCCGCCAGACCCAAGCCTAGCGCTGCGAGGTTGGGGATGCATAAGGGGCCTTCTCGCAGGCCGGGGACGTCCGCCTTGCCTTGCGCGCAGGCTTCAGCGATGTGCCGCAAGGTATCCGCGCCCTGGTCGCCGAACCGCTCCGCGTCCGCGCTGGCGCCGATCCCGAAGGAATCCATGACGAGGATGAATGCCCTGCTCATGATACGAGCCTTTCTAGCACGACCGGCGTCGGGGATGCTTCTTCACCGGTAACCGTGACCGCCGCGCGCAGCCTGCGGATCGCGGCCTTGGCGGTGTCCGCGTCCTGGGCCAGCACCCGGGCGAAGGGACGATCCGGGCCGACGTCGTCGCCGATACCCAGCACCTGCGTTAGTCCAACGGCGTGATCAACGTGGTGGCTGGCATGGCGCCGACCGCCCCCAAGCTCGATCACCGCGACCCCGACCTCCCGAGTGTCGATGGCCGCGATGACGCCAGGTGTGTCGATAACGCAGTCCATCTCGACAGCTGCCTGGGGCAGGTAGGCACCTGGGCGCTCCAAGAAATCGCTTGCCCCCCCCAGGGCAGCCACCATGCGCGAGAAGCTCTCGGCGGCGGCACCGCTGTCAAGCGCGTGCTCCGCCTTGTGCCAGGCATCCTCGCGCTTTTCCGCCAGGCCGCCGAGCAGCAGCATCTCCGCCGCAAGGGAGAGGACGACCTCGTGCAGACGCGCTTCGCGCTCCTTGCCCGTCAAGTAGTCCAGCGTTTCAGCGACCTCCACCGCGTTTCCGGCCGTGGCGCCCAGCACCTGATTCATGTCGGTGATGAGGGCGGAGGTGCTAAGCCCAGCTCCATTCGCGACGCTTACCAAGCTTTCGGCAAGCTCCGTCGCCATTTCGAGGCTGTCGGCAAAGGCACCATTGCCCGTCTTCACGTCCATCACGAGCCCCTCCAAGCCGGCCGCAAGTTTCTTAGACAGGATCGAGGCTGTGATCAGCGGCACGGATTCCACCGTCGCCGTCACGTCTCGGGTGGCGTAGAAGCGCCGGTCGGCCGGGGCAAGATCGCCGGTCTGGCCGATGATCGCACAACCGGCCTCCCGCACGACCGTCTTGAACAGGCCCTCGTCGGGAGCCGTGTTGTAGCCCGGGATCGATTCCAGCTTGTCGAGGGTGCCGCCGGTATGCCCAAGCCCCCGGCCCGAGATCATGGGCACGAAGCCGCCGCAGGCCGCCACCAGGGGCCCGAGCATCAAGCTAACCTTGTCGCCCACGCCGCCGGTGGAATGCTTATCAAGCACCGGTCCCGGCAGATTCATGCCCGACCAGTCCAGCACCTTGCCCGAATGCATCATTTCCCGGGTCAAGGCGACCCGCTCGGGCATGGACAGCCCCTGAAAGAAAACCGCCATGGCGAAAGCAGCCACCTGACCCTCGCTGATAGAGGAATCGGTTATACCCCTGACGAAGAAGGCGATTTCCTTTTCGTCCAAGGTTTCGCCGTCGCGTTTGCGCCGGATGATCTCTTGGGGAAGGAAGCTCATGATCGGTTGTTTTTTTCCGCTGCCAGACCCGCGAGCACGTCCGCGAGAATGTGCTTCAAGTTAGCCGCCGCGGGCTTTGCCAGGGCTAATGTCTGCTCGTGGCTCAAGGGCGTATCGCTCATCCCAGCGGCAAGATTGGTGATCAAGGACAGGGCCGCGACCCGCAGGCCCGCGTGGCGCGCCAGGATCACCTCCGGCACGGTCGACATACCCACGGCGTCCGCGCCCAGCACACGGGCCGCGCGCACCTCGGCCGGCGTCTCGAAGTTCGGGCCGCTGGTCCAGAGATAAACGCCCTGCCAAAGGGGGATCGAAAGGGCTTCGGCCGTCGCTTCGAATCGCGCCCTGAGGTCCGGGTCGTAGGCGTTCACCATGTCCACGAAGCGGTTAGCACCGGTTTCCCCGAACAAGGGCGAAACACCGGTGAAATTGATGTGGTCGCCTATGAGCATCAGGGAGCCCGGCGCCATCTCCGGGCGCAGGCTGCCGGCCGCGTTTGTAAGGAAAAGCGCGCGACACCCGAGCGCCGCCAAAACCCGCACCGGCAGCTTCATGGCGTCCGCCCGGCCGTCTTCATAGTAGTGAGCACGACCTTGCAGAAGCGCGACGCCCAGACCCGCCACCTGCCCAAGGATCATGCGGCCTGCGTGACCGTGCACCCCAGCTTCGGGAAAGCCCTCGATCTCGTCGTAGGGCAGGGCGACCGGGTCCTCGACGATTTCCGCAACCTCTCCCAGCCCCGAACCCAGGACGATGCCAACAAAGGGCGGATCGATGCCGAACCGGGCGCGGATGCCATCGGCGATGTCCTGGGCGGCCTGCAAGGGTCACTCCTCGCTCAAGTTATTCGGACCGAAGGCCTGGGGCAGAAGCTCGGCAAGGGTGAAGGTCTGCCGCAGGCCCTCCGGCCCGCAGACATGCACCAAGGTTTTGGCGTCGGCAAACTCCCGGATCTTCTGACGGCAGCCGCCGCAGGGAGTCACCAGGGGCTCCCCTTTGCCGACCACGGCGATTTCGGCGATGCGGCGCTCGCCCGCGTGAATCATCGCGGAGATGGCGCTAGCCTCGGCGCAGCAGCCCTCGGGATAAGCGGCGTTCTCCACGTTGCATCCGGAGAAGTATTTTCCGCTCCGCGTCCGGATGGCCGCACCCACGTGAAACTTTGAGTAGGGCGCATAGGCTTGGGCCATCGCGGCCTTGGCAAGCGGAAACAGGGCCTCGTCCATGCTAACGCTCCTTCACGAAGGGAACGCCAATCGCTTTCGGCGCCACCGCCTTTCCGATAAAGCCGGCCAAGAGAACGACGGTCATAATGTACGGCAGGGCCTGGATCAGCTGCACGGGCACCTCGCCGATCCCCGCGATGGATACGCCCTGCAGCCGGATCGATATGGCGTCCAGCAGGCCGAACATCAAACAGGCCCCGAGGGCGGGCAGCGGCCGCCATTTTCCGAAAATCATCGCTGCCAGGGCGATGTAGCCTTGGCCCGCGGTCATTTCCCGGATGAAGCCCGCGTTCTGAGCGATCGCGATATAAGTCCCGGCGATCCCGCAGAGCAGTCCGCAGATCGCAACAGCGCGGTAGCGCAGGAAAGCGACGGAGATACCAGCCGTATCCACCGCCAGGGGGTTCTCGCCCACGGCCCGCAGCCGGAGCCCGAAGCGGCTGCGGTAGACCACCCACCAGGTGAGGGGCACGACCAGCAGGGCCACGTAGACCAGGATGTTGTGGCCGCTGATCAATTCCTCGTAGAGGGGCCCGAGGAAGGGAACGCCCTCCATGGCCTGCGCCCCCGGCCACTCGATGGGCCGGAAACGCGCATCGGCCTTCAGCAAAGGTGTTTGACCGCCTTGAGCGAACCAGGCGATCCCCAGAACGATGGTCAGGCCCGAGACCAGGATATTGATGGCGACACCGCTCACCACGTGGTTGCCCCGGTGGGTAATACAGGCAAACCCATGCAGCAGGGCAAGAAAGAGCGAGGTGATCATCGCCGCGGCCAAGGCAAGCCAGGGCGACCCGGTCACCGCCGCCGTCGCCGCCGAGGCGAAGGCCGCGGCCAGCATCTTGCCCTCCAAGCTGATGTCGATGATCCCCGATCGTTCCGAGAACAGGCCGGCCATGGCGGCAAGGATCAAGGGCGTGGACACCCGCAAGGTCGCGTCCAGAGTCTGCACCGCGAAGACGAAGATGTCCTCCATGGCTCAGGCCCGCTCCATGGCCGGAGAGCCCGAGCGGTGCAGCATCGCGAACAGACGCTCCAGCCAGGGCCGCGCCATATAGGCCAGCGCGCCGGAGAAGAGGATCACCAAGCCTTGGATTGTGACCACGATCTCCCGGGTCATGCGCGGAATCTCGAAGGCAAGCTCAGCGCCCCCTTGATAGAGAATACCGAACAGCAGGCTCGCCAGGATCACGCCCACCGGGTGGTTGCGCCCCATGAGAGCCACGGCGATCCCTGTGAAACCGTAACCGGCAGTGAAGTTCAGCAACAGGCGGTGATGCACACCCATGATCTCGTTAAGCCCGACGAAGCCCGCCAAGGCGCCGGAAAGGCACATCGTGACGACCACCACACGGGAGGGATTGACGCCGGCATAGACCGCCGCCTTTTCGCTTTGGCCCACGGTGCGCAGCTCGTAACCCCAGCGGGTGTGCCAGACGTAAATCCAGACCAGCACACAGCAAATCGCCGCCCAGATCACGGAGAGATTGAGTGGCGTGGCCACCATGGAAATCCCCAGCCCGCCAAGCACGTCGTGGACGAAGGGCAGGTGGGCCGATTCCATGAAATCCCGGCTTTCCGGCGACATCGACCCCGGCTCGATCAAGATGTTCACCATCAGGTAAACCATCAGGGCCGAGGCGATGAAGTTGAACATGATCGTGGTGATGACGATGTGGCTGCCCCGGTAGGCCTGGAGGTAGGCGGGGATGAAAGCCCAGGCCCCGCCGAAAGCGGCGCAGGCCAGAATAGTCAGCGGCAGCAAAAAGACGAAGGGCAGCACGCTGTCGAAGGCCAGCAGAAAGAGGCCCACCCCCAGGCCGCCGATGTAGGCTTGCCCCTCGCCGCCGATGTTGAACAGGCCGGCATGAAATGCCAGCGCCACCGCGAGCCCCGTAAAAATGAAGTTGGTGGTGTAGTAAAGCGTGTAACCGATGCCCCCATCGTAGCCAACGGCGCCCTGGAGCATGATTCCCACAGCCTCGATGGGATTCTCCCCGATCGCCAGGATGATGAGGCCGGAAACGAACAGCGCCATGGCAATGTTGATGATCGGGATCAACACGATATCCACCCAGCGGGGCAGGGGAGCGCGCGCGGCGCTCATGGGGCTTGCTCGGTCATCGTGGAACCGGCAGTGGCATGCTCGGAGGAATCCATGGCATTCGCCATCATCAGGCCAATGCGCCGCTCGTCCGCCTCGGCGCCGGTAAGTTCACCGACGATACGGCCCTCGAACATCACGAGAATTCGGTCGCTTAGGGCGAGAATTTCATCCAACTCGACGGATACGAGCAACACCGCGCAGCCGGCGTCCCGGCGCGCGACGAGCTGGCGGTGGATGAACTCGATGGCGCCGATATCCACACCGCGGGTGGGCTGGCCCACTAGCAGCACCTCCGGGTGAGGGCTCATCTCGCGGGCCAGGATGAGCTTCTGCTGGTTGCCGCCGGAAAACCCGCCGGAGCGCAGCCAAGGGTCGGGAGGGCGCACATCGAATTGCTCCATCAAGCTCGAGCAATTCTGTGTAATGGCGGTACCGTCGAGGATAGGCCCCCGGTTAAAGCGCGCAGCGCCCTGATAGCCCAGAATGGCTGATTCCCGGGCCGAGAAAGAAGTGACAAGGCCGAGCCGGTGCCGGTCCTCGGGGACGTGCGCGATGCCGAGCTTGCGAGCCTCGTCAGGATGGACCGGTGCCTGCGCGGTGACCTCCCGCCCGCTCAGGACCAGCCGGCCTTGGCTGGGCTTGGCAATGCCCGAAAGCACCTCCAGCAACTCGCTCTGGCCGTTGCCCGAGACGCCGGCGATGCCGACGATCTCACCGGCGTGCACGGTCAGGCTAACGTTGTCCAAACGGGGCACACCATCGGCGTCGGTGACAGTGACGTTCTCGGCCAGCAAACGGGTGGGGCCGGGGCTGGCGGGCTCTTTGTCCAACTCCAGACGCACCTTTCGGCCGACCATCAACTCGGCCAGCTCTTCCTTATCCGTATCGGCGGTCTTCCGGTGCGCCACCATTTGCCCACCGCGCATCACCGAAACCGCGTCGGTAACGTCCATGATTTCGCGCAGCTTGTGCGTGATCAGGATGACCGTGACCCCCTGATCCCTCAGGGCGCGGAGAATGCGAAAAAGCTGATCGGTTTCCTGGGGCGTCAAAACACCGGTCGGCTCATCCAGGATCAAGATTTCAGCACCACGATAGAGGGCCTTCAGGATCTCCACCCGCTGGCGCTCACCCACCAAAAGGTCCCCGACCAAAGCCTCGGGCGCCACGTAGAGATTGTACTCGTTCTCCAGGCGGGCCAATTCCCGCGCCGCCTGGTCCTTGCTGGGGGCAAGCAGGGCGCCGGACTCCGCGCCCAGGATAACGTTCTCGAGAACCGTGAAGGTGTCCACCAGCATGAAGTGCTGATGCACCATCCCGATCCCCAGTCCGATAGCCTCTTGGGAATTGCGGATGCGCGCCGGGCGCCCAGCGATCTCAATCTCCCCAGAATCGGCCTCGTAGAAGCCGTAGAGGATGCTCATCAGGGTGGATTTGCCGGCACCATTCTCTCCGACAATTCCATGGATGCTACCCTTGGCGACTTCCAGGGACACGTCGCGGTTGGCCCGCACGGCGCCGAAGGACTTGCTGATGTGCTTGAGACGGATCGCCGGCGGGGGAGGGATAGCCCCCCCCGCCGGGTTTCCCGTCGTCGTGCTCTGCTCCGCAGGCATCAGCTGTTCGCCGGTGTATCGACGGCTTAGCTCGGGCAGGCGTTATCGCTCATATAGTCATGAACCACGATCTTTCCGGCGATGATGTCGGCCTTCGCATGCTCGACCTTGGCCTTCATGTCGTCGCTCACCAGCGGGGCGTTGTTTTCGTCCAAGGCCCAATCGACACCGCCCTCGGCCAAGCCCAGCGCCGAAACGCCCGAAGCCCAAGTGCCGTCCTTGGCACCCATGAAGCTGTTGTAGGCCGCGAGATCGACCCGCTTGACCATGGAGGTCAGCATGGTGCCCGGATGCAGATGGTTCTGATTGGAATCAACGCCGATCGCGTACTTTCCTTCGTCGGCGGCAGCTTGGTAGACGCCGATCCCCGTGCCGCCCGCGGCGGCGTAGACCACGTCGACCCCACGGTCAAACTGGCCCTTCGCCAGCTCGCCGCCCCGGCCCGGATCGTTCCAGGCGGCCGGCGTGGTGCCGGTCATGTTCTCGACAACCTCCACATCCGCATTGGCGTACTTGGCGCCTTGGACATAGCCGCAGGCGAACTTCCGGATGAGCGGGATATCCATGCCGCCGATGAAGCCGACTTTGCCGCTTTCCGAGGCCATGGCCGCCAGCACGCCAACAAGGAAAGAGCCTTCATGCTCCTTGAAGACCACGGACTGCACGTTCGGCAGGTCAACGACCATGTCGATGATGGTGAACTTCGTATCCGGGAACTCGGTCGCCACGGCTTCAACGGCGCCAGCCTGAGAGAACCCGACAGCGACAATGGGATTGGCGCCGCGCTGCGCGAAGCGGCGGTGAGCCTGTTCGAATTGGGTCTCGTTGGTGATCTCGAAATCGCTATAGGCGATGCCGGTCTCTTCCTTGAAGCGCTCGACGCCGTTATAGACGCCTTCGTTGAAGGATTTGTCGAACTTTCCGCCGAAGTCGAAGACCACGGCCGGTTCGATATCCGACGCTTGCGTGGCCCCAGCAGCCGTCATGAGCGCAGTCGCGCAAGCAAGAGTCCAAAGTTTACGCATTTTTCTCCCTTTCTCGTCGAGCGGCCTAATCCGGCCGCGTGAAGTCCCCTCGGCTCTAAGTGATACAACCTTGCCGGTCGTCTTACCCGGTCTCTATTCTACTCCCCATAGGGAATCCAGATATTCTTCACCTGGGTGGCGCGGCGCAAGAAGTTCGGCCCCTCGGCTTGCTTGGGGTCGAACCACTCGCGCGCCAAGCCGTTATTGACCCAAGTCCGCTTGAGGTTTGTCGCCGAGGTCCTTTCGACCATGGCGCTGCCCTCCGCCCCTCCGACATACCACAAGCCAGCGACCTCGTCGTGCCCAGCCAGAACCTCGGTGAGTTCGTCCCGCTTGCCCGTCACGATATTCACCACACCGCCGGGAAGGTCGGAGGTATCCAGGACCTGATAGAAATCCGTGGCGCACAAGGGGTGGCGTTCCGAAGGGATCATCACGACACGGCAACCCATGGCCACGGCCGGGGCCATTAGCGACACGAAGGCGAGGAGGGGAGCTTCGTGCGGACAGGCGATACCAAGGATCCCCAGCGGCTCGTGCATCGCCATGGCAACGCCCCGCAGGGGAGGGCTGTGTACCGCGCCATCGAATTTGTCCGCCCAGGCCGCGTAGCTGAAGAGCCGATCGATGCTTGTCCGGACTTCCTCGAGCGCATGCTTGGGCTTGGCGCCGGTTTGGACCTCGATGCGGCGCGCGAACTCTGCTTCTCGAGCCGATAGGTTCTCCGCGATGTAGTAGAGGATCTGGGCGCGGGCATGGCCACTCACGCTTGCCCAGCCGGCGGCTTTGCGGGCCGCCTCCACCGCGTTTCGGATATCCTTACGGTTGCCCGCGCCGACTTCGGCGACCACGGCTCCGCTCGGGTCGCTGACCGGCAGGCTATAACCGCTATCCGGCCGGGCCTGCTTACCCCCAATATAGAGCTTGGCGGTACGGTCGATCTCCGGCGCGCTCTTGCTCCGCTTACCCGACGCCTCCACGCGAGCCGGTTTGTTCGGCGGGTAGGGCTTCATCCCAGCTTCCGCTCGCAGCTTCAGGTAGGCACGCAGTCCTTCCAGCCCGCCCTCGCGCCCAAAACCCGACTCCCGGTAGCCCCCGAAGCCACAGGCCGCGTCGAAGAGGTTCGTGCTGTTCACCCAGACCACGCCGGCCTGAAGCTTGGGCGCCACGTCGAGCGCCAAGTTGATGCTTTCGGTCCACACACTGGCGGCCAGCCCATAGCGGGTGTTGTTGGCGAGCGCCACGGCCTCCTCCGGCGTGCGGAAGTCCATGGCCACGAGCACCGGCCCGAAGATTTCCTCTTGCGCGACGACGGAGGCCGGTTCCACCCCGGTCAGCAGGGTGGGCGGGTAAAAGCAACCGTCCGTGGGGCAGGGGGTGTCCGCCTGCCATAGAGTGGCGCCCTCCGCCACGCCCGCCTCCACCAGCGAAACGATGCGCGCCCGTTGCACCGGATCCACCAGGGCGCCGATGTCCACCGCCTTATCCAGCGGGTGGCCGATCCGCAGGTTCTCCATCCTCCGTTTTAGCTTCGTGTGGAATTGTTCGGCAATTCCCTCTTGCGCCAGCAAACGCGAGCCGGCGCAGCACACCTGGCCCTGATTGAACCAGATCGCATCCACCACCCCCTCGACCGCACTGTCGAGGTCCGCGTCGTCGAAAACGATGAAGGGCGACTTGCCGCCAAGCTCCAGGGTGAGCGACTTCCCGCTACCGGCCGTGATCTCCCGGATCCGGCGGCCAACCTCGGTGGAGCCCGTGAAGGCCAGTTTGTCGATATCGGGATGCCGGACGATCGCCTCTCCCGTCTCTCCGTCGCCGGTCACGATGTTTACGACACCCGCCGGCAAACCCGCTTCCCGGCAAATTTCCGCGAAGAGCAGGGCGGTTAGGGAGGTGAACTCCGCCGGCTTTAGCACGACTGTGTTGCCAGCCGCCAAGGCAGGGGCGACCTTCCACGCCAGCATCAGCAGCGGGAAGTTCCAGGGAATGATCTGGCCGCAGACCCCAAGCGGCTCTTCCTCACCCAGTTCCCGCTCCATCAACTGAGCCCAGCCCGCGTGGTGATAGAAATGCCGTGCGACCAGGGGAATATCGATATCCCGGCTCTCGCGGATGGTTTTGCCATTGTCTAAGGACTCCAGCACCGCGAAGAGCCGAGAATGCTTCTGGATCAAGCGGGCGAGGGCATAGAGGTGGCGGGCCCGGCCGTGACCGCCAAGCTTTCGCCAGCCCGTTTGCGCGCGCCTGGCCGCTTTCACCGCCCGATCGATATCCGCTTCGCCGGCTTGGGAGAATTCACCAAGCACGCAGCCGTCGGCCGGGCAGCGTGTCTCGAAGCGGACCCCCGTCTCCGACGCGCTCCAGCCACCGTCGATGAAGAGGTCGAACCCGGCGGCGTGGCTCTCAAGCCAAGCTTCGGCGGTGGCGGCATCCTCGGGCGCCGGTCCGTATTCAAGATTATCGAAGATTTCCGCGACGCTCACCGGCGCACCCCTTACCACCTCAGCTCATCGGATGACGATAACCCGCCGAATAGCGGCCGGTCACGCGATGTTCCAACTGCCGCTCGATATCGGTGAGCAGGCTGGAGGCGCCGAACCGGAAAAGCTCCGGCCGCAACCAATCCGGCCCCAGTTCCTCACGCATGAGGAAGAGGTAGGAAAGTGCCTCCTTCGCCGTGGAGATGCCGCCCGCGGGCTTGAATCCCACCTTCCAGCCAGTCCTCTCGCCGTAATCGCGGATCGCGCGCGCCATGACCAGCGCGACGGGCAAGGTCGCGTTGACGGGCTCCTTACCGGTGGAGGTCTTGATGAAATCCGCCCCGGCCATCATAGCGACCAGAGACGCTTTGGCGACGTTGCGCAGTGTCGAGAGGTCGCCGGTCCCCAGGATCGCCTTCACGTGCGCGGGGCCGGCGGCGGCCCGGAAAGCCTTCACCTCGGCGTAGAGCGCTTGCCAATCACCGGTCAACACATGGCCGCGCGTGATCACGATATCGATTTCCTCGGCGCCCGCGGCCACCGAGGCTTCAATCTCCCTGAGCTTCAGGTCGAAGGGCGAGAGGCCCGCCGGAAAGCCGGTGGACACCGCCGCGACCGGGATGCCGCTGCCCTTGAGCGCCGCGCAGGCGGTTTCGACCATCTCATGATAGACGCAGACCGCGCCGACGGTGAGTCGGCGGTCCGCGAACCCCAGCGGCTCCAAGATCTCCGGCCGCACCGGCTGGCGGGCCTTCGCGCAGAGCCTGCGCACGCGGCCAGGCGTGTCGTCGCCGGAGAGCGTGGTGAGATCCATGCACGTGATCGCGCGCAGCAGCCAGGCCGCCTGCCAGTCCTTCTTGACCGAGCGCCGGGTGGGCAAGGTCGCGCAACGGCGCTCCACGGCGCTACGATTAACGCGAACGGCCTCCACCCAATCCAGATCCAACGCCATTCCCGGATTTCGCCCGGCCGGTCGATCAGGCGATGGGGAAAGCGGAAGGGGCGCCGTGTTCGGGCTCATGACCCAGGGTCCTCGAAGTGCGTCTCACGCGAATAGCTTACACCCAGAGTTGAGCCGCGCGGGCTTTATAAAGTCAAGGCAAGACGGCGCGATGTGGGAATCGTGAATGTTGGGAGCCCGAAATAGGGGGGTAAAGTTGCTTGGGCCACGATCCAGCTAGGACCACAAATATCGCGCATAATGTATATTATGGTAATTTTTGATGATATGGCCTGGGCTTTTCACTGGCGCTTCGGCCGATCCTCCGCTAGTCCTCCACGTCTTTAAAAAGCTGGAGTCTCGGTGCACAGCATGCCGGCCGATCCTCTCGATCCCCTTGTTGAAATTATCCCCGCCGACCGGGACGCCACGTCCGAGCAAGGCGCCAACCAGGCGCTTCCGTCCCGGGAAGACCGGTGTTGGCTGCTGTCGCCGAAACACGGTCAGCGGCTCGAAGCGGAGATCGCCCGCAAGCTTGCGCCGGCGTTCGCAGAAATCCTCCAGCAAGACGCCGATACCGCGGAGCGGCGCGTTACCGAAGCGGTTGCCGCATTCTTTCCCATCTACGCCCAGCGCCCGGTGCGGAATAACAAGGGCGGCGGACTGATTAACGATAGCCTCTGCCTCTACGTGGCTGCGCGGCTGCTGGCGCCGCGTTTCATCGTGGAGAGCGGCAGCTATCAGGGGCATTCGGCCTGGCTTCTTCGACAAGCTTGCCCGCACGCGGAGATCATCTCGTTCGACATCCGGCTCTCTCAATTGTTGCATCGAGAAGCGGACGTAACTTATTGCGAAGGCGACTGGATGGAGCGGGAATTGCCAAGCTTCGATCCTGGGACGGCGCTGGCCTGGTTCGACGATCACATCAATCAAGCGCGCCGCCTGCGCGAAGCCCAGGCCCGTGGCTTTCGGCAGGCCTTATTCGACGACAATTTCCCCGTCTTCAATCTCTACGCCACCGGTGGCGTGCCCCTGCCCACCTTAGCCATGGTGATGGACGACAGCCTGACGGACGGCGAGGAAATTCGCTGGATGCGTCATGGCAAGATATTCACCTATCGCTATGAGAAAAAACACGTTTTCGAGGCGAGAGCGGTGATCAAACGATACCTGCCCCTGCCCGACCTCACCTCCGTGACACGCTATTCCCCGCCGTCGGGCATGACCTACGTGGAGCTTGGGCGTTAGCCTTTATCCTGGCAGGTGCGCGAAGACCTCCTTCGGCACGATGGCTAGGCTGCCGTCGTCGCCGGGCGTCAGCCAATAAAGCTCCAACGTGGAGGTGTTCTTTCGCTCGAAGTAAAGGATCTTGATAGGGTACCAGCCCGGCGTGACGATCTCGACCTCGGCAAGATCGGAAAAGCGGTCGGCGTGCACGTCCGGATCGTCGAGGATTTCCACGCCGCCCAACCACATTCTGACACCGTCGTTGGAGCGGAAATTGAAGGTGTAGCCGCCGGGCTTGCCCAGCTTGATGAAGCCGGTAATCTCCGCGCCGGTGCCGTCGCTGCGCTCGCTGGTCAGAACCCGGCCCGTTCCAGTGCGGTAGTCCAGGTTGGGAAGCGGTGGGCCTTCCTTGCCATCCTCGTATTCTTGCCAGTCAATCAATTGATCGATATGGCGGAAGAACTCCGCGTAGTAGCGCACGGCCAAGCCCGGCTGCAGTTCCGCTTCGGCGGGTTGCGGCTCGGCAGGAAGGGGCAGTTCGGCTTGCGCGATGGCCGGAAAGGCCAAAAGCGCGAGCGCTGCGGTGGCAAGGGATGTGACAAAGGCGGGCTTAAGCGGCATTGTGTCCCCCGGATTGCAAGTTTCTTGGGCCAGCCACCCCCACACTGGGCGTTCTTCGCGCCCACGCGGAGATACGCTTCACCATACGCTAAAATCTGGAGCGATTAGAACCTTGGATGACTGAAGATTCGCGCCCCACCCCTTTCGAGCGCGTCTGCCCCGTTTGCGGATACGCAGGGCAATTCAGAGCCCATCCCAAAACCGGACGGCCCAACGCCACCTGCCCGGGCTGCGGCGGCCGGGAACGCCATCGCATGCTCGCACTCTATCTGGCGCCAGAGGGGCGCAATCGCCTTGCCGGCAAGCGGGTCCTGCACGTTTCGCCGGAAAGCATCCTGGAGCGGTTCGTACAGGGCGCGGCCAGCTACGAAACCTCCGACCCCGAACTGCCGGGGATGGACCATCGCTTCGATATCACGGCCATTCCCATCGAAGGCGGAGGCTACGACGCTGTTCTGTGCAATCACGTGCTGGAACACATCCCCAACGACCGCGCCGCCCTTTCGGAACTCCACCGCATTCTGGCGCCCGGCGGCCTCGCGGTGATTACGCTCCCAGTTATTGAAGGCTGGGAGACAACCTACGAGGACCCGGCAATCGACACGCCGGAACTCAGGGAACTCTATTTTGGGCGCCACGATCATGTGCGGTATTACGGTCGGGACATTCGCGACCGCATCCGCGAGGCCGGCTTCGATCTCGAGGTCTTCCAGCCGTCCCCGCGGCAATGCGTGGAACACGCCATAACACGCGGGCATAGCGTCTTCGTCGGCCATAAGGCGCCCCAAGAGGATCGTTGACGCGCGCGCCCTTCCCGCGGGGATCTAAAATTTCATGTTTCGTGCCCCTTGGCCGGTATTCCTTCCGAGGCCCGGAGCGTTATAGTATGCGCCAAAAGCTTGGGAAGCAGAAACGCGCGGAGACAATCCGCAATGGGAGGCTCAATGTATTTGGAAAAGCGGTATCCCTCGAACTGGCGGTCGGGGTGGCTCGCGCTGTGCCGCGCGACAGCCGTCGGCGTCATGGCTCTGTGCTGGCAGGCCGTCGCGGCACACGCGGAAACGTTAGTCCTCGAAGCGACGGTCGGAACCGCGAGCGAGCCCAAAGAATCAGCCTTACTACAGCCCAAGGTGGACGCTGGAGAGCTGCCCCCGGTGGCCGAGCGCTTGCCGGACCCTCCCTTCGTTGTTCCGACCACGGAGAACCGGCAGATCGGCGTTCCGGGCGGCAAGGCGATCATGCTGGTCGGACGCGGAAAGGACACGCGGCTGTTCAGCGTCTACGGCTATGCCCGCCTGGTGGCTTTCGACGAGAACTTCGATCTGTATCCCGACATCCTTGAGCGGGTCGAGATCGAGGACGGCCGGATCTTCACGCTCCATCTGCGAAAGGGCCACCGCTGGTCCGACGGCCACCCCTTCACCACTGAGGATTTCCGCTACTACTGGGAAGACGTGGCGCTCAACGAGGCCCTTTCGCCCTCGGGTCCGCCGCGCGATCTCATCATTCAGGAGACCAGGCCCGACGTCACGGTGATCGATGAGACCACGATCCGCTATTCCTGGCCGGCACCCAACCCCTTCTTCCTGCCCGGGCTGGCCGGTGCCAGACCCTTGTACCTCTACCGGCCGGCCCACTACATGAAGCGGTTTCACGAGGCCTACGGGGATGCCGAGGAGATTGATGCCACGATTGAAGAATTTGGCGTAAGAAACTGGGCCGCCTTACATAATCGACTAGATAACCTTTACAACTTCGACAACGCTGATCTCCCCACCCTGCAGCCCTGGGTCCTGAAGACGCGGCCGCCGGCCAAGCGCTACACCGCCGAGCGCAACCCCTTCTATCACCGCGTCGACGAGAAGGGGCAGCAGCTTCCCTATCTGGATGCCTTCACCTTGGCGGTGACCGGTGGCGGATTGATTTCGGCCAAGACCGGTTCGGGCGAAAGCGACCTGCAGTCCCGCGGCCTGAACTTCAAGGACATTCCCTTCCTGAAGCAGGACGAGGATCGGCACAACTACGAGGTCCGCCTCTGGAACACGGTTCGCGGCTCTGAGCTTGCGCTTTATCCCAACTTGAACGCCAAGGACCCTGTCTGGCGGGAACTTTTCAGAGATGTGCGCTTCCGCCGCGCCCTCTCTCTGGCCACTGACCGGGGCCTGATCAATCAAGCGATCTACTTCGGGATCGGCCTGGAGGGCAATCAATCCGCCCTTCCCGCCTCGCCGCTTCACAAGCCCGAGTACCGCCAGAACTGGGCGGAATTCGACATAGATAAAGCGAACAGCCTGTTAGACGAACTCGGTCTCGATAAGCGGGATAAGGACGGCATTCGACTTCTGCCCGATGGCCGGCCGATGGAGATCATTATCGAGAGCGCCGGCGAGAACACCGAGGAAAGCGACGTTCTGGAGCTCATTCGGGACAATTGGCGCGCGGCGGGAATCAAGATCTTCACCAAACCCTCCCAGCGCGAGGTTCTGCGCAACCGGATCTTCGCGGGCGAAACCCTTATTTCGATCTGGTTCGGCCTGGAGAACGCCTTGCTGACCCCGGACCTGAGCCCGGAAGAGTTCGTTCCGGTGCGCCAGTACTCCTTCCAATGGCCGAAATGGGGCCAGTTCTACGAGACCCGTGGCCGCGCGGGCGAGGACGTGGATATGCCGGAGGCCAAGGAGCTAATGGACCTCTACAGAGCCTGGCTCGACGCCACGACGCCCGAAAAACGCGAGGAGGTCTGGCACCGGATCCTCGAGATCAACGCCGATCAGGTCTACACCATCGGCCTGGTGGCCCAGATCCCGCAGCCCATCGTGGTTCGGCGCAATCTGCGCAACGTTCCCGCGGAAGCCATCTACAATTGGGACCCGGGCGCGCAGTTCGGCATTTACCGGATCGATAGCTTCTGGGTGGACCCCAAAGGCTAACGATCGGTCGGAAAGCTTAGGTTTTCCGCGGTATCAATAGCCCCACTTACTCGAGCCATCCGGCTAACGTGAGGCTTAACGTAGAGATTGGGTCAGGGCCTCGAGCCACTCCTTGACCCGCCGCTCGTTGACGCCGAAGTCGAAGTATCCGGTTCGCGAGCGGCTGTAGACCGCAAGCGACGAGCGCTCCTCCCCGAGGGTAACGAACTCGACCACGATCACGTCGACGAAGCCGAAGACCGCCGAGGACTGCTCGAACTCAGCCTGCATGGCCTCCGGGTCCAAACGCACAAGCCGACTGCGCGGCCGCTCCTCGACCATGGCAACGAAGCGTTTGCCAAGCCCTTCGACATCGATCTCGTAGGTCGGACTGCGCATCCCGCAGGCCGGCTGTTCCCAGCCCGGTGGGCAAGCCAGGAACCAATTCGGACTACTGGGAGGCTCAAAATGCTGAAAATCCATGATCACGCCACTATTCCCAGGCTTCGAGGTCGATAACCATGCCGTCATATCCCGGCTCGACGCCGGCGGGGCATTGGGCGCGGATCGTCTCGTAGTCCACCGCTTGATTCATGTGGGTAAGGATCGCACGCTTCGGCTTGACCCGCGCGATCCACTCCAAGGTCTGATCGAAGTGGGAGTGGGTCGGATGCGGGTCGTAGCGCAAGCAATCGACGATCCAGAGCTCAGTGCCCTCCAAGGCCGCAAAGGCCGCTTCATCCAGTGCCTTCACATCCGTTGAGTAAGCTATCGGCCCAATTTTGAAACCTGTGCTGTCCATGTTGCCGTGATCCTGCCTGAACGCCACCGCGTCGATCCCCACCATCTCGAACGGTCCATAGCCGATTGCATGATCTTCCATGAGGGCCGGGTAGAGCCGATCGAGAGTGTGGCTGGACGTGAAGATGTAGTCAAAGCGCTCTGTCAGGGTCTTGTGCGTTCGATGCTCCAGATAGGCCGGGATCGGATGCTGCTGGGCATGGGAGAGCGCTCTTAGCTCATCCAGCCCATGACAATGATCCGCATGGGGATGGGTGATCAGCACGGCGTCCAAGCTGGTCACGCGGTTCGCGATAAGCTGCTCGCGTAAGTCCGGCGAGCAGTCGATCAGGATCTTCTTGCCGTGGGTTTCCACCAGTATGGAGACGCGCAGGCGCCGGTTCCTGGGGTTTTTGGGATCGCAAACGCCCCACACTCCCCCCGGCTCGGCCCCAGCAAGCGGCACGCCGCCAGAGCCGCCGCAGCCCAGGATCGTCACTTTCATGCGGCGGGGGCCGCCGTCGCCAGGACCTTTGAGAAAAGGCCCAGAAAGTTCGCGGTGGTGACCTCGGCCAGCTCATCCGGGCCGATCCCCTTGAGTTCGGCCAAGGCGGCCGCCGTGTGCACAACGTAGCTCGGCTCGTTGCGCCGGCCCCGATGCGGCGTGGGCGCCAGATAGGGCGAGTCCGTCTCGACCAGCAAGCGGTCAAGGGGCACGAGACGCACGGTTTCCCTGAGCTCCTCGGCCTTCTTGAAGGTGATGATGCCCGCCAGCGAGATTGAGAAGCCCAGGTCGAGCGCGGCCCGCGCCAACTCCGGCCCCGCGGTGAAGCAATGAATGACGCAGCGAAACGCCCCTTCCCCATGGGCTTTGCGCAAAATCTCGATGGTGTCCTCGTCCGCGTCCCGGGCATGCACGATTAGAGGAAGGTCGGTTGCGCGCGCCGCCGCGATATGAGCCTCGAATGACACCCGCTGAGCGTCGCGCGGACTGTGCTCGTAGTAGTAATCCAGGCCAGTCTCGCCAATCCCGACAACCTTGGGGTCGGACGCCAACGCGATCAGCCGGTCCGGGCCCGCCTGCCCCTCCTCACCCGCTTCGTGAGGATGCACGCCGACAGAACAATAGACACCATCGAACTTGCGCGCAATTTCAAGAACTTGGGGAAAAGTGCTGAGCTTGGTGGAAATCGTCACCATGCGCTCCACCCCGGCCCGCCGAGCACGCGCCACGACCTCTTCAAGATCACCATCCCTTTCGAGATAGTCGAGGTGGCAGTGGGAATCGACCAGCATTATTGGGCGGCCTCCGGCTCGACATAGCGCGGGAAAACGCCTTCGGGCTTCGGCAGCTCCGTGCCAGGCGTCAAGGTCTTGTCGAGGTCGCCGAAGCCGCGCTGGTCAGCTGGCACCGAAAGCTGGTCGAGCATGCGGCTCATGGCGTCGGGCATCACCGGCTGCACCAGCAGGGCCAACCGCCTTAAGGTTTCCGCCAAGACATAGAGGACCGTCGCCATCCGGTCCGGATCGGTCTTGCGCAGGGCCCAGGGCGCCTGCTCATCCACGTAGCGATTGGCATCGCCGATCACGGACCAAATAGCCTCGAGCCCCCGATGGAAGGCCTGCTGGCCCAGTTCCTGGCGCAGTTTCGGCAAGAGGGCATCGGCGGCGTCGAGCAAAGCCATGTCCTCAGCGGATAACTCACCTGGCTGAGGCACCTTCGCACCGCAGTTTTTCTGAATCATCGAGAGAAAACGTTGGGCCAAATTACCGAAATCGTTCGATAAATCCCCATTGATCCGATGCACCATGGACTCGTGGCTAATGTAGCCGTCCGCGCCGAAAGGAACCTCGCGCAAGAGATAATAGCGAACGGGATCAAGCCCGTACTTCTCGATCAGGTCGCTGGGGCGGAGGACGTTGCCAAGGGACTTCGACATCTTCTCCCCCCGGTTCAGCAGCCAGCCATGGGCGAAGACCCGGCGCGGCGGCTCAATACCAGCGGCCATCAGGAAGGCGGGCCAATAAACCGCGTGGAAGCGCAGGATGTCCTTGCCCACCATATGCAGGTCGGCGGGCCAGAAGGTTCGAAAAGCTTCCGAATCCGTCTGAGGATAGCCGACGGCCGTAATGTAGTTTGTCAGGGCATCTAGCCAGACGTACATGATGTGGTCGGGATCGTCCGGCACGGGAATGCCCCACTTGAAGGTGGTGCGGCTGACCGAGAGGTCCCGCAACCCGCCTTTGACGAAAGAAACCACCTCGTTCCGCCGGCTGTCCGGGCCGATGAAATCGGGGTTGGCTTCGTAGAAGGCCAGCAAGCGGTCTTGCCAGGCGGACAAACGGAAGAAGTAGGATGGCTCCTCCACCCACTCCGCCTCCGCGCCAGACGGGGCAACCATACGGCCGCCCTCCGTGCGGGTGAGTTCGTCCTCCCCATAGAAGGCTTCGTCGCGCACGGCGTACCAGCCGCTGTAACTTCCGAGATAGATCTCACCCGCGTCGGCCAGGGCATGCCAAAGCGCCTGGGCCGACTCCCGGTGCCGGCGCTCCGTCGTACGAATGAAGTCATCGTTCGAGAACCCCATTAGACTGGCTAGCTCACGAAAATTCTCGCTCACCTGATCTGTGAAGGTTTGGGGATCAACGCCAGCGCTTTGCGCGGATTTTTCGACCTTCTGACCGTGCTCGTCCGTGCCGGTCAAGAAGAAGACTCGGCGGCCGTCGAGACGCATGAAGCGGGCCAACACGTCGCAGGCCAGCGTGGAGTAGGCATGTCCGATGTGCGGCCGATCGTTCACGTAGTAAATCGGCGTCGTGATGTAGTACCGCGCCTCTCCGCTTGGCGCCTCGTCACTCGGCATTGTCAGGTCGCTCCGACAGAAACATTCATCCGATGTGGGACGCCGTTCGTTAGGCTCAAGACCTTTGATCGGCGGCCGGGTGTCTTCTCCCCTTCCTGTCTCAAGCGCGCTTCCCGGCGGCGGTGCCGGCCAGGGATTGCATTTCCAGGAACGAGGCGATGAGCACTTGCTTTCGGTCCAGGCTCACCGCCTCGGTTTGGGCGAAGGTCCGCACAAGTTTTTCCCACAGAGCGAGCCAGGGGGCAAGGCCGCGCCGCTCCATCAATCCCCGCATGAGTGCTTCCTCGCCCGGCAAAATCCCACCACCGCTTTCAGCGAGGGAATTCGCTCGGATCATGCGCGCCAGCCAGGCGGTCAAGAGCTCGCCGAAAGTCCGAAACGCCGCCCCGGAGGTATCGCGCGCCAAACGGTCCCCGAGCCCGTGCAATCGACCTACGTCAAGCCGTGGCAGGCTTTCAAGCAGGCTAACGACTTCCCTGTAAAGCTCGAGGCCCCCACCGTCACAGAGTTCCAGGGCCCGGCCGATGCTGCCTTCCGAAAGCCGGGCTAACGTCGCGATATCCTCCATGGCAAGTTCCGGGCGGTGCTCAGCCAAAAGGCTTTCCACCTCGCCCGGCGCGAGCGGCCGCAAGGGCAAATTCCGGCATCGCGACCGGATCGTAGGCAGTAGTGCCCCGGGCCGATGGCTAACTAGGAGCAGGATCGCGCCCTGAGGCGGCTCTTCAAGAATTTTTAATAGTGCGTTGGCGCTGCTGGGATTTAAATCATCAGCGCTATCCAATATCAAGATGCGCCAGCCACCCTCCGCTGACGTCAGCCGCAAGGTGTCGATCGCGGCGCGGACGTCTTCTACAGCGATGTCGCGCTTCGGTTTTCCTTGTGGTGTGACACCACGCGACAGCACGCTGAGGTCCATCTGCCCGCTGGCCGCCACCCGCCGGAACACCGGATCCTCCGGATCCAACGCGAGAGTCTCGACAGGCTCCGCATCGCCGAACAAGCCACCTCCCTCCCCCTGCCCGGTGTGGCCGCCGGCGAAGAGAAAGCGGGCGAAGCGGTAGGCCAAGGTTGCCTTGCCAACGCCGCGCGGCCCGTGGAAGAGCCAGGCGTGGGGCATTCGGCCCGACTTCTGCGCGGCGATCAACGCTGCCTCCGCCTGCCCCTGGCCGATAAGCTCGGCGGTTTCCTGGGGCGCCCGCGTTTCGACCGCGGGGCTGGATTTCTTGGCGGCGCTCACAGGCTCACATTCAGCCGCTCGGCCACGGCTGCCGTGACCGCGCGTGCGACGTCGTCGGCGGGCTGGGTGGAATCAACAATCGCGCAACGCCGTGGCTCGGCGCTCGCAATCTTCAAGAACCCTTCGCGCAGACGCTCGTGAAAGCCCAGATCCATCGACTCATAACGCGTTCCCCCAAGGTTGCGCCGACCGGCCCGCGCCAAGCCTTCCTCGGCCGGCAGATCGAGCACCAAGGTCACATCGGGCTTGAAATTCCCGACCGCGAAGCCGTGAAGCGGCAAGAGCTCGTCGATGGGAATGCCGTGGCCGTAGCCTTGATAGGCCATGGTGGAATCGGCGAAGCGGTCGCAAACCACCCAGGTTCCCTCCGCCAGCGCCGGCCAAATCGTCTTGACCAGGTGATCGCGCCGCGCCGCGTAGTGCAGCAGGGCCTCCGTCGGGCCGTCCCAGCGTGCGGAATCCCCATGGACCAGGAGCTCGCGCAGCAGTTCCGCGCCCTCGCTACCGCCCGGCTCTCGGGTTTGCAGAACCGTTAGCCCCGCCGTCCGCAAGGCCTCGCTCAAGCGCGTGGCTTGGGTGGATTTCCCAGCCCCCTCCCCGCCTTCAAAGGTGATGAATTTGCCCTGCCGCATAGCGCCGAGAGTGCCGTTCGCGGCGCGCCGGGTCAACGCGGCGGATCTTCGGGCTTGTCTACGGTTGTCCGAAGATCAGGTATTTGGCCGCCGCCGCCACCTGGCCCAAGGCACCAAGCTTCTCCACGTCCTCCGCGGCAATCAGCGGCACGATGACCGGCTCTGCTTCGGGCGCCGTCACCACCAGCTTCGCGATGGTTTCACCCGCCTTGATCGGCGCGGCGACAGGCGCGTCATAGGCGAGCGTGACTTTCATGTCGCCCCTGGAACTGCGTGGCAAGGTGACCACGATATCCTGCTCCGCTGTTAGCGGCACGGTTTCCTCGGCGCCCAGCCAGACGGCCGCTTCGGAGATCGTCTCGCCAGCGGTCAGAAGCTTGTAGTTCTCGAACTCCCGAAAACCCCACGCCAGCAGACGTTCGGATTCCTCGGCGCGCGCGCGCACGCTGTCCAAACCGGTGACCACGAGGATGAGGCGCCGGTCCCCTTGCACGGCCGAGGCGGTCAGCCCATAGCCAGCCTCCTCGGTATGGCCGGTCTTCAGCCCGTCGGCACCCACGTTGCGGTACAGCAAGGGGTTGCGGTTCGTCTGGCGGATGCCATGCCAGGTGAACTCCATCTCGGAGTAGAGGTGGTAATGCTCGGGGAATTCCTCGATCAGGTGCTGGGCCAAAATGGCCAAATCCCGCGCCGTCATCCAATGCTGAGGATCGGGCCAGCCGGTAGAGTTGGCAAAATTGCTGCCGGTGAGGCCAAGTTCCTGCGCCGCCTCGTTCATTTCGCGGGCAAAAGCCTCCTCCGATCCGGACAGGCCCTCGGCCAGCACGATGCAAGCATCGTTGCCGGATTGAATGATGACGCCGCGCAATAGGTCTTCCACCCGCACTTCCTTGTCAACCTCCACGAACATCTTGGAGCCACCCTTGAGCCAAGCCTTTTCGCTCACCAGCAACTCGTCGTCCATGCTCAGGCGGCCGTCGCGCAGGCGGGAGAAGACCATGTAGACCGTCATGATCTTGCTCATTGAGGCTGGCGGCATGCGCTCGTCGGCGTTCTTGTTCAAAAGCACCGCTCCGGTGGCAACATCGACGAGAATGGCCTCGCGGGCGGAGGTCTCGATGGCCGCCGCCGGAAAAGCGGCGCCCGCCAGAACAATCAACGCCGCGGCGTAGCTGAGAAAAACGCGCGATAAAGACATTGCCGCTAAATCCAATCCGTCGCAGGAGAAGTCAAGGATTGCCGGTCAAGAATGACGACTACCGGGGTCTTACTGCACCACCAGCGTGGAGTCCGTGAAGCCGTTTTCCAGCAAGCGGCCCAGCAGCAGGTCCGCTTGCTCCACTGACCCGACTGGACCCACCTGCACGCGGTAAAAGGCCGTGTCCCCAACCATTGTGTTGTCCACACGCACGCTTCCAAGGCCGGAAAGCTGAGCCGCCAAGCGATTCGCGTTGTGATACTGGGTGAAAGCCCCCGCCTGCACGTAAATGTCGCTACGCCCCACGGGCTGCTGGCGGACTTGGCCGTTCGGCTCGGGTTCGGGGGGTGTGGCCGCCCTCGCCGGCGAAAGCACCACCGCCCTCGCCGAGGACTGTGTTCCGACCGGTTGACCCGCCAGGTTTTCGACCGTGACCTCTTGGACCGGCACGGCTTCCGGCGCCGGGGCCCGGTCGGCCGAGATTGGAGTTGCCGCAGTGTAGCGCCCGCCTTGTGCCGCGGCTGCCAACTGTCGGCTCTCCGTCTCCAGAACGCGGACACGCACCTTCGCGGTTCCCTGCTTAAGGAAACCCAGCAGTTCCGCCCCACGCTTGGACATGTCGATCACGCGCCCGTTCTTGAAGGGGCCGCGGTCATTGATCCGCACCTCGATGGAACGCCCGTTCTCCAGGTTCGTGACCTCGACTAGAGTCGGCATCGGCAAGGTCGGATGAGCGGCGGTCAAAGCATTTTGGTCGTAGCGTTCGCCGTTCGCAGTCTGGCGGCCGTGAAAGCCGGGCCCGTACCAGGATCCGATCCCCGTCTCGTCGTAGCCGTAGTCGACCGCCGGATAGTACCAGACGCCGGACACCTGATAAGGCTTGCCAACCTTGTAGTATCCCTTGGTCTGGGGCGTGTCGCGGTTCATGTCCTTCGAGGCTTGCGCAGCCAACTCAACCTCTGAGCAGGCGGCAAGCAGCGAAATCAAGGCAACGGCAATCGGCACCAACGCGATACGCGCTATGCGCTCTGCCTGTCCACAGCGCAACATCTTGTGGCTCCCCGCCCCGGATCCTACTCTACCGGGTAGGATCTATACCACTGTCGAAAGCAGCGCCGCAACCATGGCCCGAATAATGACTCACCTGGCCGCGTTTTGTCTCAAGCTCGCCAGCAAGCGTGGGCTTGCATAAGCGTCCGGCACCAATCCCGCGCTCTTCTGATAGGCGCGAATAGCGTCTCGGGTCCGCGGGCCGACGCGCCCATCCGCGCCACCCGGATTGAAGCCCAAATCGCCGAGTAGCCTTTGAATTTCCTTTACTTCCTCGCGACTTAAGCGAGTCTCTCCAGCCGGCGGGGCTACCGAGAGCGGGGGTTTCCCCACCAAGCGGTCCGCAAGATGACCCACCGCGACCGCGTAAAGGATAGAGCGGTTCCAGGAAAGGATGCGCCGGTAGTTGTCATAGACCAGGAAAGCTGGACCCTCACCCCCAGCCGGCAAAATCAACGCAGCCTCAATGTCATCATCGGCGGGCAAGGGGCCGCCATCCGCGCGCCTAACGCCAAGCTCCGCCCATTGGGTCAAGGATTTACGGATCTCTGGCGTCGTGGCGATCGAGACCAGCGCGTAGTCGAAACCCGCCGGCAGCACCACCTCCCGGCCCCAGGTTTGATCGCCCTTCCAGCCGATGGAACTCAAGTAGTTGGACGCCGAGGCGAAAACGTCAGGCAAGCTTCCCCAAATATCCCTCTGGCCGTCTCCATCGTAGTCGGCGGCGTAGGCGGCGAAGGTCGTGGGCATGAACTGCAAATGTCCCATGGCTCCCGCCCAAGATCCTTCCATCCGATCCGGGGCGATGTCGCCAGCTTCGAGAATCCCTAGCGCCGTGAGCAGTTCCTTCCGGAAGAAGTCGCTCCGCCGCGTGTCGTATGCCAGGGTGGAAAGCGCTCCGATCACGGGAAAGTTGCCAAAGGTATCCCCGTAATTGGTCTCCAAACCCCAGAACGCGACCAGGAAACGGGGTTGCACGCCATAGCGCGCTTCAACCTCGGCTAACAGCTCGGCGTGCTCTCGCAGCAGGGCCCTGCCCCGCTCCACCCGCGTTTCGCTAACGGCGTTGTTCATATAGCGCCAGAAGCTCAAGGTGAACTCCGGTTGGCGCCGATCCAGCTCTATGATTCGCCCGATGGGCTCCGCCTGCCGAAAGGCCGCGTCCAGGGTCGAGTTGGACACTCCCCGCTCCCGCGCCTCCGACTTCAAATCTTCCAACCAAGCATCGAAGGGCTGTGACCGGGCGGCCACCTCGGCGAGCGCGGGGCTTGTCAGCAAAGCCGCGAGCGCCACCCCTAAGGACAATCGGACCCACCTGGCGGACAAGAACGGTTTCACGATGCTGCGACTCCTGAATGCGCCCCAATCAATTGGGCAACTCATACGGCACGCATCGTTTTTGTCACGATCGGCCCGCGCCGCGCAATCGCTTGCAAGATTAAATCTCGGTTAAGTTACCGGCCGGCGGACGGGCCCGGGCGAAAAGCTTAAATCAGAATGCCGACAACAATGCCCGCGAGCATGGCCAGCATCAGGGCAAGCGGCAAATGCCGGTTCCAGGTCATCAAAATCATCCTCCCACGTGATCCTGCGATCGGCCGCAATAAAGCCTCGGCTCGCTGCGGAGAAGAACCCGCGCGGAAGGCGTAGTGCCTTTGAATGAGCCCAGCGCTTGCAACCGCTTCGCCGCCCCCGCTACCTTGCCGTCGCAACCGGCTCCAACGGATGGGTGGCCGAGCGGTTGAAGGCACCGGTCTTGAAAACCGGCAGAGGTTAGCGCCTCTCGTGGGTTCGAATCCCACCC
>JARFRB010000001.1 GCA_029287455.1 Pelagibius litoralis | reverse complement strand
CTCCGCAAACGTGGCGCTCAATGGCGACGCAGAAGCGATCTCTATGTGGTCGGGTCAGAGCGTGGGCCTCGTCAAAAGGGTCCAGCCTGCGGCAGAGATTGTGCGCGAGATCGTTGACCAAGCGCGCTCCATCCTCCGCTTATGAAGCTTGACTTGGTATTGTCAAATTAAACCGGCTCGAGGCGTTAGATCAGCCTCCTGACCATCGCCGGAGATCACCCCGTTAGGAGAAGAGCGCAATGTCCGCATCGGGTCATTAGCGGACATTCGGGCCCGAGCCGCATGACGTCCGCTATGTGCCAGAAGGCGGCATTTCCGCTTTGAGTGAGCTGCTGAAATAGCCGAAGGGATTGTGCATCGCCGGAGGCTAGGCATCTCCCCTGCCCCGCTCAAGCTAAGTTATTCTGACAAGACCCTTCGGACAATTGCGGCGTGTCATTCAACACGGTCTCTCCTTTTGTTATGGATCATCTGGCCGGCTTCTTTGCTGCGACCAGTCGGTCCAGCGCCCTTGCGAGGCGCGTGCGCGGGCAGGCGATGTTCAACCGGCCAAAGCCTGCGCCCTGAGGGCCAAAGGCGATGCCGCGCGTGATCGACCAGCCAGCCTCAAGCCTGATGAACGCCGTTAGATCGTCGGGGTCGAGCCCGAGACCGCGGAAGTCGATCCAGAGCAGAAATGTGCCCTCTGGTTCGATCAGGGTGATTTCCGGGATCTCTACGAAGCGGCGACGAACAAGATCGAGGTTGCCCTGTAGATATACCAACACCGCATCCAGCCAGGACGCGCCCCCGGCATAAGCGGCCTGCATCGCGACCGAGGCGAAGGCGTTGTTTTTGTTGACAGTTAGTCGGCTGTTCTCGGCTTGGAGCGCTATTCGGCGAGTTTCATTGGGAACGATGGCAAATGCAGAACAGCAAGCCGCTATGTTGAAGCTTTTTGCCGGCGAAAGGCAAGTTATGCAGTTGAGCGCATCCTCTTCCGAGATCGAAGCGAATGGCGTATAAGGGTGACCCGGAAAAGTTATGTCACCGTGGATTTCATCTGAAACCACTAGCACAGCATGGCGGCGACAGATCACGCCCACGCGTGCGAGTTCCTCGGCTGTCCAAACCCGCCCCACAGGGTTGTGCGGATTGCACAGAAAGATCATGCGGGTTCGCGGGTCGCGCGCAATGCGTTCCAGCCCGTCGAAATCCATCTCGTATCGGCCATCCGGCAGGATCAGCGGGTTCTCGACCATCTGGCGCCCGCTATCCGCGATGATGTCGGCGAAATCGAAAAACACCGGCGGCTGCACGATGATGCCGTCGCCTGGCTCCGTGAAACAGTTCGCCGCCATCGCAAGCGCGTTCAGCACGTTGGGCGCCCGCAGGATGTGCGTGGGATCGACCGACCATCCATGCCGCTTGTTCAGCCAGCCTGTCAATGCCGGGATCAAGCCGTCGGGCACTGTCTCGTAGCCATAGACGCCATGCGCGGCCCGTTTGGCGATCGCATCAGTGATGCAAGGGGCGACGCGGAAATCCATGTCGGCCACGCCCGCGGGAAACAGGTCCATCCCGTCCGCGCCCAGCACAACCCGGTGGTGCTTGAGTGACGGAACTGCCCGCCGGTCGATCTCTTCGTCGAAATCGAACTCAGCCATCTTTCGACTCGGCTAGCATCCAGCGGAAGAACCACGTGGCGAGAATGGCGGCGATCAACTGCACCACGATAAAGGCTGCCACATCTGTTGGCGCGATCCCTGCGAAGGTGTTCGAGAAACCCCGTGCAATGGTCACCGCCGGATTGGCGAAAGAGGTGGAAGACGTGAACCAGTAGGCCGCCGTGATGTAGAGACCGACAGCCATCGGCACCGCCTGCGGCCTTGCCTTTAAGCACGCGAGGATGGTGCCAATCAGCCCGAAGGTCGCGACAAACTCACCGGCCCATTGCCCGATCCCGTTGCGAGTTGTCGTGGACGGGTCAATCAGCGGGTGTTCGAACATCACGTGAGCCGCGAGGACGCCGACGATGCCGCCGAAAACCTGAGCAAGCACGTATAGACTTGCTTCACGTGGCGGGATCTCGCGGCATAGCGTGAAGGAGAGAGTTACAGCGGGATTGAAATGCGCACCCGATATCGGACCGAAGACGGTGATCAACACGACAAGGATTGCACCGGTGGGGATCGTGTTGCCGAGAAGCGCGACGGCCACGTTCCCGCCGGCAAGCCGCTCAGCCATAATGCCCGAGCCGACGACCATAGCGAGCAAAGAGAACGCACCGAGCCATTCGGCCGTCAGGCGGCGATCCAGTGTCATTCTTCATCCTGCAGAAGCGCGGCAAAGCGCGCGATATCGATGTTTCCACCCGTGATGATTGTCGCGACGGTGCGGCCCTTGGTGGGCACCTGTCCGTTCAGGACAGCCGCAAGACCTACCACAGCCCCCGGTTCCGTGACGATCCGGAAGCGCTCGTAGGCGAACCGCATGGCATTGCTGACTTCGGCGTCCGTGGCCGTGGCACCACCCGCCAGCAGATCACGATTGATCGAAAAGGTCAGTTCGCCCGGGATCGGCGTCATGATGGCATCGCAGATGGTTCGGTGACCCTTCGGGTTGGCGACGCGATATCCGGCTTCAAGCGACCTGCGCGTATCATCGAACAGGGCCGGTTCCGCCGAAAAGACCGGTGTCCCGGGCGCAGCCTCGGCCATCAGCGCGGCAGTCGCTGCTGTCAGCCCGCCGCCGCCGCAAGGCACCAGAACCGCATCGAGCGGCCCGCCCGCGTCCTCCAGGATTTCCAGCGCCGCCGTACCCGCACCCGCCAGAACCTGCGGATGTGCGCTCGGCGGCACCTCCATCCGGCCGGTCTCGGACATGATCCGCTCGACCACATCCGCGCTGTTCTGGGTGTCGCGATCGTAGAGAACGATCTCGGCCCCCATGTCCCGAACGGCCTGCATCTTGGCCGCGGGCGCGTCCGAGGGCATGACGATCACTGCGGAGGATCCGAGGATTTGCACCGCCCGCGCGAGCCCCAGCGCATGGTTGCCTGATGAATAGGTCACGGCGCCACGCGCGCGTTCCTCGGCTGTCAGACCAAGCATTCGGTGATAGGCGCCACGGATCTTGAAGGCACCAGTGCGCTGCAGGTTCTCTGCCTTCAGAAGCAGGCGGCCGCCGAGCATGGCGTTCACATCCGGGTTTTCCAGCAGTGGCGTTCGGATGACAACACCGTCTAGCGCGGAGGCTGCTGCACGTATGTCATCGATGGAAACCGCGTATTCATTCATGTCAGGCCGCATCCGCCGCGATCTGAAAGAGGGCGTCGCCACGCCGAACTTGCGCCATTGACCGCATGGCCAACACGAGACCGCGATAGGGCGAGATGACAGCATCCGGCGCTTGGCCAGGTGTCTCAGGATGGTGGATCAGCGCCACGGTTTCATTTTCTGCAACATCTTCGCCGATGGTCTTCAGCGGCTCGAACACACCTGACCCGTCGGCATAGATCGATCCCAGCGCATGAAGCGCGCGTGTGCCCCGGGCCGTGTCCGGTGTGTAGTCCTGCAACATGCCAAGGGCATGCAGGATGCGACGCAGCCCGCGCTCGGTTTGGCGCAGCACATCTGGCGTCACGCATCCGGCGCCACCCAGCTCTGCCATCACGTTGATGACACCTTTTCGGTTGGCCGCACCCATCGCGGTCCGTGCGGTGCTGTCCCGCCCACCGCCGCCTGTGAAGACCCAAGCGTAGGGTAGATCGAAGGCCTGGCTCAGAGTGGCAAGCCCTGCTTCTTCCTCTGGGGAATGCGCCGGTCCGCGCAAAAGCGTGGGCGGATAGATCAGCGAAGAGCCGCCCGAATGCAGATCAACCGCATAGTCTGCGAGGGGCAGAATGACCTCTTCATGGTAATGGGCAAGCATCTCGGACGGCGTACCCTTCGGGTTGCCGGGATACAACCGGTTCAGATTGCCATCATCCAAAGGCGAAACACGGCACCCTGCTTCGGCCGCTGGGAAATTCACCATCGGCAGCAAGATCAGGCGGCCGCGGAAGTCGGCCGCATTAAGCTCGCGGGCAAGATTTGCCACGGCGATCTGCCCTTCGTATTCGTCGCCGTGTACCCCAGCTGAAATCACAAGTGTTGGCCCATCCCGGTTGCGGATAACCGTGATCGGCACCGGAATCCAACCATAGGCTGATCGGTAAGTTGAATGCGGCACGCGGAGATAGCCGGTCTGCTTCCCCTCTGCATTCAAATCAACCCCAGATGTGATTAGCGTGCCGGACATTACTTCCTCATTTCGGCTTTTTCCGAATTGTCTCTGGGCTACGGGATCGTCACCCTCTGGTCAAGCTTCCATAATTCGGGCATTGACGAATTATGGATCAGGAACTTGCTATCGACGCTTTTGCGGCACTCGCCCATCCGACCCGGTTGTCGGTGTTCAAGCTACTTGTGCAGCACGTCCCGGACGGCGTCCCCGCCTTGAAGATCGCCGATCAGCTGGACGCGAAACCATCGACACTTTCCGGGCACCTTGCGGTTCTCAAGCGGGCCGGATTGCTGACCAGCACGCGGCACCAACGTGAAGTTCGATATGCCGCAAAGCTGGAGGCCATTAACGAACTCGTCGGATTTCTTTTGTCGGATTGCTGTGGCGGAAAGGTCCAGAACTGCAAGGACATCCTGACGCTGCTGGATGCGGAGACCTGACACCATGAAACTGCTGATGTTCGAACACTGTTCGCTGTGTTTCAGGGTGCGCATGGTGGCCGCGCTGAAGGGTACCCACCTTGTCGAACAGGTCGTCGAGGATGATGACAGCGACGCCATGACGGCTCTGGTAGGTCGCCGGGTCATCCCGATCCTTGTACTCGATGATGGCCAGCCGATGCTCGAGAGCTGGGACATGGTTGCGCATATCGACAGTATCGGGGAGCCTGTCCTGACCGGGCCTGAACGCCCGGAGATCGCCGCCATCGCCGACCGGATGCTCGACGTGACGCCGTTCCTGACAATGCCGCGATATCCGCTTCTGCCACTGCCTGAATTCCGGACGGTCGCGGCGCGTGATCATTTTCTTGTCCGCAAGCGTGAGGCCTATCCCGACATGGAGATGTTGCGTTCGAAGACGCGAGAGTACCTCTCACAGCTCGATCCAATACTCGAAGATCTGGCACATGAGATCGCAGACCCGAACGCCATAAACGGTACGCTTTCACGTGACGATATCCGAATCTTGCCGTTGCTACGGTCGGTTGCTGTAGTCGAGAGTTTTGAGTTCCCAGCGGCAGTCGATGCCTACTTCAAAGCCATGATGAGACAGATCGGCCATCGTCCACTCCAGTGCATCTGAAACGTCGACCCAAAGGCGGTGTGGTGCGAAGAACGGTTCGTGACCTTGGCCTACTCCTTAGTTGCCAAGATGGTCTCCAGAGACGGTGGACGGGGAGCAGGCCGTGACCCGCGCCCGATCACAGGTCCAACTGCTGTGAGAGAGTCCGGACGGTTTGAGGGTATGGCGAACTGACGGCTGGTGGCAAGATCGCGGCGGGTGCCGGCGGTCTGTAGCCGAGCGAACTGTGTGGCCTGATGGTGTTGTAGTGCTGTCGCCAGCGTTCGATGAGCACCTTCTCCTCCTGTAGCGTGTAGAAGATCTCGCCGTTGAGCAGCTCATCGCGCAGCTTGCCATTGAAGCTCTCGTTGTAGCCGTTCTCCCAGGGCGATCCGGGTTCGATATAGAGCGTCTTTACGCCGAGCCGCGGTAACCACTTTCTGACGGCGGTGGCGGTGAACTCGCTGCCATTGTCGGAACGGATGTGGTCGGGCGGCCCGTTTCGGGCGAACAGCCCGGCCAGCACGTGCAGCACGTCGTCGTGGCGCAGGCGGCGGGCGACCTCGATCGCCAGACACTCACGCGTGAACTCATCGATCACCGTCAGCATGCGGATGGTGCGGCCGTCATGCGTACGGTCCTGCACGAAGTCATAGGCCCAGACATGGTTCGGCCAGCTCGGCCTGAGCCGGATACAAGACCCGTCGTTGAACCACAGCCGTCCGCGCTTCGGCTGCTTGCTCGGTACCTTCAGCCCCTCACGCCGCCAGATCCGCCACACCCGCTTGACGTTGACGGGCCAGCCCTGGACACGCAGCAGCGCAGCGATCCTCCGATAGCCATAGCGGCCATACTCGGATGCCAGCTCAATGATCGCTGCCGTCAGGGCATCCTCGTTGTCGCGCACGGCAGGATGCCGACGCTGCGTTGAGCGGTGCTGGCCAACCACGCAACAGGCTCGGCGTTCCGACACATCGAAGCAGACCTGTACGTGATCGACCGCATCCCGGCGGCGTGCGGGGCTTAGAAGTTTCCCTCGGCGACTTCCTTCAGGATCAGCTTGTCGAGCGTCAGGTCGGAGACCGCCCGCCTGAGCCGGGCATTCTCCTTCTCCAGCCCCTTCAGGCGCTTCGCATGGTCAACCCGCAGCCCGCCATACTCGCGGCGCCAGCGGTAGTAGCTCTGCTCCGAGATACCCAGCGCGCGGCAAATCGCCCCAACCGTCTCGCCCTGCGAAAGCCGCACCTCGGCTTCACGCAGATATCCAATGATCTGTTCGGGGGTACGTTTCCGGCTCATCTTCTCCTCCTTCTCGAGGGTCAGATTAGCCGGACTCTCTCATTCAACATGGACCTGTTTTCGGGGTGCAGGCCAGGAAATTGTCGTTCGCTTCGATCATCTGGCCACTGAGCAGCATCCCTACATGTATCACTGCCACATTCTGGAACATGAGGATCGGGGCATGATGGGGCAGTTCACAGTGAGCTGATTTCGCACGATCATCCGCCACGTTCTCCATTCAGCGGCGGCATTGCAACGCCACCGAATCACGTTCTGCGGTGTGATCTGGCCCTTAAGGGGCGCGCGATCAGCCTATGCGAAAACAGCCTGGCCGAAAGTCCGCACTGGGCCCTAAGCGGACATTCAGAAATAAGCGGGATGACGTCGGCTACGTGCCGTTAGATGGCGTTGCACCTCACACCTCAGCCCCTGCGTTCTACTTTCAGCAGCAGACGCGATACTCTCGCGAAGCCCACTGGTCCCGTGCACTCCATACCGGTCGGCACTTGTCAGTCTTTGCTATCGCCTGTCAGTGTCTCGGGTTATGCAGTGGCTAGAGCTTAATCAGGCCCATCAACATCGTCTAAAGGTGAACCGGATATGCAGAGGGCCCATGATACGGCAATCGAGAAGCCGGCGGTCGCGATCCTCTTCATACTCCTCGGAATGCTCTGCATTTCCATCAACGACATGTTGATCAAGTATCTCTCGGGTCAGTATCCGCTTCACCAGATGATACTGGTCCGATCCGCAATCGGAATCTGCTTTAGCCTTGTGATCCTGCAGTTCGAAGGCGGCATCGCAATGCTGAGAACAAACCAGATCGGTTTGCATGCGCTAAGAGGGTTATGCATTGTTGCTGCCAATATGACCTTCTTTGCTGCTTTGGCGGTCATTCCTCTGGCCGACGCCACAGCTCTTTTCTTCGTCGCCCCCTTGTTCATCACCGTTTTGGCCATCCCATTCCTTGGCGAGCAAGTTGGGTTGCGCCGCCTAGGGGCCGTCGTTGTGGGATTCCTGGGCGTGCTGATAATGCTCCGCCCCGGTGCGGACAGTGCCAATTTCACCTCCGAGAGGTTCGTATTGCTCCTGCCGATCTTGGCGGCCTTTGCTTACGCCTGCATGCAGATCCTGACTCGGCGGTTGGGGGTCGCATCAAAGGCTTCCGCGATGGCGATCTACATTCAAGCGACGTTCATCGTCGTAAGCCTTGCGTTTTGGGCAATTGCCGGTGACGGTCGCTTCGCCGAGGATGCGGAAAGCCAGAGTTTGGTTTTTCTCCTTCGGGCGTGGACGTGGCCGACGGAAGAGGATTGGTTATTGTTTCTCGTCCTCGGTGCCGTGTCAGCTGTCATAGGGTATTCGCTTTCCCAGGCCTACCGCTCAGCGAACGCGGCTACCGTCGCGCCGTTCGAATATGCGGCGCTGCCGCTATCAATATTCTGGGGTTGGATGGTCTTTGGGCATCTCCCGGATCTCTGGGTGATGTGCGGTATCGTGATGATAGCGGCTTCAGGGGTTTACGTTTTTCTGCGGGAGGGCACGAAGAAGCGAGAGGTGGCTAGTGGACGGCCCGTTCGTCGCGTCTGAGCTTCGTGTTTGGATCTCCGTAACGCAGCCGATGCGCGGAATTTCAACCTGAGATCTCACAGTTTCCGCCTTTGGTCGTAAGCAGACATTTTGGAACAGCGCCGTTAACATCCGCTATGTTCCAGCAGCGGACCTTCTTTGACAAGGAGCCTAGAGACTTCTCTTCTAAAGGTGTTGCTCCATCGCGCGTGTTTCCCGTTCTATTCAGGAATCGCGGGGTTCGCGATCAGTGACGTTTACCCCTGTGCTATCTAGGGTTTTGAAACCAAAATCTGGCCCGAGGGAACCAAGAGGACCACAGGAGAGGCGACTCATGAATGAGCACTCTGTTGCCAAATCATACACGGTAGCGTCAGCCGCCGATGCTGAGGTTGCCTATGACAACTGGTCGAGCGAGTACGAAGTTGACCTGTTCAGAGCCGGATACCGAATTCCGGGGTACATCGCAACCGTGTTCACCCGCTTCGTGCCGCTTGAGGCTTCACCAATTCTAGACGCCGGTTGCGGTGGCGGACTTCAGGTGGAACCTCTTGCACTCACCGGATACGGCAGCTTCACAGGCATCGACTTCTCCGAGGGAATGCTTGCTATCGCGCGCAGCAAGGGGATTTACGAGACTCTCACGCGCATGGTGCTCGGCCAGACCCTAGACCTGCCGGACGATTACTTCGCAGCAGTTCTTTGTGCGGGGTGCATTACCCCTGGTCATGCGCCACCTCAATCCTTCGACGAACTGGTTCGTGTCTGTCAGCCTGGTAAACCGATCATCTTTTCGCTCCGCGATGATCCCGCCCAGGACGCCGCTTATCCAACGGCAATAAAGCGCCTTGAGGATGCGGGCGCCTGGAAGCCCAGTTTCGTGACAGCGAGTTTCCGGTCTCTTCCTTACGGCGAGCCCGAGATCACTCATCGTATCCATGTTTACACGGTGTTGTAACACTGCTGATCTCGAGCAGCGAAGTCCGCTTGCAGCCAAGAGCGGCGACCTCAGGCCGTCAGAAGACATCAAATGGGATGAGTAGCCATGAGAAGAATCGGTATTCTTGGGGGGATGTCGGCAGCTTCGACACAGATTTACTATCGCGAGCTTTGCAACTTGACTCGGGATCGTCTCGGTGGCCTCCATTCGCCGGAACTTCTAATCCGCTCACTCGACTTTGCTCGCATCGAAGCGCTTCAGATGAAGGGAGAATGGGGCGCGGCTGGCACCATTCTCAATAATGAAGCAAAGGCTCTTCAACGGGGAGGTGCCGAGCTTATCATGCTGGCGACAAACACGATGCACAAGCTCGCGGGCCAGATGATGGCGGGCGTAACCATCCCGATGGTTCATATTGCCGATGCAACGGCACAGGCGATCAAGAAAGCAAACCTCAAGTCTCCGGGTTTGATGGCGACCGCATTTACGATGGAAGAATCATTTTACACCGATCGGCTTGTCGCTGCCGGTTTGGCGCCTGTCCTCCCAAACAGCGATGACCGCGCCACGACGCACCGCATCATTTACGAGGAATTATGTAAGGACATAAAGACGCGAGAGAGTGAAGTGGCCTATGTCGCGATTGCAGAACGCTTGGTCAAAGCTGGCGCAGACTCTCTAATCCTTGGATGCACTGAGGTCGGCATGCTGCTTCGCCAAGATAAGGTTCCAGTGCCTGTTTTCGATACCACTCTGGTTCATTGCGCGACAGCGTTGGACGAGGCGTTCAAGTAACCGTCTTGGGCCATTAGCGAACGTCTGAATTCCAACCCTATTGAGTCCGCTCTCTGCCAGATCAGGTCATAGCGACACCTACCACCGGCATAGATTCTATAATCTTCCTCGGCTGATGCTTGACGGGCCACAGGTCGCCAATGCTGCGCTGCCTCGCCGCACTAATCGTTGCCGATCTAGTGGGTTCGGGACCTTAGCTATCCCAGCGGCACTTTCAGAGCGCCCCACTCGGCAGCTGGCTTTCAACCAGGGCCACCCAGTCGTCGCGTCTGGTCGCGAGGATCTCGTCGTTCATGCCGTAATGCGGGTTGTGCAATGAGGGGCCGCAATGGCTTTATGTCCGTTGCCAATCAAGATGTAGCAACCGGGCTTTTGTTGCGGCAATCGCGCGAAACTTTCGGAGCCGCCGCAGCTGCCGCCGCTTTTTCCGCCGGACTATTCTTCGCGACTACGAAGCCGTTGCGATACTCAACCTCTCCTAACCTGCTCAAGCCAGATGGCTTTGAAACCTCCTTTAGGGAGCTTCATGCCAGCCGCTGACGGCCTTGACTTCGCAAAAATCTTCAAGCCCCCAAACGCCGCCCTCGCGCCCGTTCCCAGATGCCTTCATCCCACCGAAGGGACTGCCTGCGCTGCGCGGTGCGCCGTTCATCTCGACCATGCCAGAGCGCAGCTGCCGCGCCACCCGATTGCACTTTGCCCCATCCTGGCTCTGCACATAGTTCGTCAGGCCGTAAGGTGTGTCGTTGGCAATGCCAATCGCCTCCTCCTCGGTTTCGAACGGAATGATGGACAACACCGGGCCAAAGATTTCCTCACGCGCGATGGTCATGCTGTTCGACACATCAGCGAAGACTGTTGGACGGACGTAGTAGCCACGATTGAGCCCCTCCGGGCGCCCGGTTCCACCGGCGACCAGGCGCGCACCCTCGTCTATCCCTTTCTGGATCAGGGCCTGAATCTTGTCGAACTGCACCTGACTAACCACCGGGCCCATATGGCGTCCTGGCTCACGGGGAGAGGCAGAATGAACCATATCCGCGGTTGCCGCGGCCGTCTCGACTGCCTGATCGTAGATTTGGCGCTGAACTAGCATACGAGTCGGCGCATTGCAGGATTGACCTGTATTGTTGAAACAGTGCAGCGCGCCACGTTTCACCGCCTTTTCGTCGGCATCCGCGAAAACAATGTTTGCACCTTTACCACCAAGCTCCAGATGGACACGTTTCAGCGTGTCGGCGGCATTCTTTGAGATCGCCACGCCTGCCCTGGTCGAACCGGTGAACGAGATCATTTGCACATCGGTGTGACCGGAAAGATGCGTGCCAACCCCCGCGCCGTCACCATTCACCAGGTTAAAGACACCTGCCGGCGTCCCTGCCTCGTGCATTATCTGGGCAAATAGCAGTGAGGAGAGAGGGGCAATCTCCGAAGGCTTCAGAACCATTGTGCAGCCGGTCAACAGCGCCGGTATGACCTTAAGCGTCACTTGGTTCATCGGCCAATTCCAGGGGGTGATTAGCCCGCAGACGCCAACAGGCTCATAAAGGATGCGGTCATTTGGGGCATGAGAACCGAGGCGGCGCTCGAACTCGAACTCTTCCATTGCACGGATGAAGTTATTTATGTGCCAAGTCCCAGACGGAACTTGTTGCGTCTTAGACAGGTCGATCGGCGCTCCCATCTCAAGGCTGATCGCTTCGGCCATCTCGTCAGAGAGAGACTCATAGACTTCGAGAATTCGCTTCGCTAAGGCGATCCGCTCTTCCCGCCGCGTGGCTGCCCAGCTTGGGAACGCCGATCTTGCTGATGCAACGGCTCGGTCTGTGTCGGCCGCACTCCCTAACGAAATCACAGCGCAGGGGTCCTCGGTCGATGGGTCAATCACCGCCAGATCATTCGGCACAGCTGGGGCAACCCATTCTCCACCAATGTAGAATTCTCGCTTCTCAAGCATTTCCTAACTCCGAAACAGTAGAACCAATCAATGCGATGGACGGCACCCTCAGCTGGCACTCGCCTGCGTTTGATGGGTGTCTGTGCAGCCTACGGACATATTTCCGCACCACCTGATCCGGTGGATGTCATTCAGGGTCTTGGGCGGCGCGGTTCGTTATTCATTACGCGCCCAGCTATCATGCACTATGTCGCAAAACGCTCCGACCTGGAATGGAAGACAAGAGGTCTCTTCAAAGCGATTGGCGACGGCATACTGGATGCTAACATCACCTATGAACTTCCGCTAAGAGATGCGGTGAAAGCCCATCAAGCAATTGAAAGCGGGACGACGTTCCGTGCGACAGTACTGATCCCCTGAGCAAGTGACGCGCCGCAGCATTCTCATAATAAAACGGCTTGGGGCGCTGGGGTAGCCTCCCTACCCTCGCGAGCGTTGACCCCGTTGGAAGCAACACACAGTGTAGGCTTTGGATCATTATCAGCCGGCTGGCCTATCGTGAAATCCCATCAAGGGATTCGGCAAGGCGTCGCGGGCAAGCTTTTCGATCAGGCTCGCGCGTCTTTTCGCGTCGTCGACGTTCTTTAGGATATGGCTATCCAGATTGTCGTCTTCGGGATGGTGACGGTCCCGCACCAGCGCCAAGACCGCTTCCTGGGGCAAGGCCGGATGGCGGCGCCCTTCCGCCTCCAGCGCCGCCAAGCCGATCGGCGCGCCGGCCCGCGACAAGCAGCCGTGGCGGCTATGATAGGCGAAGACCGTGTCGAGTTTTTCGGCGGGGCCGGCTTCAAGACCAAGCGCCACGCTCTCGATCCGCCCGAAGGGATAATTGGCGCCTTCGGTCACATGCATGCGAGCAAGCTGCGGCTCGGTCAGCCAGGTCACCGCGACACGCACTCTGCAGCCCTCCACCCGACGCAGGGTCGAGGCAATGGCTCCATAGCGGGTGACATGCGCCGAATAGACCACGTCGTGGTCCTCCAGCCAGCCATAAGTGACGGGAATCTCGACCTCGTTCGCGCCGTCCGAGAATTTGCGCGCAAGCTGCTCCGGAGCCCTGTTAGAGCCATGAGCCAGGATGGGCATCCGGCCCCGAAAACTCGCCTCACCGATGTCCGAGACTTTGCCGCTTCGGAAAAGATAAGAGGCCTTCGGGACTTTGTATGGGTAGCCCTTCGCTAAACACAACTTTTTCGGGCTATTTTTCGGAATTGCCCATAAATGCGCGCTATTAGTGTGTTCCATCGCGTGCCTTGGTCACAATCTGGTAATACTTTATGGTTAACTCTACGCGCAACGCGCGTTAGCGGATGCCCTTGTCGGAACGGAAACATCAAACGCGGGAGACTAGCAACGTGGTTCTGTCTGGATTCTCCATTTTCGTCATCGCGGTGCTTGTCGTTGCCATATTGCTCGTCTTCATGGGCGTCAAGGTGGTGCCCCAGGGCATGGAGTATACGGTCGAGCGCTTCGGGCGCTACACAGGAACCTTGAAGCCCGGCCTCGGGCTCATCGTTCCCTTCCTTGACCGGATTGGCATGCGGATGTCCGTCCGCGAGACCGTTCTCGACGTGCCCAGCCAAGACGTCATCACCCGCGACAACGCGGTCGTCGAGGTGGATGGCGTGGTGTTCTATCAGGTCGTCGATTCCCCACGCGCGGCTTATGAGGTCAATAACCTGGAGAACGCCATCCTCAACCTTTCCATGACGAACCTGCGCACGGTCATGGGCTCCATGGATCTTGACGAGCTGCTGAGCGAGCGCGACCGGATCAATACGCGGCTCTTGACCATCATCGACGAAGCGACCACCCCCTGGGGCGTCAAGGTCACCCGCGTCGAAATCAAGGACATCCAGCCGCCCAAGGATCTGGTCGAGGCCATGGCCCGGCAGATGAAGGCGGAGCGTGACAAGCGGGCGGACATCTTGGAAGCAGAAGGCAAGCGCCAATCCGCCATCCTTATGGCCGAGGGCGAAAAGCAATCCGCGATCCTGGAAGCCGAGGGCCGGCGCGAAGCCGCCTTCCGGGACGCCGAGGCCCGCGAACGCGCCGCCGAAGCAGAGGCCAAGGCGACCGCCATGGTCAGCGTCGCGATCGGCGAAGGCAACGTGAACGCGGTGAATTACTTCGTCGCGCAAAACTATGTCGAGGCCTTGAGCAAGTTCGCCGACTCGCCGAACCAGAAAATCCTTTTCATGCCTTTGGAGGCCAGCAGCCTGATCGGCACCGTGGGCGGTATCGCGGAACTAGCGCGCGAAGCCTTCGATGTGCGCGAGGAGTCGAGGGTCCGACGCCGCGGCTCGGTGCCCGAAAGCGGCAATCTGCCTTAAGGAGATCGGGGACGTGTTCGGCATTGGCGAGATCGAATTTTGGCATTGGTGGGTTCTGGCGCTGCTGCTGATCGGCATCGAGATCTTCGCGCCGGGCTTTATCTTCATTTGGCTGGCCGCGGCGGCGGGGGTCGTGGGCGTCCTGCTCTCGGTGATGCCTGGTCTATCCTGGCAATTGCAGCTTCTCGCATTCGGCGTGCTCAGTGTCGCCTCAGTATTTGCTTGGTGGCGTTTTGGGCGAAAGGTCACGGGGCCCTCGGACCGTCCGCAGCTTAACCGCCGCGCCGAAGCCTATGTCGGCCGCATCTTCGTGGTCGCCGAGCCGATTGAAAATGGCTACGGGGTGGTCACGGTTGACGATAGCCGTTGGAGAGTGAGCGCCGAAAGCGACGTCCCGAGCGGAGCGCGTGTGCGCGTTACCGGCGTCGATGGCACCATCCTGAAAGTCGAACCGGCCTAGGCGCCGAGCCCACCCACACTGGGGCAGGTCAATCGGTGCAGGGCGGCGGTTGATCGGGATCGATGCTTTCGATGCGGTAATGCGGATGCACTTCCGTGCTGCCGCTCCAGGCGCGGCGCACCCATTCTTGCTTGGCCTCTTGATAGCTCACGAAGGGGCCAAACCATCTCTCCGGCGAAGAGTCCGGCACCTTCGTGTTGGTGCCTTTCTGGTCTCCGCCAACGACCCAGAACTGCTGCATGACCAAACCTTTCCCCCGCGCGTTTACCCATTGCGAGGAACGCTAACCTTTCTCCCTACGCGTTTCGTGCGCAACAATCAACATCCCTTCCGACCATCGCCCAATCGGGTGGCGTGCCGTAGGACTCCAGGGCCATCGCGCTTGACCGAGCGCACCCTGATCAGGCCTGATCGGTAAGCGTCATGCAAAGACCGGTAAGACAGAGGACATGCCCTACAAATCCCTCCGCGATTTCATCAGCCGTTTAGAGTCGAATGGCCGGCTCCAGCGCGTTTCGCTACCGGTGTCGCCAGTCTTGGAGATGACCGAGATCCAGACGCGCCTCTTGGCGGAGGGCGGCCCCGCCGTCCTCTTTGAGAACGTCGTCGCCTCCGGCCACCGGTTCGACATGCCGGTGCTGGTCAATCTCTTTGGGACCGTCGAACGGGTGGCCTGGGGCATGGACCGCGAGCCGGAACAGCTTCGTGAAGTCGGTGAGACCTTGGCTTTCTTGCGCCAGCCGGAACCGCCCGGCGGCTTTCGCGACGCGCTAGACAAGATGCCCTTGCTGCGCACGGTCATGGCCATGCGCCCCAAGACCGTGGGGAGCGCCCCCTGCCAGGAAGTCGTCGCGACCGGCCCGGATATCAATCTGGACGACCTGCCGATCCAGACCTGCTGGCCAGGCGAGCCCGCGCCCCTCATCACCTGGCCCTTGGTCGTGACGAAGGGGCCGACAGGGCGCAAGGAAGACGCCTTCAACCTCGGCATCTACCGCATGCAGAAGCTTGGACGCGACAAGACGCTGATGCGCTGGCTCAAACACCGGGGCGGCGCCCAGCATCACCAGCGCTGGAAGGCGGAGAAGCAAGAGCCCCTGCCCGCCGCCGCCGTCCTTGGGGCGGACCCAGGTACCATCCTGGCTGCCGTCACACCAGTGCCGGATACCTTGAGCGAATACCAGTTTGCAGGGCTGCTGCGCGGCCAGCGGGTGGAGCTTGTGGATTGCAAGACCATTCCCCTAAAGGTCCCCGCCGAGGCCGAGATCGTTCTGGAGGGCCATGTCAGCTTGCAGGATTACGGCGAGGAAGGACCCTATGGCGACCACACCGGCTATTACAATGCGGTCGAACCCTTCCCGGTCTTCACCATCACGGCGATCACCCGGCGGCGCGACCCCATCTATCTTTCCACCTTCACCGGGCGCCCGCCGGACGAGCCCTCGGTGCTCGGCGAAGCGCTGAACGAAGTTTTCATACCGCTCCTGCAACAACAGTTCCCCGAGATCCGGGACTTCTGGCTTCCGCCGGAAGGCTGCAGCTATCGCATCGCGGTGGTATCGATGAAGAAGGCCTTTCCGGGCCATGCCAAGCGGGTGATGCTTGGCGCCTGGAGCTATCTCAGACAATTCATGTACACAAAATGGGTGATCGTGGTGGACGAAGACGTGGACGCGCGTGACTGGAAGGACGTGTGGTGGGCTGTCTCCACCAAGATGGACCCGGCGCGCGACATCACGCTGCTTGAGAATACGCCCATCGACTATCTGGACTTCGCGAGCCCCGAGTCCGGTCTGGGCTCGAAGATCGGGCTGGACGCTACCGATAAGTGGCCGCCGGAAACAAAGCGCGAGTGGGGCGAAACGCTGCGTATGGACCAGGCCGTTGTCGAGCGTGTCGACTCGATCTGGGCGGACCTGGGCTTGCCGGGCAGCGGGAAAGCCATCTGGAAATAGCAAGCGCCCAACCGCTAGGTTGGCTGTCGGTCAATTGAAAGGGTGCGCCCAAGAGGATGCCACGCATGTCTGAGTCCACACGAGCGGCAGCGATCGCCGCGGCGGAAGCCTATTTCGACGAAGGACACTTCGAAGCCGATTTGGCGCGCCGGGTCGCGATTCCCAGCACGAGCCAGGAGGCAGAAAAGCGCCCCGCCCTGCACGACTATCTGGCAGGCGAAATCGGCCCCTTTCTCGAGGGCCTTGGATTCGAATGGCGGGAGTTTGCGAACCCGGTCATGGAGGGCGTGCCCTTCCTGGTCGCCGAGCGGACCGAGGACCCGAGCCTGCCCACGATCCTGATCTATGGCCATGGCGACACCGTGCGCGGTCAAGACGAGCGCTGGCGCGAAGGGCTCTCCCCTTGGCAGCTAACCCGCGAAGGAGAGCGGCTCTACGGTCGTGGCACCGCGGACAACAAGGCCCAACACACCATCAACCTTGCCGCCCTGGCCTGCGTGATCGCCAAGCGCGAAGGCCGGTTAGGCTTCAACGTCAAAGTCCTGCTGGAGACCGGGGAGGAGGTCGGTTCCCCCGGCTTGCGCGAATTCTGCCGGGCGGAAAAGGATCGCCTGAAAGCTGACCTTCTGCTTGCGTCCGACGGTCCGCGCTTGGCGCCGGACCAGCCGACCCTTTACCTCGGCTCGCGCGGCGTGATCAATTTCAGCCTGACCCTGAACCTACGCGACGGCGCGCACCACAGCGGCAACTGGGGTGGCGCCTTGGCCAACCCCGGCGTGCGCCTGTCCCACGCCTTGGCCTCAATCGTTGGGCCGAAGGGAGAAATCCGCGTGGAGAAGCTGCGCAACCCACCGCTTTCGAATTCGCTGCGGGTGGATCTGGGCAAGCTCTCGGTGGAGGGTGGCGAAGGGGCCCCCGCCATCGACACCGACTGGGGCGAGCCGGGCACCACGCCGGTGGAGCGCCTGTTCGGGCTGAACGCCTTGGAAATCCTCGCCTTCCGCACCGGCGATCCGGACAATCCGGTAAACGCGATTCCCGGGCAGGCAGAGGCAGTCTGCCAGCTGCGATTCACCGTGGACACCCGGCCCAAAGATGTGATCCCGGCCATTGCCGATCACCTGAAGGCGGCTGGATTTGCCGAGGTGGAAGTCAGCCCCACCCGCGACACTCCCATGCCGGCCACGCGCCTGCCCAGCGATCATCCGGCAGTGGCCTGGTCCTCTAACTCTGTCGCTCAGACGCTGGGGCGCGCACCGATGATCCTGCCCAATCTTGGGGGCACCATCCCCAACGATGCTTTCTCGGAGATTCTGGGCATGCCGACGGTATGGGTTCCCCACTCCTACAGCGGCTGCAAGCAGCATGCCCCCGACGAGCACATTCTGGCGCCGGTCGCCCGCGAGGGCCTGATGATCATGGCGGGCCTGTTTTGGGATTTGGGGGAGTCCGCACCGGTTCAAGCCGGAGGATGAAAAGCTCTCCCGGCGTTCCTATATTCCCGCCAACGCCTTTTCCCGCGACACACTATTCCCCATAAAGGATGCCATGACCGCGACCCCCGACGACGCCAGTTTGCTGGCCGAGCTGCTGAAATCCGCCGCCGCCGCCGGAGCCGAATCGGCCGACGCGATCCTCGTACGCTCGTCCGCGCTCAGCCACGCTCAAAGGCTCGGCAAGGTCGAACGACTCGAGCGGGAAGAGAGCGACGACCTTGGCCTGAGGATTTTGCTTGGCCAACGCCAAGCCATCGTTTCGACGACCGACTTTTCACCCGACGCGCTTTCGGCCTTGGTGGACCGCGCGCTCGCAATGGCGCGGGTCGTCCCGGAGGACCCCTATTGCGGCCTGGCGGATCCCCAGCTGCTGACCAGTGCTCGGCCCGAGTTGGATATCTTCGATCCGGAGGAACCGAGCGCCGAAACCTTAATCGAACGGGCGCGCTCTTGCGAGGAGGCCGCCCGCGCAGTCGCTGGCGTCACCAACTCAGAAGGCGCGGAAGCTGGCTGGAGTTCAAGCCGTGTCACCCTGGCCGCCAGCAACGGCTTTGCGGGTTCTTACGCGGTCACACGGCATTCGTTGGGCGTTTCGGTCCTCGCGGGCGAAGGCTTGGAGATGGAGCGGGACTACGATTTCTCCAGCACCGTGCATGGCTCCGATCTCGAATCCGCCGAGGAAGTGGGGCGGCGCGCAGGCGAAAGAGCGGTTAAGCGCCTTAATCCGCGTAAGCCGCGCACCGGGCGCGTGCCCTTGGTTTTCGATCCGAGAGTCGCCAACGGGATGCTCCGCCACTTCGCGGGCGCCATCAACGGTGCCGCCATCGCCCGGGGCACGTCTTTCTTGAAGGAACGGCTCGGCGAAAGCGTCTTCGCCAAAGGGGTCCAGATTGTCGACGATCCTCATCGACCGCGCGGACCGCGCTCGCGCCCCTTTGATGCGGAGGGGCTGGCGACATCGCGTCAAGCCCTTGTGGAAGACGGCCGACTGACCACCTGGCTGCTCGATCTGGCCTCGGCCCGTCAACTGAATCTGGCACCGACGGGCCACGCCTCGCGCGGCGTTTCCGGCACGCCCGGCCCGGCAACGAGCAATCTTTACTTCGCACCGGGCACAACAAGCTCGCAGGAGATGATCGCCGCGATCGATGAAGGCTTCTACGTCACCGAGATGATCGGCATGGGCGTCAATGGCGTGACCGGCGACTACAGCCGCGGGGCCTCCGGATACTGGATCGAGAAGGGCGAACTGACCCACCCGGTCAGCGAAGCCACCATCGCCGGAAACCTGAAGGAGATGTTCAAGGAGCTGACGCCCGCGAGCGACCTCACCTTCGAGTATGGCACCGACTCCCCCACCCTGCGCATCGACGGCATGACCGTGGCGGGCGCCGGCGAGTAAGGCGTTCTATGCCTCTTACTCCACCGGCGGCGGCGGTTCGCGCAAGGGCAGGAGCAAGTAGAGCCCGGCCGCGTAGAGGAGCAGGATCGTCGCCATGCCCCATCGCTGGCTGTCCGTCGTCACCGTGACCGCCCCCACCATGGCCGGGCCGAAAAAGGCGGTAACCTTGCCGGAGAGCGCGTAGAGGCCGAACATCTCCGTGCGCACCTCGGTGGGCGCCAAGCGCGCCATGAGCGACCGGCTGGCCGACTGCGCGGGCCCTATGAAAGCGCCGATGGCGGCACCCAGGATGTAGAACCACAAGATCGACTCGACGAGCAGGATCGCCGCGCCAAGAACCAAGAGCACCCCCACCGAAAGCACGATCGTGCGTTTCGGGCCGATCCAGTCGTCGACCCAGGCGAGGGCCACCGCGCCCAACCCGGCGGTCACGTTGAGCACGATGCCGAAGATCAGGATCTCCTCGAAGGACATCCCGAACGTGCCCGCGGCATAAATGCCCCCAAACGCGAAGAGCGTGTTGAGCCCGTCGGTGTAGAGCATGCGCGCGATCAGGAAGCGCAAGACCTGGCCTTGACGGGGCAAGGCCCGAAGCGAGCGCTTGAGTGTCGACAAGCCATCGCGCACGGCCACGCTGACCGGCAAACCGCGCGACGCCCTATCCGGCGTGAACAGGAACATGGGCAGGGCGAAGATCGCGAACCAAAGGGCGACAAGCGGCCCGGTCGCGCGCACATGTTCGGCCGCCTGCTTGTCCAAGCCGAAAGCGGGCACCTCGGGCTGGACGAGAAAGACCAGCGCGACAGCCAAGCACGCCAGACCGCCGGCATAGCCCGCTCCCCAAGCCCAGCCGGAAACCCGCCCGATCATGTTCGGGCGCGCGACCTCGGGAAGCATGGCGTTATAGAAGACCGTTCCGATCTCGAAGGCGATATTGGCGACCGCGACAATGACGAGAGCCGCGATCACCCAATGCGGTTCCGGCTCGACGAACCAGAGCAGCATGCCCGATAGGACGCAGATCGCGGAGAAGAAGAAGATCCACGGCTTGCGCCGACCGCCTTGGTCGGCGATCGCGCCCAGGATGGGGCTGAACACAGCGATCGCTATGCCGGAAAGGCTCATCGCCAAACCCCAATGCCCGGTCCCGATTTCCGGGGTGGCCGCGATGGCCTGGGTATAGTACGCGGCGAACACGAAAGTGATGATCACCGTCGGAAAGGCCGAGTTCGCCCAGTCGTACATGCACCAAGCGATCAGGCCAGGCATCCGCGTGCCTCGCGCCTCGCCTCCGTCCCGTTTGCTGTTCGCTTCCCGCATAAAAGCGCCTAGCTCCGCAAAGCTGGATTTGGGCGGCACGGATTACCCATCACCTAGGACCCGCCACCAAGCTTGGGAAAGACCTTCGACACCTTTGCCAAAAGATAGTCGCCGTAGGTGCCTTCCCATGCCCGGAGGTCGGCGCCGTCCCATCGCTGCTCCGCCTCCCGCGAGCCTAGCTCGACCGCACGACGAGGCAGGGGTTGTATCTCCGCACCAAAATCCGGATCGAAGAAAAGCGGGAAGGAAAGTCGGCCGCGCCCGCTAGCATTTCTCACCCGGTGCGGCGTCGAGCGAAACCAACCACCGGTCAAGCGATCGAGCATATCGCCGATGTTGCAGACCAAAGTCCCAGGAAGCGGTGGCGCATCGATCCAACCGGCGGGCGTTTTTACCTGCAAACCACCAGAGGCATCCTGGGCCAGCATGGTGAGGAAGCCATAGTCGCTGTGCTCGCCCACGCCCCAAGCATTGGCCTCGGATTCCTCCGGCGCGGGATAGTGAAAGATCCGGAAGAGGATTGTCGGATCGGCGGTGTAGTGCCTGCGAAAATATTGCGCATCGAGCCCCAAGGCGAGCGCAATGCCCTCAGCCACCGCATGCCCGCAAGCGGTGGCACGATCCATATAGGCTTCGACCAGAGACCTCAGCCCGGCCGGTTCATCGGGCCACAGGTTCGCCCCATGCAATGGGATGCCAGCCTCGACGCGCGGGTCCTCCGCCGGAAGCTCGCTGCCAAAGTAAAGGCCTTCCTTCAGGTCCGGCTTTCCGGAAGTAAGCTCACCACCGACCGGAAAATACCCGCGCCAAGCCGATCCACCCTTGGACATGGAGATCGACATTTTCCGCTCGAGAGGCAAGGCGAAGAATGCCCGGCTCGCAGCCTCCAACTCACCCAGCAAGGTCTCTGGAATGCCGTGACCCGATACGTAGAAAAAACCCGTTTGCCGACAGGCGCCATGGATCTCCTCGGCGACCCGCTGCCTCGCGGACTCATCGGTCGTGCCAAGGAGCGGGGCAATATCAATGATAGGTAAGCGGCCGGATAGGGTCATGGTGAGGAGTCTAGCTGAAAGCGGGGGCCTAGGGAGCATTTAAGGCTTATCCGACCGCGGCCCGGGGCCGATCCGTCCCCAACCGGGAAGCCTGAAGGCGGGGTCCTTGAGATCCAGGCCGGCGGAAAGGCCGAGGAAATTGACCTCAAAGCCTTCCTCGGGCGATACGATCAGACCGGCCAACCCCATCAGCGAAAGCTGCATTCCCCTGCCGCTGGGTGGCCGGCCAATCGGATCCGAAAGCTGCCGGTAGTCCTTGCCAATCGCTGTGGGAGGAAGATCGAGGCCCAGCTCCGGAACCGAGCGCGCAACATGAGCCATGAAGGTATTGCTGTTGGGGCCAGGAAAGCTGCGATACGCGTTGGCCCAAGGATAATCCGCGACCGCTTGATGCAATGAGGGGATCAGGCGGGCAGCCGCTTCATCCCTCAGATCGAGCAAGAGTTCCGGCCGAGCGCCGTACCAAAATCCGTCGGGGGCACCAAAGTTCTCGCGCACCTTCCTTCCCCCACCCCAGCCGACCACATCGAAACGGCGATAGGAAGGCGCACCCTCCGTCTTCGTGATCATCCAGGTATGGACCGCCAAGACGCCCCGCCAGCCGAAGGTTCGGGCCGCATAGACCTGGACAACCGCGCGCGGCTCAGCCTCTGGCTGGGGCGCCAAACCGCTTGGCGCGCGCGACGCCGTGTACCAAGAGGCGCCACCCCAGTCGACGGTCGCGGAGCGCACCAGAACCGGCGCCAGCATCGCCACGACGAAAAACAAGAACCCCACCCGCACCGTCTTCCTCAGCATCTCGACTGCCTCGCTCAATCTTGGCCGCCAGCCTCCACCTAATTGGCGCAAGCGCGGTGGGTTCCATCCCAAAAGCTAGATGAGATCGAATTGCCTCGATTGCTAGCGGACACGAGAGACCTGACCGGGCCCAGCAAGACCCGACTTCTCATGCGTGCTCGACTAGGCCTTACGGGTTGTTCGGCGCGCCGCCGCCCTCGACCGGGCCGAGGTGCCGCTCGATGCCGGCTTTGGTCTCGCCGTGGTTTTCGGCTTTGCCGGCGACTTTGCACGCGCCTTCGCGGCAGGCTTCGCAGCAGCGCGCGCGGGCGCCTTCGCGGCAGGCTTCGCAGCGGCACGCGCGGGCCTCTTCGCGGCAGGCTTCGCAGCGACACGCGCGGGCGTCTTCGCGGCAGGGTTCGCAGCAGCGCGGGTGGGCCTCTTCGCGGCTGGCTTCGCGGCAGCGCGCGCGGGCGTCTTAGCGGCAGGTTTTGCAGTAGCGCGCGCGGGCGTCTTACGGGTCGAAGCCTTAGCGCCGGCCTTCGCCGTTTTACGTGGCGCCGCCTTCTTGGCGGGCGCCTTAGCCGCTGAAAGCTTGCTGCCCTCGGCAATCACAGTGCCGCCCAATTTCTTGATTGATTTTCTAATCGCCTCCAGCTCCCGAGACGACTTTTTCAGCATCGCGGCGATTTCCTTTTCCGACGCCTTGCGAAGTTTTTTGACCTCGCTCTCAAGCGAGTCGAAATGTGTGCTCAACTCTTTCTTCGACAGACGGGCACGGACGCTGGCATCCGCCGACTCGAGTCGCTTGAGGACTCCTTCCGACGCATCCCTCAGCTTGCCAAATGTCTCCCCGGAGGCTTTTTCCAACCGATCCATTTCGGCCTGAATGCGATCGCGCAGATCGCCAATTTCCCGTTTCGCCATTTTCACCCTCGCAATTTAATCGGCACCCGAACCGGGCATCTACTTTCATACATTCTCATGGATGCGACCTCCGCGCCAGTCATCACTCAAAGTCGATCCCCTTGGGGCACAGGAGACCTTCCACCGACCGGTGACGGCCTGTAGCCTCGTCGGCAGGACTCCCCTGCTCACGAATCATCTTCGCGAACATGAGCAACGAACGAGAATCAAGAACGGCTCAGGAGATTTTCACCGCGAGCTACAACCTGCCGGATCCAAGAAGGTACTACAGCTTGTTGGCGCCGTTAGGGTATCGCCAGCCGGAGGTCGTCGCGAACTTTCTGCATGCCTCCGGCGCTGTGATACGGCATGCGCGCGGACACGACAGATTGCACGTGCTGGATTTTGGTTCCGGCTATGGAGCACTCGGCGCAATGCTGCGCCACCGCTTTTCGATAAGAGAACTTTTCGAGCACTATGAGAACACACGCGCGGAAAGCGCGCAGGCCGGCGAGACGATCCAAGGTGACCGGTCGTTCTTCTCGCAACACAGGTGCCACGATTCTTCTTTCGAGCTTGGCGGACTTGATATTGCTGGGCAGGCACTTCGCTATGCGCTGACATGCGGATTGATCGATGCGGCCTTCGAGGAGAACCTCCTGCTCGGCGAGCCCAGCGCGGAGCTTGCCGCCTTCGTCGCTCAGACGGATCTAATTGTTGAAACTGGCGCGGTCTACGACGTAGTCGTTGCTTGCTATGAGAAACTCTTGGCGGGCGTCGGAACACGACCGCCATGGCTGCTATTTGGGCCGCGTGGAGATGCCGATACCGAACCGCTCCGGCGCATGCTGCATCGGCGCGGGTATCGGATCGAGTCTATCGGCACCGGTCGGCATCGCTATCGCCAGTTCATGAATCCAGCGGAGCGACAGGCCGCCGAGGAAAGGATGCGCGCGCTCGGGCGCCGGCCGGCGGATCACATTCAAGCGGGCTGGTTCGTCAATCCGCTCCTTCTCGCGCGGCCGGAAGCGGATGCCCAATCCCTCTCGGTGGAGTCCTTCATCACGTGATGGCCGGGGCTGAAAGAAAACCGGCCCCGGGCCTCCAGCTCAGGCATCTTCAAGCCTGAATTGCGATTGCTCCGCAATCACGCCACCCTCGCCAGGCGAAATTCGTTCGGTCCAGGTTCTCAAGACCATGCTTGTCTGCAAAAGCGAGACTTCCGGGTGGCGCGCCAGGCGATCGCGCAACCTTTCGATCTCGGTTTGGCTGCAGGCTTCGACCAGGATGCGCATATCGACCGCACCCGAAGTCGACCAACAGGCAATAAGCTCGGGCCAGCTACTGATCGATGCGTAGACCAGATGGCACACGCTTCTTCTAAGCCGAAGATCAAAAATTGCGCGGAGCGCGGTTGGCGCCAAAACGTCTTCAGCGCTGATGTCTATGGTGAAGCGCCGAATGATGCCAGCGCGGTTCATGCGCTCGATGCGTGCCCGCACCGTGGGTCTGGATAGCCCAACCGCTGTAGCGATCTCGGAGATCGTGCGCCGTGAATCCTGACGCAAGAGTTCAAGGATGATTTTGTCCGTTTCCAGTACGCGCATAGCTTGTCCGCGCTTTCGCCAATCCCGAACGGTATGCCCGCTTTACGAGAGTCGCCAATTTGGAAAGAGATCTGCAATTTGCAAACTTCTCGCATTAATTGTTTTTTGATAGTTTTGCATGTATCTGTAGAGGAAAAGATCGAGTGTCCCGAGCCATTGAGAAAGCCGAAATCGCGAGGTCGTTCGGGGAGCAGGACTGGCAACGACGGATCTTTGCGGAGTTCGAAGCCACGTTGACCAGCCCCGCGCGCGTTTCCTTGTGTCTATGGCGTCAACGGCTTTCGGGCCAATCAACTGCGTTTCGCGTTTCCAGATCCTTTCGACGCTGAAAGCCTGGCGCCAATCCTTCGCGAGTACCTAGGGTCGGCGCGCGGTATCGGCAAGCTAACTTCCCTCGTGGCTTTCGCAGGGCGTTTGCGTCAGCGCCGAATCCTGATGGGTTTCAGCCAGGAACGACTTGGGCAAGCCATCGGGCTGACGTTCCAGCAAGTGCAGAAGTACGAGCGCGGTTTGAATCGAATCGGTGCCAGCCAGTTGTTCGATCTCTCTCAGGTCCTTGGCACCGACGTTAACTACTTCTTCGACGGAATGTCCGAGGAGGTCGCCAAGAACTCTCCAGTGCGTTGGCACGTCCTTAAAGAGCAGCGGAGCCCCTATCTTGCCGAGGAAAACCCGATCGCCAAGCGGGAAACCTTGGAACTCGTGCGCACTTACTATCGGATCGACAGCGATAACCTGCGTAAATCCCTCTTCGAACTGGCGAAGGCTCTCGCCACGCACAGCTCAATCTCGGCCACGCCCTCCAAAGAGCCGTCCGGAACCAAGTGAGAGCGCCGGAGTGAGTGGGTTGGCTGGGGCGCCAGGATTCGAACCTGGGGTCGCGGGACCAAAACCCGCTGCCTTACCGCTTGGCTACGCCCCAACTTGGCCAACGCGCGCGCAGATTAGCGATTGCCCTCTCTGGCCGCAACTGACCGATTCCCTTTAGGCGAGGTCGACGCCATCGCCGACCTGCCCTTCCAGGACAGGTGCCGCGCGCACCCACCAAGCGGGGTGGCGTTCCACAATGCTCTGGGCGGCTTTCCGGCTGGACGCCGCATCGCCGTAGAGACCAAAGCAGGTGGCGCCGCTTCCGCTCATGCGTGCGATCAGGCAATTCGGCGTGGCCGCAAGCGCCGTCAAGACGTCATCGATTTCCGGCCGCAGGGTACGCGCGGGCGCCTCCAGATCGTTGCCCGCATCTTCCAGCCAAGTTCGCAAGTCTTCCGTCCCTGCGAACCTCTCCGGCCAATCAAGATGTGGAGAAAACGCGCCTTGGCGGGCTTGAAACACGGTCGACGTGGCAAGTGCCACCCCGGGATTGACCAGAACAACCCACAAAGGCGGCATGCCCGGGGCGGGCGCGAGGCGCTCGCCAAAACCTGATACCCGGCTGGGCCGGCCGTGGAGGCAAACGGGCACATCCGCGCCAAGTGCGGCTGCGAAGCCTTGCAGGCCCTCTTCACCCAGTTGGCTCCGCCAAAGCCGATCGAGCGCCAGCAGCGTGGCCGCGGCGTCGGAGGATCCCCCGCCAAGGCCGGCGGCGATGGGCAGATGCTTTTCCAAAACGAGAGCCGCGCCAGCCCCATGCCCCACCGCCTCCTTCAAAAGGTGGGCTGCCCGGAGCACCAGGTTGTCAGACCCGGAGGAAAGCTCACTCCCGAACGGTCCCCGCAAATCCAGCGAGAGCCTTGGCGATGGCTCCACGAAGAGCGTGTCGCCGACTCCCGCGAACACGACAAGACTGTCGAGAAGATGATACCCGTCAGGCCGGCGGCCAAGGATGCGAAGACACAGATTAACTTTCGCCGGCGCTGCGTAGGCGCGCGGGCCGTCGGGGTTTTCCTGACTTCGCTCGCTCGCGGCTGAAGTCATGCCGGAGGCTAGATGTCTTCCGGATCGGGTTTCAATCCACCCTCCAGCTTCTCGAGAATCTTCTTCTCATCTTCTTCCTCCGGCTCCAGGCTCAGCGCGCGGCGCCATTGCACCTGCGCCTCCCGGCCTCGCCCCGTGCGCCAGTAGGCGTCGCCCAGATGGTCGTTGATGACAGGGTCCGAAGGGCGGAGCGCAACGGCCTTCTCGAGCTCCACGACAGCCTCCGGGTAGCGTTCCAGCCTGTAGTAGACCCAGCCAAGCGAATCGACGATATAGCCATCGTCGGGCCTCAGTTCGACGGCCCGCTTGAGCATCTGCTCCGCCTCTGTGAGATTTCGCTTCTGCTCGACCCAGGAATAGGCCAGGTAGTTCATGACGTATGGCTGCTCGGGCTCGAGCTCCAAGGCGCGCAGAAAGTCTTCCTCCGCCCTATTCCAATCCTGCGAGCGTTCCCGAGAGATCCCACGGAAGTAGAAAAGGGTCCAGTGGCGCGAGCCCGGTTCCTCCAAGCGGGCCATCGCAAGGTCGTAGGCAGCCGCGGCTTCCGAGAAGCGTTCTTGAGCGCGCAGGACGTTTCCAATCCGGTAATGCGGCTCAAAACGTTCCGGCCATGCTTCCGCCGTTTCCCGAAGCAGGGAAATGGCCTCGTCGGTTTGCTCAAGGGCGTCCAATTCCTCCGCCATCCTGAGCTGAGCGGAAAACGCCAAGGGCGAAGTAGTGGGAATTTGTCTATAGGCCTCTATCGCCGCGGTATGCCGTTCCTGCTCTTGCAGCATTTCCCCAACCAGAACCCGCGCAAGCAGCAAATTGGGGTCGAGCTGCAGCGCCAGATGGCTGTAGACCATCGCCATCTCCTCGATTCGCTCCTGCAACAGCAGACTGGCGAAGTCGAACAAGGCCGCGGCCATCCCTTCCCGGTAATCGGCGAAGATCATCACCGCCGTGCCGCCCGAAGCAAGGCGCGCGTGCTCTTGCTCCAACATCAAACTGTCTGGATTGCGAAGGGCGAAGTCGTCGTACAGCGCGCGCGCTCGTTCGATATCTCCCTGACGCTCAAAAAAGTTGCCGGCGAGCGAGGTCAGCCGCAGCGAGCTTTCCGAAACCGCGCCCAAAGCGGCATCGTAGGCCTCTGCGGCTCCCTCGGGCTGGCCCGCCACGTCGTTCAACAACGCGCGATGCAGCTGGTACAGCGCGGTAAAGCCTTGCTGATCGGCCAAGGGAAGCAACTCGGCCTCGGCAGCTTCCAAACCATCCCGGTTCAGGGTGACCCAGGCCTCCAGCAAGGGGCGCGTCAAAGTCGCGATCCCTCGGTCAGGGAGACTTTCCAATGCGTCTAACGCCCCGTCGTCATCCCCGCGCCCGACGGCATCGACCGCGAGCACCAGCCGGGCTATGGCATTCTCCGACCCAACCTCCACCAATCGCCCCGCCAAGACGACCGCCTCGTCGAAGCGACCCTCCGCCGCCATCAGCATGAAGGTATCGTTGAGGAGCTCTATGTTTTCCGGGTCGCCCCCGAGAGCCCGATTCATGAAGTCGGCCGCGCTTCCGTAATCGCGCTGCGAACTCGCCACGATACCCGCAAGATAATTTCCGAGGTCCGAAGCCGTCTCGGCGGCGGGCCGTGGGGTTCCGGAATCGTCCACGCCGTCCTTCGCGTCCGCCAACGCCAATCCGGGCAGAGCCAGGCCCAGAGTGGCGAGTAAACCTAGGGTGCGGCTCAGACGGCGAAAGTCGCGCCGCGGAATATTCAATCGGGAAGCAAGCCGTGTCGAAGGAGCATTCATGGGCGTGTGCGGATCCTTAGCGTCTGTTGACGGAGCGCTTGGGTCTTCACTCCGGGAAAGCGGCGTCCTCACCGCCGCTTACGGAATCTGGTCATGAAGAGAGGGGAAGTCCAGCACCGAGTTATCGGCGCCCTAGCCCCAGGAAGCTCTATTCCGCCGCGGAGGCTGCCGGCGACGGCCTGCGGCCCGCAGGTGCGCAACCGGCGGCGTCTTATCGCCCAGGGTCCCGCAAGCTTTCCAATCTCGCGCCGAGACGCCTCATCCGTAGCCCCAATCCGATAAACAAGGCCGCGAGGACCAAGGCGGCGAGCGCGATCACCCAGGAAATCGCCACAACACCGCTGCCAGGCCAAAGAATAAGCACCAGACCCACGATCGCCGATGTGGCACCGATCGCCGTCATGAAGCGCACCTCGTCGCTTTGCCCCGAAAGCTTTCGCGCCGCCAAGACCTGTCCGACGCCAAAGATGACCGCCCAAGCGCCAAATATAATAAGTAAGACTCTCAGCGTGGTCCCCGGCCAAAACAGCAGAATGGCGCCGACGACCAAGGTCACCGCTGGCTGAAGGAAATCAACCCCGCGCCCACCGGCGCGAAAGGTTCCGATGCAGCCCATCACGCCGTCCGCCAGCAGAAACAGTCCGACCAGAGTGACCAGTATGGCTAGGCTGGCGCTTGGCCAGAACAGGGCAAACAGCCCCAAAAGCCCGACCAGCAGACCCCGCACCACATAGGAGCGCCAAAGTTTTCCCCGCCCCCCGATTTCCTCACCAGCGCTCATGTCCGCCTCCTCCGCTCTGATTCTTCTGGCAGGGCACACCCAATTCGTCGAAACGAATTTGCGACATTGATCCCTTCGACCCTCGGAAAAAGGGGCGTGGGACGCTGTCGGTTCTATTCCCCCGCGAGCCTTAATTACACCGTCATCATTCCGGAAAATCCGCTAGGACCCAAGGATCCAGTACCTCTTCGCCAGAGAAAAGGCCAACAAATATGGTTAAAACAGCGGTATCCCAGTCGAGTGGATTGGGTTTCGAAAGAGGTAATTGGTTAAAAAAGTATTTATGCCTTTTTAATGATGCCTTTTGCGCGTTTGTATATTCCCACTCCAATCGATTTTACTAACAGGACATTAATGGCGCCAAGGAATTGGGCCGGTGGGGTTTACTGAGCACATCTA
>JARFRB010000084.1 GCA_029287455.1 Pelagibius litoralis | reverse complement strand
TCGAAGGGCTTGATGATGTAGTCGTCGGCTCCGATCTCCAGGCCGCCGACCCGCGCGAAGGGCACGTCCACTTCCACCTCGAGGTTCGTGTCCGCGATCATGGTGACGACCGGATCTCCCGCTCTGACATAGGCACCCGCTTCGCTGAGCTTGCGAATGATAACACCATCGTAAAGCGCTTTTATTTCAGTATAGGTCAATTCCAGTTCGGCTAACCTGAGCTCGACGTTGGCGGAATCGACCTGGCTCGCCGCGGCCTGTAACTCTGCCGCGGCAATGGCCATGCGCTGGTTGGCGTCCTCGAAGTTCGCTTGATTGAAAGCCGCGGATTGGCGCAAGCGCTGCAAACGCTCGAGCTCCTGGCGCGCCAGGGTCAGCGAGGCGGCGCTGACCTTTCGGTTGGCCTCCGCGCTCACCAGTCTTGCCTTGGCCAAGTCACGCTGGGCGACCAGCATGGCGTCGTCCAGCCGTGCCACCACGTCGCCAGCGTCGACATGGTCGCCGACGCTGACCGTGTAGGCCTGCAAGGGTCCCGCGATCCGCGCGGAAACCTCCCCTTGCTGAACCGAAACGATACGGCCGATGACCGGCGCCGTCTGCATCAAGGGCTCTTCGCGGACCTCGTCCACCCGCACCAAGGCCGGAGCCCCTTGCGCCCAGGCATCGCCGTTATCCAGAGCGCAGAGCGCCAGGACCGTAAGGCTGAAGGCCGCCATTCCGGCTGCCCCGAGTGATCGGCGTGGGCGGGACACCAACATCTCTCCGTCAAACACTTAGTGCCGGAACTTGTCAGGCGGCTTCGGCAATTCCAGCACATTGCCGGTTGATCACCAACCATCTCATACGTAGTCGAATGGTTAACAAAGTCAACCCTGCCGAGCGGCCGTTCCTTCGTCCAGGGGCTTAAAATGCTTCGATAGCGTTAGCCCTTGGGCGTGATAGGAGGATCCAATCTTGGCCCCGTAAAGCACGTCCGGCTGCTCGGCCAGACGATCGTAGGCCAGGCGTCCGACGGCTTGCCCATCTTCGATCAGGAAGGGCACCTCGTGGGAGCGCACCTCCAGCACCGCCCGGGTTCCGGCACCGCCCTCTGGCGCCCAGCCGAAGCCTGGGTCGAAAAATCCGGCGTAGTGCACACGGAATTCGCCGATGGCGTTGTCGTAGGGGATCATTTCCGCCGCGTGGGTCGGTGGAATGCGCACCGTTTCCTTCGAGGCCAGGATGTAAAACTCGTTGGGATCCAGGATCAGCCCGCGCTTGGGCGAGGCCGGCAGGGGATCCCAATACTCACTCGGGTCGTAGTGGCCGATCCTGGAAAGATCGATAACGCCGGTATGGCGTTTTGCCCGGAACCCGATCAAGCGTTCCTGGCCCAGGCCGGCAAGATCCACCGTGAAGATCAAGCCTTTGCTGATCTTCGCCGCTTCCGGTCGCTCGCCCACCAGGCCGACTTCCTCGTTGAGCTGACGCAAGGTGCCATCCCTGAGGTTCGGCGAGCCGCGCTGCAGCCGAAGCTGATTCAGCCGCGTTCCCGGCCGGACAAGGATCGAGAAGGCGTTGGGCGCGATTTCGGCGTAGAGCGGACCCCGGTAGCCCGCAGGCACGCGGTCGAACTCGGTGGCGCCGTCGCTGATGAGGCGGGTAAAGACGTTGAGCCGGCCGGTCGAGGATTTCGGATTGGCGATCCCGGAGACCGCCGCCCCCAGGTTCAGCCGCTCCACCAGAGGCACAATGTACACGCAGCCCACCTCCAGAACCGCGCCATCCTTGAGGTCGATGCTGTGCATTGAGAATTCCTCAATGCGTTCGGCGACGGGGCGGCCCTCCCCGGGCAGGAAGCTGGCGCGCAGGCGATGCGCCACGCCGCCAAGCCTAAGGTCGATGCTCGCGGGTTGGATGAGATCGGCGAGCCCCTTCGTATCGCTCTCGATCTCGCCGTTCGCCACAAGTTCGCGTAGTTGCTGGGACGGTAAGATTCCGGCCGCGCGGGAGCTCGCCGTGGAGGCAGGGGTCTCGGCCAGGGATCCTTCGTCGAGCTCGGTCATGGCTTTCGTCTATCAGCGCAAGCGCGATGCGGCAACTGCTCCGCCTATCATGTTAGCGCGGCCGCTGCGGCGAGCACCACGACGTAGCGCAAGGCCTTGCCGACGCCAACCAGGATCAGGAAAACGCTGAACCGCACGCGCAGGACGCCCGCGACGAAGGTCAAGGGGTCTCCACCCCAAGGCAGCCAGGCGAACAGCAGGGACCACAGCCCCCAGCGATTGAACCACTTCGTTGCTTTTTCCATCTGCTTTGAGGAGAAGGGAAACCATTTTCGCTCCTGAAAATGCAGTAAATACCTGCCGAGCGCCCAATTCACAGCCGCCCCCAGGGTGTTTCCGGCGGTCGCGACCAGCCAGAGCAGGGCGGGGTCGAACCGTTCTGATTGAGCCATGGCGACCAAAGCCAATTCCGAGTAGAATGGCAGCAGGGTCGCTGCCAGGAACGCACTCAGAAAGAGCCCCGGATAGCCTGTAAGGAAGAGATCCATCGCCAGCACTAAAGGTGTTTTCGGGCAAGGCCCGCAAGAGGGGCGCTGGGGAAAGGGGGCTTGGCCTTTCGCCACGGCGCCGTATAACAAACGGGTCACTTACGCCTAAATGGTGCGGGCAGGCCTGGTTTACAGGCGGGAGCATGAGTTTTCGCGATGACCACCCAGCTCTACACCCATCCGTCTTGCCTGGGGCACGATCCCGGACCCATGCACCCCGAGCGCCCCGAACGCCTCGGCGCCGTGATGGCTGCGCTCGAGATGGAAGAGTTCAACGGCCTGGCCCGGCGGGAGGCGCCGCGGGTCGAACGTGAGCAGCTCTTGCGTGTCCATCCAGCCGAGCACGTGGATTTCGTGCTGACCTCCGTGCCCGAAGTGGGCAACGCGGCCCTGGATGCGGATACCTTCATCTCCCCCGGCTCCGGGGAAGCGGCCCTGCGCGCGGCCGGCGCGCTTTGCGCGGCGGCGGATGCCGTGATTGCCCGGGAGGCGGGAAACGCATTCTGCGCAGTGCGCCCACCGGGCCACCATGCCGAGCCTTCCCGGCCTATGGGATTTTGCCTTTTCAACAACGTGGCCGTAGGTGCGCTGCATTTGCGCGAGGCTCATGGCCTCAAGCGCATCGCGGTGATGGATTTCGACGTGCACCACGGCAACGGGACGCAGGCCGCCTTTTGGGACGACGCGGACCTCTTTTTCGCCTCGACGCACCAGATGCCGCTCTACCCTGGCAGCGGTGCTGCGCATGAGCGGGGGGTGGCGGACAACATTCTGAATGTTCCCCTGCCGCCAGGGGCCGGGTCGCGAGAGTTTCGGGCAGCGATGACGGAGTCGGTCTTGCCGGCGCTGAAGGCCTTCAAGCCGGAATTCCTGCTCGTATCGGCTGGGTTCGACGCCCATGCGGATGACCCCCTGGCCTCGCTCGCGCTTCGTGAGGAGGACTACGGATGGGCGACGGCAGAACTGGCAAGCTTGGCGAATGAAGTTTGCGATGGCCGCCTCGTATCGACGCTTGAAGGCGGCTATGATCTCGGCGCTCTTGGGCGAAGTGCAGCGGCCCATGTCCGCGCCCTAATGCAAGCCTAAGGGCGCAAAACGAGGAGATACCGTGATGGCTGAAGCGAAGACCGGGCCCAAGATCGAGGACATGAGCTTCGAAGAGGCCTTGGATGAGCTGAAGACCTTGGTGGGCCGCCTCGAAAGCGGGGAAGCGCCCTTGGACGAAGCGATCGAAGCCTACGAGCTCGGCGCCCGCCTGAAGGCCCATTGCGAAGCGAAACTGCGCCAGGCCCAAGAACGGATCGACAAGATCACGCTAGGTCCGGATGGCCTGCCCAAAACCGAACCTTTCGAAACAGAGTGAGCGCCACCGCCGAGGACTTGCGGCTCTCGCTCGCCGCCACCGCCCAGGAGGTTGAGGCAGAGCTTGCCCGACTGCTGCCGACGGCAGAGGACCCGCGCAAACCCGTTTTGGAGGCCATGCGCTACGCGTCGCTTGGCGGCGGCAAGCGGCTTCGGCCATTTTTGCTGATCGGTTCGGCCGAGCTATTCGACGTGCCGCACGCGCGATCTCTGCGGGCCGCCGCGGCCGTCGAGATGGTCCACTGCTACAGCCTGGTCCACGACGATCTGCCCGCCATGGACGACAGTGCCTTGCGCCGGGGCCGGCCGACTGTCCACATGGCCTTCGATGAAGCGACCGCAATCCTCGCGGGCGATGGCTTGCTCACCGAGGCCTTCGCGGTTTTGGCGGACCCGGCCACTCATCCCGATGCCGACGTGCGTTGCCGCTTGCTCGCCGCTTTGGCCCAGGCCGCCGGGGTGAACGGTATGGTCGGCGGTCAGGCCATCGATCTCTCGCCCGTTCGCCACAGCTTGGATATCGCGGGCATCGAAAACTTGCAGGATCTGAAGACGGGCGCGTTGATCGTCGGGTGTTGCCGGATGGGTGCGCAGCTAGGCCAAGCCGAATCTCGCGAGGAATCGGCCCTTGTCGCTTATGCGCGCGACCTCGGCCTTGCGTTCCAGATCGCCGACGATCTCTTGGATGCCGAAGGCACGGCGTCTGAAATCGGCAAGCCGGTTGGCCAAGACGCCGAACACGGGAAAGCCACCTTTCCGGGACTGCTGGGCGCGCGGGCGGCCCGGGAGCGCGCCTCCGAACTCGTCATTTCCGCGTGCGCACACCTTGATATTTTTGGCGGGAAGGCAGATTCTCTTCGAGCCGCGGCCAAGTTTGCGCTTTCGCGGCGCAGCTAGCGCCGGTAAAACTCCGGATCCCTTCAGGGAAGGCAGGTAACCGGTGCAAAGCGGCCGGGCAGGAGATGGGAACAGTTCATGGTGCATACGACCGGCGGCGCCCACTCGGGAAAAACGCCCCTTCTTGATCAGGTAAAGACTCCGGCGGACCTCAGAAAACTGGAGGAAAGCCAACTGCGGCAATTCGCCGACGAGTTAAGGTCGGAAACAGTGGCGGCGGTTTCCGAAACCGGCGGCCATCTGGGTGCTGGGCTTGGCGTTGTCGAGCTAACCGTGGCGATCCACTACACCTTCAACACCCCGGACGAAAAGCTGGTATGGGATGTTGGGCACCAGTGCTATCCCCACAAGATCTTGACCGGCCGGCGCGACAGAATCCGCACGCTGCGCCAGTCGGACGGCTTGTCAGGCTTCACTAGCCGCGCGGAGAGCGCCTACGATCCGTTCGGCGCCGCCCATTCATCCACCTCGATTTCCGCCGGCCTTGGCTTTGCGGTTGCCAATCAGCTGGGCGCCACGGACGGCAACGTGATCTGTGTGATCGGCGACGGGGCCATGTCGGCGGGCATGGCCTACGAGGCCATGAACAATGCCGGTGCGCGCAACAGCCGTCTGATCGTCATTCTCAACGACAACGACATGTCGATCGCGCCCCCCGTGGGCGCCATGAGCGCCTATCTCTCCAAACTGATTTCCTCGAAGCCCTACCGCTCGGTGCGCCATATCGGCAAGGAGCTGACGGAACACTTCCCGAAACCCTTGAAGACGGCGGCGCGTCGCGCGGAGGAATATGCGCGGACCTTCGTGACCGGCGGCACGCTGTTCGAGGAACTCGGTTTCTATTACGTCGGCCCGATCGACGGCCACAACCTCGACCACCTTCTGCCGATTCTGCGGAACCTGCGCGATGCCCCGGCCGATGGGCCGGTGCTTGTTCATGCCGTGACCCAGAAAGGCAAGGGCTACGAGCCGGCGGAACTGGCTGCGGACAAGTACCACGGCGTGGCCCGCTTCGACGTGGTGACCGGCAAGCAAGCCAAGGCAACGCCTAAGGCGCCTCAATACACGGGGGTCTTCGCCAAGGCTTTGGTCAAGGAGGCCGAGGCGGACGATAAAGTGGTCGCGGTTACGGCGGCGATGCCGTCGGGTACAGGCCTCAATCTCTTCGCCGACCGCTTTCCCGAGCGGTTCTTCGACGTCGGGATCGCCGAGCAGCACGCGGTAACCTTCTGCGCCGGGTTGGCTTGCGAGGGCTACAAGCCCTTCGCGGCGATCTACTCCACCTTCCTGCAGCGTGCCTACGACCAGGTCGTCCACGACGTGGCGATTCAGAAACTCCCGGTCCGCTTCGCCATCGATCGGGCTGGCTTGGTCGGGGCGGATGGCGTGACCCATCAAGGCTCCTATGACATCGCCTATCTCGGCTGCCTGCCGGGCTTCGTCTTGATGGCGGCGGCCGACGAGGCCGAACTCATGCACATGGTCGCCACGCAGGTCGCTATCGACGACCGGCCTTCGGCGGTGCGCTATCCGCGCGGCGAGGGCAGCGGCGCCACCCTGCCCGAGCGGGGCCAGCCATTGGAGATTGGCAAGGGGCGGATTCTGCGCGAAGGCACGAAAGTTGCCATCCTCTCTTATGGCACGCGCCTCGCGGAAGCCTTGAAGGCCGCGGAGGAGCTCAGCGGAAAGGGCCTGTCCACCACGGTGGCGGACGCCCGCTTCGCCAAGCCCTTGGACGAGGACTTGGTTCGGCGCCTGGCGATGGACCACGAGGTGCTTATCACCGTTGAGGAAGGCGCGGTCGGGGGCTTTGCGACCCAGGTCATGCACAATCTGGCCGAGCAGCGCTTGCTCGAGACTGGTCTGAAGTTCCGACCGATGTGCCTGCCGGATGTTTTCATTGACCACGGCAAGCCGGACGAGCAGTACGCTTGGGCGGGGCTGACGGCGCCGGACATTGTGGCCACGGCACTCCAGGCCCTTGGCTACAACGAGGCGCAGGCCCGGCCGGCGCGGGCTTAGGCACGCCGTCTTACCCCTTCGCCAGGGCGCATGGCTGAGTTGACCGCACGGCGCTTGGTCGGCTGCCCCTAATCGCGCAGACTAAAATTCATGCAGAACGCGTTCGGACATACCCGCCGCCTTGTGCCAAGCGAGGCGGGACGGGAGGCTTGGCGGGCGGAGTTTGTCGCCCTGTCCGCGCTTGCCCTGCCGCTGGTGGGCACTCAGATCGGCCAGATCGCGATGATGACCACCGACGTGCTGATGATGGGCTGGATTGGTCCCGAAGCCCTCGCCGCCGGCTCGCTTGGCGCCTCTCTGCATAACACCCTTTGGCTGTTCTGTCTCGGCGTGTTGGTTTCCACCGCGGCCCTGATTGCACAGGCGCGCGGTGCGAAGGACTTCCGGGGTGTGCGGCGCACTGTTCGCCAAGGCTTATGGATCGCGCTCTTGCTCGCGATCCCGAGTTGCCTGGTGTTGTGGCAGACGGAGCCGATTTTGAGGCTGTTGGGTCAGGACCCTGAGGCTTCGAACCTGGCGCAACGCTATGTGCGGGCGGAGATATGGGGCTTTGCCCCATCGCTGGGCTTCGTTGTCCTGCGCAGCTTCGCGGCCGCCATGTCGCGCCCGCAGGCGCCCATGGTTGTGATGCTCTTGGCCACGGTTTTGAACTTCCCCCTGAACTACGTGTTCATGTTTGGGCATCTGGGCTTTCCGGCCATGGGCCTCGTCGGAGCGGGGGTGTCGACCGCCATCGTCCAGACCCTGATGTTTGCCGCCTTGCTGGGATATTTGCTCTCGGAGCGGCGGTTTCGACGGCATCGCATCCTTATGCGCTTTTGGCGGCCTGATTGGCCCAGATTCAAGGAGATCCTCCGGCTGGGTGTTCCCATCGGGCTCGCCATCCTCTGCGAGGCCAGCTTGTTCTCCGTGGCTGCGATCTTGATCGGTTGGATCGGAACCGCGCAGCTTGCCGCCCATGCCATCGTTCTGCAGTGCGCTTCCGTATCCTTCATGGTGCCGCTGGGGATCGGGCAGGCCTGTACCGTGCGGGTTGGCTTGGCGGTCGGGCGGCGTGACCGGGATGGCGTTGCCCGCTCCGGTTGGGCGGCGATCGCGCTCGGCACAGTCGTGATGGTCTTTGCGGCCTTGCTCTTCCTCTTGGCGCCGAGACTCTTGACTTCCGCCTTCATCGATCTGTCGCTGCCGGCCAATTTTGAGACACTAAAGTATGCTGTTTTGCTCTTCGCCATCGCCGCTGCCTTTCAGGTATTCGACGGCGCCCAGGTGGCGGCAGCTCACGCTCTGCGAGGGATGTCGGACACCCGCGGCCCCCTGATCATCGGCGTGATCGGATACTGGTTTATCGGCATTGGCTCGGCCCTGCTGCTCGGGTTCCAGTTTGGGCTCGGCGTGGCAGGCGTGTGGCTTGGCTTGGTGATCGGCTTGGCGTTCGCGGCATTTGCCCTGATCTGGCGGTTCGTCACCCACCTGGGCCGGTCCGAGCTGCCGGCCTTGGTCCGATAGCCCGATGCCTTCCAGTAACAGAGGCGAGGGCGGGGACAAGGAGACGGCCACGCGCGCCGACCGGGCGCTGGTGGATCGTGGCCTAGCCGAAAGCCGGACGCGGGCGCGCGCTTTGATCGAGGCGGGCCTTGTGTTGCTCGAGGGCAGGCCGGTCGAGAAAGCCAGTCAACTTGTCCCGCCCGGGGCCGAACTGCGCGTGACCGGCCGGGACCACCCTTGGGTTTCGCGCGGGGGCGTAAAACTGGTGGCGGCTTTGGATGCCTTTGGTGTGGACCCGGCGGGGTTGACTTGCCTGGATCTTGGCGCGTCCACCGGCGGCTTCACGGAGGTTCTGCTGGACAGGGGTGCTGCTCGGGTTTACGCCGTGGACGTCGGATATGGTCAACTCGCCCCTCCGCTTCGCGCGGACCCGCGCGTCGTTAATCTGGAACGAACGCACGCGCGCGACCTGGATCGCCGGCGGATTCCCGAGGCGATCGACCTGATCGTCGCCGATGTCAGTTTCATCTCCCTGACAAAGGCCCTCCCGGCGGCCCTGGAACTCGCCGCGCCTCGGGGCCTGCTGATTGCCCTCGTCAAGCCGCAATTCGAACTGGCGCCCGGGCGCCTGGGCAAGGGGGGTATTGTCCGGGATCCGGCGGCGCGCGAGGATGCGATTGCCGGGGTCGGGGATTGGATGTCGCGGCAACCTGGCTGGCAGGTGAAGGGTCTGATGGATAGCCCGATCCAGGGCTCGGACGGGAACCTTGAGGCCCTTATGCTAGCGCGCGGATCAGTCGCGGCCGGATAGCTCGGATGCTTCCCCAAGGCGCAGGCGCAGGCGGTCTTCGCGGGGATCGGCGACGAGGGCCTCGCTCGCCTCGATCAGCGGCGAGAGCGCCTGCAATGCCCTCAAGAGACGCGCCGCCATCGCCAGGGTCGCCGAATCCTTGGCACCACCGCCGGTGAACTGCCGAAGGATCTCGCTGAAGGGATCCCTGCGCTCCGGCAACTGCCGCACCCAGACCTCCGCGTCGGGGGCGATCTCGGCTTCGCTTCGCGCTGCCTTTATGGCTTCTGGATAGCCGCCAAGCTCGTCCACCAGCCCGTTCGCGAAGGCATCCGCGCCGGTCCAGACACGGCCTCCGGCAACCGCCTCCACATCCTCCGGGGAAAGCTTGCGTCCCTCGGCCACCTTGCCGGTGAAATCCTCGTAGATTGCGTCTAGCGAATCCTGCAGCCGCGCCCATTGCGCTTCGGTGAAGTCCCGGTTGGCGCTGTACATTCCGGCATTGTCCCCAGCTTGGACACCGTCCCAGGTGATCTCGAGGTCCTGCCAAAGTTCTTCCAGAACCACCTTGCCTGTGACCACGCCGATCGATCCCGTGACCGTGCCGGGTGCGGCGATGATGCGGTCCGCGGGGGCGGACACGAAATACCCTCCCGAGGCCGCCACGCTGCCCATTGAAACGACGACCGGCTTGCCCAATTCGCGTGCGCGCTTGACCTCCCGCCAGATTGTGTCCGAGGCCACGTAAGATCCGCCGGGGCTGTCGACTCGGAAGACAATCGCCCGGACGTCCTCATCCTCGATCGCGGTGATAAAGGCTTGCCGGACTTCGTTGGAGCTCATGAAGGCGCGCTCGACGAAGGGATCGTTCTTGCCATCGCCGAGAACCACGGGGCCGAGGCCATAGATCACCGCGATGACCGGCGCGCCGGCGGGCGGCGCGGGTTTCTCGCGGCCAGACTCGTAATCCATGAACTCGACAAGCTCGACGTCGTCGCCCATTCGCACGTGGAGCCCTTCCACGAGTTCGTCCCAATATCCCAGCCGGTCCACCAAGCCATTGTCGAGCGCGGCCTCCGCCAGGTGGGGAGCCCCATTCACAAGATCGCTGACCCGGTCAAGCGTGAGGCCACGCGACTCCGAGATTCCCCGCACCGTTTGGCTGAGCCAGGAATCGATGAGGTCTTGCAGGTTCTCGCGCACCGGCTCCGGCATGCTGTCCTGCGTCAAGGCATCGACCGCTGCCTTGAATTCCTCGCGCTGACCGAACGTCGGCACAATCCCATATTCGGTCAGGAGCGCATTCAAGAAGGGCTGCTCCAGACGATATCCGACCAAATCGACGTCGCCGGAAGGCTGCACCCAGACGTCTTCCATAACGCTTGCGAGATAATAGTGGAGCGTGCCGTTACCGGCCTCGCCGAAAGTCTCGGCGAAAGCCATGGTTGGCTTGCCGCTGTCCCGGAAGACCTGCAGCGCCTCGCGAATTTCCTGCGCGCGGGCGAGGGTCAAAGGTCCGGCGCCGGCCTTCAGAACAAGGCCCTTAACCGCGGGGTCCTCGGCTGCGGCTTCGAGAACGTCATACATTGTGATCAGGGGAATGCCGCTATCAAACTTTGCGAGCGCAAGCGGCGTGGCGGGGCGCCTTTCGATCACCCCATCGGAGAGATCAAGGGTGAGAACCATCGACGCGGGCAGTTGCGGTTGGGCGCGCCAATTCTCCAGCTCACGCCAACTGAAGCTCACGAGCACCGCCGCCAGCACCAGCAAAAAGCCGATGGTCGCGAAAATGCCCACGAGACATTTCAGCAAGAACAAGAGAACGCGCATTACGCTCCTTTCCCCTGCGCTGGAGGCCGCTTGCGCGACCGGGTCGTTGGATGCGCGAAACGGCAAGGCGCGCACATCTCCAAGATCACCACGGAATTTACTGATACCTCGCCGCGCGCGATATGTCGATGATCGGAATGGCCGAGGCGGGAATGGCTGCGATCGAAATGGCGCCGCTAGCCCCGGCTTCGTAATCGCGTGCCAAGGCTCGCTAGACTATATACATGCCTCGGCCTCGGCGCCGTGTGGGACATTGATGAAAGGGCGCGGTGGCCGGCGATGCGCAGGCGAGCGAGAAAAGGTGGGGGACGGCAGCTAACGCTGGAGATCGGGGCCCTCGGCGGCAAGGGCGACGGCATCGGCACGCACGACGGGCGGCCGGTCTTCGTCCCGCAAACCCTTCCCGGTGAGCGCTTGATTGCCCGTGTGACCGCTGAAAAATCCGGCGGTTGGCGGGGCGAGGCCATTGAACTCTTGACTCGCTCGGCGGACAGGGTGGAGCCGCCGTGCCCCCACTTTGGACCCTGTGGCGGATGTTCCTTGCAGCATCTCGAGCCAGCCGCGTACCGGCGCTGGAAGCGCGGCTTGGCGGTGGAAGCCTTGTCCCGGCAGGGCTTCCTGGGGGACCGTGTTGCCGACCTGCAAAGCGTTGGTGATCGCGGCCGCAGGCGCGCGGTTTTCGCTGCCCATCATGCTGGAAATGCTGTGGCTATGGGCTTTCACCGCAGGATGAGCCACAACGTGGTGGATCTTCGATCCTGCCTCGTGGTCGCGCCGAGCCATTTTGCGCTGTTGGATCCACTGCGCGAGCTGCTGGCTCGCCTCATCGCGCCTGGAGAGACTGGCGACGTTGCCGTGCTGGACACGGAAACTGGTCCGGACATTCTGCTGATCTCGAAGCGTGCGCCTGCGTTGGAAGGCCGGGAAGCGGCCGCTGCTTTCGCGTCGCAAACGGGTGTGGCCCGCATTTCTTGGGCAGGTAGCGTGGGCGAGGAGCCTGAACTCTTGGCACAGCATTGCCTGCCCGTGGTGCGGTTTGGCGGGATCGCCGTGACACCGCCGCCGGGCGGGTTTCTGCAGCCGACGGCCGATGGAGAGGCCATGCTGCGGACGGCCGTGCTCGACGGCTTGGGACCGGAAGACAGGCGCGTGGCGGACCTTTACGCGGGCTGCGGCACCTTCACTTTCCCAATTGTCACCGACGAGGGCGGCGGACGCTCGGTCGTGGCGGTGGAAGGGGACAGCCCCGCACTGCAAGCCCTATCGCGGGCCGCCCGCACGGCCGGGATCGGGAGCGAGGTTACGGCGGTCGAGCGCGACCTGGCACGCCAGCCCCTCCTCACCGAGGAATTGAATGCCTTCGACGCTGTCGTCTTCGATCCGCCGCGCGCGGGGGCGAGCGAGCAAAGCCGCGAGCTTGCACAAAGCAAGGTCCGGCATGTGGTCGCGGTGTCCTGCAACCCGGCAAGCTTGGCGCGCGATCTTCGCATCTTGACCGAAGGGGGATACGCGCTGGATTGGGTTCGGCCGATCGACCAGTTTCCCTGGACGCCACACCTGGAGCTCGTGGCGCGGCTTTCCCGATGAGGCACGCTTACCGGCTGGCGAGCCGGGCAACGTCACGTCCGGCGATCATGTAGACGTTTTTGTCGAGACCACGCGCGCCGTTCAGCCGGTCATAGAATCGCAGCCCGCGTTTATTGCGGCGGTCGACGGTCCAGACGATGCGGGTCCAGCCTCGTTCGTTCGCCACGCGGGCTAGCGCCCCCATGATCGCGCGGCCGACCCCACGCCCACGGTGTGGCGTGACGATGAAGATTTCCTTCAGGAAAAGGCCGATCTCGCAATCGCTGGTCCAGAACACCGGTGCATAGATCGCGAAGCCTATCGCGGTCCCGTCGTACTCTGCCAGGATCGCCTCGTAGCCTGGTGCGGCTCCCAGGTGCCGGTGCAGCCGTTCGGTCATCGCTTCTAGGGATTGCGGGCGCGGATCGCCGTAGTGCGCGAAGGCTTCGAGGAGTAGGGCGGCCAAGGTTCCGCAGTCCCCCGCCGTGGCGGGGCGCAGCGTGATCTCCGGCGCCAGGTTTGTCGTTGCCACCATGATCCTAAGCGCCAATCTGTGCCCTGCGTCGCAGCAGATGATCGGCGAGCACGATTGCCATCATGGCTTCGCCCACAGGGACCGCGCGGATGCCCACGCAGGGGTCGTGGCGCCCCTTGGTGGAGATCTCGGTTTCCTGTCCGAAGCGGTCCACGGTGAGGCGCGGCGTCAGGATCGAGCTTGTCGGCTTCACCGCGAAGCGCACCACGATATCCTGTCCGCTCGATATTCCGCCCAGCACACCGCCCGCGTGATTCGAAGTGAAGACGACACCGGTCTCGCCCATCCGCATCTCGTCGGCGTTGCCCTCGCCGTTCAGCCTGGCGGACTCGAAGCCGGCGCCGATTTCGACGCCCTTCACCGCGTTGATCGACATCATGGCCTTGGCCAGATCGGCGTCCAGCTTGTCATAGACTGGTTCGCCCAGGCCCGCTGGAACACCGCTTGCCACCACCTCCACGATGGCGCCAAGGGAGGAGCCGCCCTTGCGGGCCGCGTCCAGGCGTTCTGCCCAGCGTTCGGCCGCCTCCGCATCGGGTGAGAAGAAGGGGTTACGCCCAACTTCATCCCAATCGCGGCGCCCGGCGGCAATGGGGTCGCCGCCCATCTCCACCAGCCCTGCCCGAATCGCCACGCCGCCGCTTCCAAGCACATGATCGAGCACCCGACGGGCGACCGCCCCCGCGGCAACCCGCATGGCGGTTTCGCGGGCGCTCGAGCGTCCGCCGCCGCGATAGTCGCGGATGCCATACTTCGTCCAATATGTGAAATCCGCGTGCCCGGGCCGGAACTTATCCTTGATGTCGCCGTAGTCCTTCGAGCGCTGATCCTGGTTTTCGATGACGAGGGAGATTGGCGTTCCCGTGGTCTGCCCTTCGAAGACGCCGGAGAGGATGCGAACCTCGTCGGCCTCGCGGCGCTGGGTGGTGTAGCGCGATTGGCCGGGGCGCCGGGTGTCCAGGAATTTCTGGATGTCCGCTTCCGTCAGGGGAATCCGGGGCGGGGCACCATCAATCACGCAGCCGATCAAGGGGCCGTGACTTTCCCCCCAGGTGGTGTACCGGAAGGCTTCGCCGAAGGCGTTACCGGGCATGGCGCTTCTCTATTCGCTGACCTTGAAGCCTTCGAGCAGTTCGCGAAGCTGTGGCGCGGCATCCACCGCCATCATCCCGACGGTGTGATAGCCGGAGTCCACGTGATGCACTTCGCCGGTGACACCTCCGGAGAGGTCCGATAGCAGGTAGAGCGCGGCTCCGCCCACATGCTCCAAGGTGACGTTGCGCCGCAATGGCGAGTTGTATTCGTTCCACTTCAGAATGTAGCGGAAATCGCCAATCCCCGAGGCGGCAAGAGTGCGAATCGGCCCTGCCGAGAGGGCGTTCACACGAATTCCTTGCTCGCCCACGTCGGCCGCGAGATAGCGCACCGAGGCCTCCAAGGCAGCTTTGGCCACGCCCATGACGTTATAGTGCGGCATGACCCGCTCGGCACCGTAATAGGTGAGGGTGAGCAGGCTGCCGCCCGTGCGCATCATCGGCACGACGCGTTGCGCCACCGCCGTCAGCGAATAGCAGGAGATATCCAGGCTGCGGGAAAAGTTCTCCTTGCTCGTGTTGAGATACTTGCCCTTCAGCTGGTCCTTGTCGGCGTAAGCGATGGCGTGGACCAAGAAGTCCATCTCGCCCCAAGAGCTTGATAATTCGCCAAAAACCGCGTCTATCGAGGCGTCGTCCGTGACATCGCAGGGCAGTACGATTTCGCTTCCGATCGAGGCCGCCAAGGGGCGCACTCGCTTCTCAAGAGCTTCGCCCTGATAGGTGAACGCGACCTCGGCCCCCTGGTCCCGAACGGCCTTGGCGATGCCCCAGGCAATGGACCGGTCGTTGGCGACGCCCATCACAAGGCCTCGCTTGCCGGACATGAACCCCTTCGTTTCCGACATACTCTGCTCGCTTCGATACGGTTGGCGGCGTCCTGCTCGCAAGCACACCGCCCTCACGGGAGGTTAACTCAAAGAATGCGAGGGCATCCTACACCAACGGCATCGCGGGTCAAACAGGGGGCGGCCAGGTCCCGCGCCGCGTCTCGAGCGGCAGCACTCCCCTTCGGACGGCCTAGCCGGCCACCACGGTGACGCCGTATTCCCGCGCGGCGTCTTCCAGCCAGCACCACACGTATTCCGCGAAGCTGCGCCGCACGATGAGCTGGTAGGCTGGCTCGGCTTCGGCAGATTGCTCATCCGCGAGCTGCAACAGGGTGCATTCGGCCTTCGCGATCAGGCTGCGCGTGCACTGTCCTGGCCCGAACAGCCGGGAATGCAAATCAAGCGGGCAGCCCTTCATAAGAACATCGCGCGACCGGGGACCGGCGATCTCAATGGTCGCGTGGGCTTCGCTGACATCAACCACTGAGGAGCGCACGCCTTGCAAAGCGTCCTTCAGCTTCGCCGCGAGTTCCGGGCCGCCGTCGCGCGCCACTGCCCACCACTCGTCCGGGCCAAGCCACAAGAGCCGGAGATTTTCGTCGCCACTCGTCAAGCCCGCCTCTAGCGGCAGGTCGGGTCCCTGTGCCTGCTTAACGGCGGAGAGGAAGCGGGGGTCGTCGCTACGCCCGCGCAAGGCGACCATGGCCCGAAATGGCAACTCCGCCATGCTGACGCCTGCGCCATCGGCTCGCGTCGGTGCGGCGCGGCGTTCAATGCCTAAGTGGGCGAGCGGGCTTTGCCGCAAGAAATCATTAGGCACGCAGCCGCTCCCCATCCTTGTCGAAGAAAACCGGGTCCGCCACCGTGCAGGTGATCACGCGCCCATCGGCCGTGGGGGCGTGAACCTTCATCCCCATGCGTGCCTGGCCGCCCTTGATCAGGGCCATGGCGATGGAGCGGCCGCAATTGGGACTCCAATAGCTCGACGTTACGTGCCCCAGCATCGGCATGGGGGGCTTATCCAGCACGGTTTCGACCAAGGCGGCTCCTTCCTCCAGCACCGATTTCGGATCGTCGGTCAGCAAGCCGACCAGCTGTTTGCGGTCGGGTTTGCTCATGTCGGAGCGGGTGAGGCTGCGCTTGCCGATAAAGTCCTTCTTCTTGGAGACGATCCAATCCATCCCCAAGTCCAGCGGTGTCACGGACCCGTCGGTTTCCTGGCCAACGATGATGAAGCCTTTCTCGGCGCGTAGGACGTGCATGGCCTCCGTACCGTAGGGCGTGATGCCGTACTTCTCGCCGACCCGAATGAGGCTTTGCCAGACGTAGAGGCCATAGCTTGCGGGCACGTTGATCTCGTAGGAGAGCTCGCCGGTGAAGGAAATCCGGAACACCCGGGCTGGAACGCCGGCCACTTCGCCAAGGGCCAAGGCCATGTGCGGCAGAGCGTTCGGCGAAAGTTCGATGTCCGTGATCTCCGCCAGCAGCCGCCGCGCATTGGGGCCGCTGATGGTCATGGTGGCGAATTCCTCGGTGACGGAGGTCAGGTAGACGTCCAGCTCCGGCCACTCGGTCTGCAGCCACTCTTCCAGATGCGCCAAGACCGGGGCCGCGTTGCCGGTGGTGGTGGTCATGATGAAATGATTTTCGCCGAGGCGCGAGGTCACCCCGTCGTCCATCACCATACCGTCTTCGTTGAGCATCAAGCCATAGCGGCAGCGGCCCACGGCCAGTTTGCTCCAGGCATTTGTGTAGATACGATTCAAGAACTCCGCCGAGTCCGCGCCTTGGATATCGATCTTGCCAAGCGTGGAGGCATCCAGGATGCCCAGTGATCGCCGGGTGGCCTCGACCTCTCGGTTGACTGCCGCGTGGATGTCCTCGCCTGCCTTCGGATAATACCAGGCTCGCTTCCACTGGCCGACGTCTTCGAACTCCGCGCCGTTGCGTTCGTGCCAGGAGTGCATTGGGGTCGTCCGGACGGGATCCAGCAGGTCGTCCACGTCCCGGCCCGCGAAGATACCGAAGGTGACCGGCGTATAGGGTGGGCGGAAGGTGGTCACGCCGACCTCGGGCAGGGTCTTGCCAAGCTCTTCGGCGACGATGCCGATGGCGTTAACGTTGCCGAGCTTGCCCTGATCCGTGCCCATGCCCGTGGTGGTGTAGCGCTTCACGTGCTCGATCGAACGGTAGCCCTCGCGCAAGGCCAGCTTCAGGTCCGCCGCGGTCACGTCGTTCTGCTGGTCGACGAAATGCTTGCCGCCATGCCCTACCGGCTTGTCCGAGGGCACGAGATAGATCCAGCGCGCCGGCAGGAAGGTGTAATCCTCGGCCTCGGGGGCCTTGCGCTTACGGCCCTTCGCCTTGAAGCCGACTTCAGCCGCGGCCTTCGTGCCGGCCGCGTCGCCTTCTGCCAAGCAACCGGCAAGGCCGAAGCTTCCGTTCGCCGATCCAACCACGGCCTGACCCGCTTGCATGGATTTGTCGGGCCGGTAGCAGCTCAAATCCTCGTCCCAGCGCAGCGAGCCTTTCGACTGGCTGAAGAGATGCACCACCGGCGTCCAGCCGCCTGAGGAAACGGCGAGGTCGCAGTCGATGGTCTCGCCGCCACCGAAAACGCGGGTGCCATCCTCGCTCAAGGGGGCCACCCGGACCTTGGAGACGCGCTTTTCGCCTTCGGTCCCGATGATCGCTTGGTCCGCCAGGATGCGCAGGCCCTCGGCTTCGGCCTGGTCCGTCAGGCGGCCTACCGCAGCGGCGCGGGCGTCCACCACGCAAGCCACCTCGATCCCCGCCTTCTTGAGATCGAGCGCCGCCGCATAGCCGCCATCGTTGTTCGTGAAGACGACGGCGCGCTTGCCCGGCTTCACGGCATAGCGGTTGACGTAGGTCCGAGCCGCGTTGGCCATCATGATGCCCGGGCGGTCGTTGTCGCTGAACACCAGCGGGCGCTCGATGGCCCCGGTGGCCAGCACCACCTGCTTGGTTCGCAGCTTCCATAGGCGCTGGCGGGGAAGATGCTCCGGCTTTTCCACCGGCGGCAGATGGTCGGTCACTTTCTCGATCAAGCCGAGATAGTTGTGGTCGAAGTAGGCGAAACACTGGGTGCGTTTCAGGATGCGCACCTCCGGCAGTTCCGCGAGCTCGGCTTCGGCGGCCGCGACCCATTCCAACGCCGGCTTGCCGTCGATCTCTTCGTCGGGGGTCGAGAGCAGGCTTCCGCCCAAGGCATGGTCCTGCTCCACCAGGATCACCCGCGCGCCGCCACGCGCCGCCGCCAGCGCCGCCGCCAGACCGGCCGGTCCCGCGCCCACCACCAAGACGTCGCAATGGGCGTGGGTCTTGTCGTAGCAGTCAGGGTCGCGCTCCGTGGGGGCCGTGCCAAGCCCTGCCGCCTGGCGGATGAAGTGCTCATACTTCATCCACATTGCCGCCGGCCACATGAAGGTCTTGTAGTAGAAGCCTGCCGGAAGCATGCGCGACAGTTTGTTGTTGAGGGCGCCAACGTCGAATTCCACCGAAGGCCAAGCGTTTTGCGTTTTCGCCTTCAGGCCGTCGTAGAGTTCGATTTGGGGTGCCCGGTGATTGGGGTCCGTTCTGGGATCCTCGCCAAGTTGAATGAGGGCGTTGGGCTCCTCCGCCCCGGCGGAGACGATGCCGCGCGGCCGGTGATACTTGAAACTGCGGCCGACGAGGTGGATGCCGTTTGCGAGCAGCGCCGAGGCCAGGCTATCGCCCGCGAAGCCGTTCAGCGTCTTGCCGTTGAAGGTGAAGGAGACAAGTCGCGACCGGTCGATCAAGCCGCCTTGCGGCAAGCGGAAGTCCTGTGCCATGGCCGGGCGTTTCCTAAAGGTAGGTTGTTTTGGGCAGTTTCGGCGGCGTGATACCCATGGGATAGCTCGCCAGGATCTGGTAGCTCACGGTGTCTCGGGCCGCGTTGAACCATCTGCGGCAGCCATGAGTGTGTACCCAGCGCTCCAGGAAAATACCCTTGGGATTGGTCTGCATGAAGAGATAGTCCGCCCACTCGGCGTCGCTCAATCTCTCCGGCTCCTTGGGCCGCTCGATATGGGCTTCGCCGCCATAGGAAAACTCGACCTCTTCCCGGTTGCCGCAATAGGGGCAGGGGATCAAAAGCATGGTGAAAGCCCCTCGGAATCAGTGAGCAACGGCCGCCGCGCCGTGCTCGTCGACCAGAAAGCCGGTCGTGAAGCGGTCCAGCGAGAAAGCCTCGTTGAGGGGGTGCGGATTGTCGTTGGCGATGGTGTGCGCGAAGACGTGCCCCGATCCCGGCGTCGCCTTGAACCCGCCGGTGCCCCAGCCGCAGTTGATGTAGAGCCCGTCGACCGGCGATTTGGAGATGATCGGGCTGGCATCCGGGCAGACGTCCACGATCCCGCCCCATTGGCGCAGCATGCGCATGCGCCGGAACATCGGGAAGAGTTCGCAGATGGCGGCGAGGGTTTCTTCGGTCACGGGCAAGCTGCCCCTCTGGCCATAGCCGACGTACTTGTCCACGCCGGCGCCGATCACCAACTCGCCTTTGTCAGATTGGCTGATGTAGGCGTGCACCGCGTTCGACATTACCACGCAACCGATCGTCGGCTTCACCGGCTCGCTGACCAGGGCCTGCAGCGGGACCGAGGTCACTGGCAGGCGGAAACCGGCACGGTTCGCCAATACGCTGGAATGCCCGGCGGCGACGACGCCGACTTTCTTCGCCTCAATGTAGCCCTTGGCTGTTTCCACGCCTTGCACACGCCCATTGGAGATGCGGAAGCCCTCGACCGGGCACTCTTGGATGATGTCCACGCCCCGGTCGTCGGCGGCGCGCGCGTAGCCCCAGGCGACAGCGTCGTGACGGGCCGTGCCGCCGCGGCGCTGCAGGGAGGCGCCAAGCACCGGATAGCGGCCGTTGCCGCGCAGATCGATGATCGGGCAGAACTCCTTGACCTGCTTGGCGTTCAGGAATTCGGAATCGATGCCGTTCAGCCGGTTTGCGTTGACCCGGCGATTGAGCTCGCGCAGATCGTGCTGATTGTGCGCCAGGTTCATCACGCCGCGCTGGCTGAACATGACGTTGTAGTTGAGGTCCTGGCTCAAGCCTTCCCAGAGCTTCAGGGCATGCTCGTAGAGCCCGGCGGACTGATCCCAGAGGTAGTTCGAGCGGACAATAGTCGTATTGCGACCCGTATTGCCGCCGCCGAGCCAGCCGCGCTCCAAGACCGCCACATTGTGGATGCCATGCACCTTCGCGAGGTAATAGGCCGTTGCCAGGCCATGGCCGCCGCCACCGACGATCACCACGTCATAGCTTTTCTTCGGTTCTGGCGAGCGCCAGGCTTCAGGCCAATTCTCGTGATATTTGAGTGCGTTACGAGCCAAATTGAAGATAGAATATCGGGTCTTCATGGGGGCGTCCTTCTAACGGTCCCTTAACTTGCCAATCGTAGCAGCCTGGCGGCCGGAAATCACCGCCTCGATCGCCTCGCAAAGCCTGGGAACGAGGCTCTAAAGCACAAAATGGCGTCAGCTCCGGCTTTCGCAACGCCGCCAGATACTTTTCATTTCGCGACATTGTGGCATTTGTGTAAGAGTTCGCTGCGCGTGTTCGGACGCCGAGCCGCGCGCGAGAGGAAACGAACGGCTGGAC
>JARFRB010000045.1 GCA_029287455.1 Pelagibius litoralis | reverse complement strand
CAGCTGCGCTCACGGGTGAGTAGCGAAGGATGATAACCATAAAGCAGCTTTCTTATTTTTCTTTGTACCGCCTCGCGCCTATCCAATCTTATTCGCCAGTTGGGAGCGCGTCGCTGCGTAATCTGGAGCGACGATGGGATTGTCCGCGGGCAATTTGTAGCGCTCTTTATACTCGGCAACCGTCAACCCGTGCGCGCTAAGAAGATGGCGCTTGAGCATCTTATTCTTCGCACCGCAGACCAAGCAGACGATGTGATCCGGCTTCACTGAAGCTCGGACGGAAACCACAGATGTATATTCGGGCTCTACGGTTTGGGGGGACTCGCTTCCCTGAAGAGACTGATAAACGGCCTGAATTAATTGCGGCAGTTCGCTCGACGGGACCGGGTTATTCGACACGTAAGCACTTACGATTTCTGCCGTGAGTGCGGGCTTGTTCGATGTTTCATCCATCAGCTTCCCTCCCCAGAACTGTTTATTGGATTGCATTTATAAGCTAAATGGGAAAAAGAATAGATCAAGGAAAACTTGCTCATGATTCGAGAGAGATTGGGCACTTCGATTTTAAGAAGAACGTTTCAGCTTGTTTTCTGGTTGCCAGTAGCGGTAGTGCTGAGCTCTGCTGAAAGTTATGCGCAAGAGCGCTCAATCAGCGGATTCGTCACCCATGTGCATGATGGGGACACCATAGAAGTGGCTGGCCTGGCTGTGCGATTTGATGGTGTTGCCGCTCCTGAGCTATCGGAGCTCTATGGCGAGCAGTCAAAGCGGGCATTGCAGGGCCTTGTTGCTGGCAAACGTATTAGCTGTAAGCTCCCCGGCAAAAAGGCCTATGACCGTTGGGTGGGTACGTGCTTTTTGCCCGATGGGAAAAATCTCTCAGCTGAAATCATCAGGATGGGTTTGGCGCGAGATTGCCCGCGCTACTCAAAAGGCCGCTACTGTGGATATGAGACAGAGAGAAGTCGCCGCTTGGCGTTTCCAGATTATTGCAAAGAACGAAGCTAAGGCGCTCCCGCGGCGCGACCAGAACGGGGACACCTAACCGCGCGCGTCCCTTAGAATTCGGCCAAGATCGCGCTGCAGATTCTTTCTTATGGTTTCATCCCTTGGGGTTGGCGTTTGTGGGAAAGTCTTCCGGTGCCAGTTGTGGAGTTTTCGGCAGAGGTCACGTTTGGTGAGCGGCTCACCATCTTTCCCCCAGGGCTCTCCTTCCTGCTCGATACGCAAGAGCTCATCGCGAAAAATCTGCCAATCGTAGCCCGGGCGCCCTGGTCTTCGGACCGGGGACAAGGGCTCACTTTCCTCGACGACCCGTTGTTGAAGTTTGCCGATCCAGATGTCAAAGCCGGCCGTTTCGATCGCGATCTCCTCAGCCGATGGCTTGTTGTCTCTAAAGCAACGCTCAAGATCTGCAATGAGCTGACCATACGCACGGCCTTCTGGTTAGCGATCGGGAACCTGATGACCTTTTACGTATGGAAGGCTGTGCCCGCGTTATGAGTCGCGCTTCGCCTGAGAGCGTTTGTTCCACTGTGACACGCTACCCACCTTCATCGGCGGCACTTTCCATTTCCGTTTCCGAGAGGGAAGCGACTGCATCCCTTCATCCCAATGCTTTCCAGCCTCGGGGTGATGCCTGAAGTTGGCGGATCTGCGCATGGCAAGGGCCTTTTCCGCCGCCTCGATGTTGGCGGAATTGGCCTCGAGCTTTTGTTGGCGCTTCAGCTCTTTCGAGACGCGCCGTAGAGCGGCTTTGAACACCTGTTTGCGCTGCTCGGGGTGCTCGGCGACGCCGGGAAAGCTGCCGCCGCGCGGCTCGACTTTGCCTCGAGCCTCTCTGTGTTTTTGGCGGGCGAGCGTCTTCTCCTTGTCCCGCATATCTCGCAGCAGGGAGCGCATTTCTATGAGTTCGTCCGTCGTCAAATCATAAATGAATGGATGATGCGTCTTGCGCAACGGCTCGAATTCCTCGAACGAGAAGAGGCTTCGCTCATGTGCAAATGAAACCGACATCGTTCTTGCCCTCCTCCAGAGTCCTCCAGGTCGACGGTCTTCCCAGGAGATAGATTAGTGCAAAATCGAACCGCTGGCACTGCGCTGGCGGCATGGTGGCTCATTTCTTGAGAAGCGCTTGTTCAATCCCAGCCGCACTCACCATCGAAGCGCTCATGCAGGCCGAGGTCAGTGTGCTGACCGGTGAGCGCACAGTATTGCAGTATTTTATGCAGCCGCTCCTGCGGGCAAAGGGAGAGAGCGTTACCGAACGCTGAGCGATTTCTCGACCTTCTGCGCGGATCCGAGTGTCGCCGCGACCCGCTCCGCAGCTTCCAGCGCGCCTTCCAGCAATCCTCCAGAGAACTGGGCGGTCTCGGTCGAGGCAAATTGCAGCCGCCCGCCCCAGACCTGCTCAAGCGAGCGGGGCAGACCGTAGCGGGGATGGGCCAGAAGGGGCTCGCGATCAAGTTCGCTGCTCGTGAAAGGCTCGGTCGCCCAGTCCTGGAACGCAAGATGAAGAGGGTGGGCGCCTTCCGCTCCGAAGAGCCGGGCGAGCTGCGCGCGCGTTTGCAGTAGCAGTTCTTCCTGCTTGCCTGCACGGTCCGTGGCGGAAACTCCGAAAAAGCCAAATAGCGCGTAGGGGCCGCCTGTCGGGGGAGAGGCGTCATGGATCTCCATCAGGGGCCCCAGACGGCTCATGGCATCGCCCGACAAGCCGGCTTCACGCCAAAAGGGACGCTCATAAATGGCCAACAACTTGGCGTGACCGGCCATCCAAGTAGGGATGTTCCGCAAAGCGTCGAGAACATCGCGGTCGAGAGCTGGCTCAAAGTCCAGCCCTCCGGCCACCAAGCGCGGCGGTATGGCAAAGATCACTGATCGGCTCTCGATGTCGACACCGGCCCCGGACCCGTCCAAGCTCAGCGTTCGCAGGCCACTTTCGAGACGGCGAACGCGGACCACCTTCCGGGCCATGAGAAGCTGTTCGCTCGGGATGTCCCGGGCGATCCGCTCGACGATGGAGCCAAATCCACCGGCCGGCCGGAACGCTCCGGCCATGCTCTCAAGTCCTCTACCGCGAAACCGGCGGCCGGTTTCGTCTTCCGCGAGGGCATCGCCGCGCGCGTATTGCTCAAAAGCCTCGATCCCCAGCTCTTTCAGCAAGGTTGCGATCTCGGGTTGGCCGGGCCAGAACCAGGCTGGCCCGAGGTCAAAACTGGCGGTTTCCGGTCCGGGGGAAACCGTCGTGGACAGGATCCGGCCACCAAGTCTTTCCCGTGCCTCGATGAGCAGAAAATCGGTGCCCAACCGGGCAAGTTCGCGCGCGAGCGAAAGACCCGATAGCCCGCCGCCAACGATTAAGACGTCGGTTTTCCTAGCGGTTTGTTCTGGCGCACCCGACTCCATCTTGCCCCTGCTAACATTGAAGCGATTGGCTGGCGGCTCATATATAGACCTATCGATAGGTAGAGCAAGGGATCGGGTCATGACCGAAAGGTCTTCCATGCGCGATGGCATTCTCGCTGCGGCGGAGAAGCGCGTGCGCGCGGTTGGGTTCAACGCGGTGAGCTTCCGCGATTTGGCGCGCGACGTGGGAGTGAAGAGTTCAAGCGTTCACTACTACTTCCCGCAGAAGGAGGACCTCGGTGATGCCCTGGTCCTGCGCTACACGCAAGATTTTCAGGCCCGACTTGACGAAATCGATATCCAGACCCTTGGGCCGGTCGCCGCGCTTGAAGCCTTTGTCGGGCTATATGCTTCGGCTTTAGTGATTGGCGAAAGCGTCTGCCTCTGTGCGATCCTGGGAGCTGAATCCCAGAGCCTTCCGGACCGTGTGAACCGGCGGGTCGCGGCCTTCTTCGAGGAGAACACAGCCTGGCTCGCCGGCATTCTTGAACGGATGCCCACAGCATCCGGCCTTATGACGCCGATCGAGATCGTTTCGGCGCTCGAAGGGGCCATGATCGTTTCAAGCGTCATCGGAACCCGCGAGGCCTTCGATGCAACGGCGGCGAGGATCGTCGCCAACTACGCCGAGCAGTTGCGATAGCCTAAGCCTCGAGCTGCCGGGCTCCAGAGCGCGGCACCGTTCGGGCCAGATGTCGGCAGCGGCTGTGCTTTCGGTCGCAACCAGGTGCGGGACTATGCCGTTCGATAGGCTGGACGGCGAGGCTCCGGCCTTTAGACTGCCGGACACAGCGCTAGAGCTTCTCCACTTAAACCGCCGCCTGTCCAAGCGATGGGCGGCGGTTTGATTTTGTTGCCCGAGAATCCGCTCGGCGGCGCGGCTGTGGAAAGAAAAATGCATATGTGAATAACTTGATTTTGAACTTCCCCCGGCAAAGCGGTAATTTCTTCGTTCTTTCTTGGTAGCGCCCGATCAAAGGAGGCAGGAACGCTAAGAGAGAAAACATAAAGCAATCGACAAGAGCCTGTTTTTGCAGGGCCGCGTTTGCTTTCGAGGCGAAAAATTGGGGGGCAAAGGTCGTGGAAGCGTCAGTTGCTGCGAAAGACGAAGAACCGCCGCTCGCGAGGGTCGAAACAAGGCTCCAGGAGGCACAAGGGCAGGTGCCGGTCCGGAGTGGCTACCAAAGCAATCGCCGGGAAGGGCAGCGCGCGCGTGCGGCCGCCTGTATGTGGGGAACGGCCTTGCTGGCCTCGACGGCGTTCTGGATCGGCGGCAGCTTAGTGATCATCGCCCTCTTCGGGGGCTAGGCTGGGGCGCTTGCGCCCGGGCTCCATGGCTCTCCAAGAAGGCCTCCAAGGGCTTGGCCAGGCCGCCTGTCGGCACTGCGATGCCGGCGATCCCGGCGCGCCGGGCGGCCTCGGCGTCGGTTTCCTTGTCCCCGATCATCAAGCATCGGGCCCGGTCAAGCGACCACCGGGCCAATAGCTCGTCGATCATGCCCGGTTGGGGCTTCCGGCAGCCGCAAACTTTCGAATACTCGGGAACCTGGCCCTGCGGGTGATGCGGGCAGAAGCGAAAGTCGTCTATGTGGGCACCGATACGCATCAAGTCTGCGTTCATCCAGCGGTGCAAGGCTTCGACCTCTCCAAGACCATAATATCCCCGCGCCACGCCCGATTGGTTGCTGACAACGAACACCAAGACGCCCGCGTCGTTCAGACGCTTGATCAGTTCCGGAACTCCCGCCACCCAACGGAAGTCTTCAATCTTATGGGTGTAGCCGGCGTCATGATTGAGAGTGTCGTCGCGATCGAGAAACACCGCCGGTCGGCGCAGGGCGGAAAGCAGGATAGGCTCTGCCCGGGCGAGACCCTCCGGCTCGCCAATTTCGACGAGCAAGCCAGTGTATTCGGCACACTCGAGCCTGCCTTCCTGGGCAAGCACTGGGAAAATGTCCGCCTCGAGAGAGCAGGAGAACTCCGTGATGCGCTCGGCCACCTCGCGTTTCAGCCAATAGACCCCGCCGTTGGTCAGCCCGCCGACGGCCGAGGCTGGCTTTTTGAGAAAGCCCGTGACGCGCCCGTCGCGGGCCTCGACCAAACCGGAGCGCCGGGCGTCCGGCACCCGGCGCAGGGCGATCCGGCCAAGCCAAGACGGCTGCCGCGTCAGGGTAAGGTCGAGCACATTGAAATCGAAGAATGTGTCGCCGTTCGTCAGCAAGTAGGATTGCGCCAGGTGATCTCTCGCATAAGCTAAAGCTCCCCCAGTTCCCATTGCTTGAGGCTCAACCACGACCTTGACGTCCGCATTCAGACTCCGCGCGAAGGCCGTGCCTGGGCCGATCACCTCCTTCACGCCTGCGGAGGCCTGCTCCGCTATAAGCAAAAACCGGTCGAACCCGAATCGCCGAAGATTGAGTAAGTAATGCTCGATGAAAGGACGCCCGGCGACCTCCAGCAGCGGCTTGGGGCGGCGTTTGACGGGCGAGCCTAGGCGACCGACGAGTACGACTGCCTGCATGTCCTCATCTCAGTGATAGACTGAACGGTGCCACGAGGGCGCTATGGACGTGGAAGACTTTAGATCGCGAGGACGATACCACGATGGGACGGCTTCTGTTCATAGCGCACCGCGTACCCTATCCGCCAAACAAGGGCGACAAAATCTCGACGTTTAACATGCTGAAGTATTTTTCCGGCCGGCATGACGTCTTTTTCGGAGCGTTCGTTGATGATAAGTCGGATTGGGATCACGTGGGCCGGGTCCGGGCGCTCTGCCAAGAAGCCTATTTCACTGGCCTTCAGCCAAGTTGGAGGCGGCTTGCCAGCCTGCGCGGGCTTCTAACCGGCGAGCCCTTGACGCTCCCCTACTATCGGGATTCGGGGATGCGGAATTGGGTGGCCCGCGTCTTGGAGAGGGAGCAACTTGACGCGGTCCTCATTTACTCCTCGGCTCTTGGACAGTACGCAACGAAGAATGTTCCCTCCGGCGTACGCGTTGTCTTCAACATAGACGACGTCGATTCTGAGAAGTGGCGGGCCTATGCCCGGCACAAACCCTTTCCGATGAGCTGGATCTACAGGCGCGAAGGCCGAAAGCTCTTGCAGTTTGAAAGGCTCTGTGCGGCGGAATTCGATGCGACCGTTTTGATTTCGGCCCAGGAAGCCGAGGTGTTTCGGGATCTGGCGCCCGAGGTGGCCCACAAGGTTTTCCATCGCAACCAGGGTGTAGACACCCGTTTCTTCGACCCAGCGTTGCCCTATTCCAATCCTTACGGGCCAAACGAACGCGTCTTGGTTTTTGTGGGCGCGATGGATTACTACCCAAATATCGACGCGGTGACGTGGTTCGCCAAGGAAGCGTTCCCGGCCGTGCGCGCGCAAGTGCCCGAGGCGGCGTTTTATATAGTCGGCTTGAATCCGGCGGATGCTGTTCTCCGCTTGGCGGAGCAAGCTGGCGTGACGGTGACCGGGGCGGTGCCGGACGTTCGGCCCTACGTCCGGCATTCGGTGGCCGCCTGCCTTCCCCTTCGTATTTCTCGCGGCATTCAAAACAAGGCCATCGAGGCTATGGCGCTGGAACGCCCGATTTTGGCCTCCCCAGCGGCCATGGCCGGAATCGATACAAAAGGGATTTACGAGCCGATCCTCGCGGAGGATGCCAAAAGCTTCACGGCGGCGGCGATTCAATTGGTGTCGAATTCACCCGCTTCTCAACCGGAGGCGCGCCGTTGCGTTTTGGAGCGTTACGACTGGGAAACCCACCTTAAGCGCTTCGAAGGGATCCTGTCCGGGCAAGTGCCTTCCGAGGGGTCCTGATACATGCCAATTTGCTGATCTAATAGGCCTTACCCGGCGCATTGCAAACTGTATAGAGCGGCAGCTACGTCCCGCTTAGGTAATGTTGGCACCGATGCCGGGACGATCCAGTAAAGCGACTATGGCTTCGAGGCTCGCTGCCGGAATGGTGGGCGCGGCTGGGATTGAACCAGCGACCCCTGCCGTGTGAAGACAGTGCTCTCCCGCTGAGTGCCTTTCCTAAGTCCAATAGAATCAATCTGTTAGAAAAATTCTAGCCTGTCTGAATCCGACTGAAAAGCCCGTTTCGGCACAGCGAGTGTGCCAGGATTGTGACAAGGCATCCCCGAAAGCCTGCGTTTGGAGCATATCCCTGTAAGCCTCTCGGAAGCTCAAACAGCCTCATAAACTCATCACCAGGGAAAACCTCATCCATCTCTGGAAACGCTCGGCTATCAGTCTCCTGGAGGCACCACAACTTTTTTAAGCAAAAGCGTAGACATGGTTAACGCGAGCTTTTGCAGCAATCGACAGCGCTTGTCACACTCCATGATACAGGAGGCGTGAAATTCAGGGTGGGGTGTAAGACTTCTTTTACCTGGCTGGCTGAAGGTGACAGGGGCCGACACGGCGATCGGTCACCGGATGATACCCGCAGCACCGGAAGGTGACAGGAGATGCTCGCACCGTTACCGGGATCCGCCTCCTACCCCGAGAAACTCGCATCGAGGATGGACCTCATCTTCGTGACCTACCTCTATGTT
>JARFRB010000017.1 GCA_029287455.1 Pelagibius litoralis | reverse complement strand
GCCTTTGAAATCGACCTGCGCGACGGGCACGACCACGGCGACAAGGAGGACGAACCCCTTGCCACCCTTCTGGTCGCCCCGAGCTTTCTAGAGACCTCCGGCAAGCGCCACAGGACCGGCGAGCCTGCCCTCGCCCTAGGGCAATGCGGCACCCCCGCCGCCCCGCGCAAAGATATGCAGAACGAGGGCGAGAACGAGTAACGCCAAAAGGCTGTACGCGTTTAGGCGCGCCGCTTCGGCGCACAAGACACCGTCCCGTCAGCGTCGTCGTGAGCGACACGACTCACTGCGCGAGGCGCAAGAGTTGTGACGTTCGCGCTAGGGAATAGGGCGGCGCGGCGGCGTACAAAGCCCGTAACTGTCTATTCCTGAACCACGAATGATCCATCTGTCGGTTGCCATCGTAATCAGATTGATACCGGAAGTCAGGAGGCGGGCTTCCGAAGCGTAAAAGGAGAGACGGCTGTGCGCGCAATCAAAGCGGTTATGATCGGCATCCTGTTCTTCGCACTCACTCCGGCTTCAAAGGCAAGATCGCAGACCCGCTGATCCCAAGTAGCCGTCATTACCTCTTCCATGCCGGAAGCCGTCCGGCCGGATCAGGGTTAAACGACCAAGAAATCGTCAGTTGTGAGATCGTTTACATCAACATTTTGCAGCGTGACCGTGGTCCCGCTGCCGAGATCAATGAAGGTGTCGGCCTCAACCTGCACTGCGAGGTCCAGCACCTCTTGCTCATTGCAGAAGTAAAAGTCGCTGACGTCGAGCGCGTCATTGGTTCCGCCAGCCTCGAAATCACCAATCAAGTCGTTACCGTTCTGTTTGCGGAGCACGAAGGTATCATCGCCGCGAACAGCACCATCTCTGACGAAGTCGTTGCCGCCAAAATCGCCGAAAAGAACATCATCGCCAGGCCCACCCTCAAGCGTATCGTCTCCGAGCTCAACAAGGCCCCTCCCAAAGAGGTCACCGCCAACGTCACCGTAGAGCCAGTCGTTTCCCTTATCTCCTCTCAGCATGTCATCGCCGCAGGTCCGCTCCATACCAGAGATCGAATTTTCGGATGACAACGAGATCGAGCGAGTTGTGCGCGCCGCTCCTCGGGACGGTCTTTCCCAAAAAGCCGTTGTTAGCCTTTACCTTTACCAGATCGAACTCGACGCACTTCGTCTCAACGAACCTCTCCGTGCCGGTCAAGGCTCCGCAGACTTATCACTTCCAGCACCCTTTTCGATCCGGCTGCACTATCTCTTAACCCCTATCCGCTACTCGGAGAGCGACAACCAGCTGCTTCTGGGCCGCGTGCTTACGCATTTTCATGAAGTGCCGCTGGTCTCTATCCAACCAACAGGCCCTGATGGCGCAGCTAGCACCCCCGATTTCCGGGCGCAGGTGACGATAGAGGACCTTTCGCTCGAACAAATCACCCAGCTCTGGACGGCACTGTCGATGCCGTTCCGCGTATCCCTGCCGCTGCTTGTCACTGGAGTAGTGATCGGCGGGCCAGACCACTAGCACTCTGCCAAACGCCTCAATGCTTCTGGCTTCGGCCAAACAGCTGCAATCCAAAAAATTTGTAGCAAAGGCGTAGCAACAAAATCATAAACCAGCCAATAAACAGCCGGAAAAACACTCTAACGTATTGAAAAAATTGGTAGCGGGGGAGGGACTTGAACCCCCGACACGCGGATTATGATTCCGCTGCTCTAACCAGCTGAGCTACCCCGCCGAAGGAAGGCTTCGTATATGGGCAGCGGGGTGAGGCTGTCAAGCTTGGGCTCGCTCGGTGACTCGGCGCGAAGCCGCGCCAAGAGGGAACGCGAGGCCCTAGCCCCCAAGAAAGCCCGCCTGCGAGATCGCCCAGGCCATTGGCATCTCTGTGCAGAGACGCACTTCCTACGCCGCCGCGACCTCAGCCGATCAGGCCGAGGGTTTGAAACAGGGTGAATTTTTCCCAGGAGACCCTGCTTTCGGCGAGCTTGCCGTCCTGTACCCGGTCGATCTGCACACCTGTCCAGCTCACGCGGCGGCCGGTCCCCGCCAGGCCTTCGTAGTCGCCTTGGTGGGTGGCGGTGAAACGCCAGTGGGTGGCGACGCTGTCGCCCTCGGCGATCTGCCTGTCGATCTCCACTTTCAGGTCCGGGAAGGCCAGGTGGTTGGCGGCGACAATCTCCGCCCATTGCTCGAGGCTGATGGCGCCGACGCCCCCGGCGGCGATGGGCTCTTGCCAGTTGAGGTAATCGGGCCGGAAGAGGCTCGTGTCGATCATGGCATTCCCCGCCCACATCTCGATCGCGCGGCGGGCCAGGTCCTTGTTCGCTTCCATGCTCATCGTCGCCTCCCGGCTGGGGTTAAAGGCTGTGCCGGACGGCGAGAACCGCCGCCGGCATGCGCCCCCCATGCCAACAGCGGACAAGCCTGATCGCTCCGGGAAAAAATTTGGTGAGCGTCTATCGCTACCGGGCAGCGGGTTTCGCGGCGGTCAGGCTTGGGTTGCCCCGCCCCCGCCAATCTCGCTCGCGCCCGTGGCTGTGATCCAGCCACCGCCCAAGACACGGCTGCCGTTGTAGAGCACGGCGGCCTGGCCAGGCGAAATGCCGAATTCCGGCGTGGCGAGGGTAATGCGGGCACCCGTGCCGTCCGAAGTCCCCCTTGGCTTCACCGTCGCGGAAACCGGCTGCTGGGTGGAGCGCAGCTTGACCTCGACCGCTTGGCCTTCGGCCGTCAACGGGCCATCGCCAAGCCAGTTGAGTTCGGCCAGATCCACCAGGTCGCGGGCCAGCGCCGCCTTGGGGCCGACGACCACACGGCGCGCCTCCGGCTCCAGGCGCACAACATACAGCGGCTCCTCTTGCCCGCCGATCTTGATCCCCCGCCGCTGGCCAATGGTGAAGCCGATGACGCCCTCGTGGCCGCCCAGCACGCGCCCCTCCAGATCAACGATCTCGCCAGGCTCCAAGGCGCCGGGGCGCAGCTTTTCCACCACACGGGCATAGGAGCCGTTGGGCACGAAGCAGATGTCCTGGCTATCGGGCTTTTCGGCCACCGCCAGACCAAGCCGCGCCGCCAGGTCGCGGGTCTCGCGCTTGGGCATGCCGCCGAGCGGAAAGCGCAGGAAATCCAGTTGCGCGGGCGTGGTGGTGAAGAGGAAGTAGCTCTGATCCCGGCTATCGTCGACGGCGCGGTGCAGCTCAGCACCCCTTGGCCCCTCGATCCGCCGGGCATAGTGGCCGGTCGCCAAGGCCTCCGCCCCCAAATCGCGGGCAGTTTCCAGCAGGTCGCGGAACTTCACGGTCTGATTGCAGCGCACACAGGGGATCGGCGTCTCGCCACGCAGATAACTGTCAGCGAAATCCTCCATCACCGAGTGGCGGAAGCGGCTTTCGTAGTCCAGCACATAGTGAGGAATGTCTAGACGCTCCGCCGTACGGCGCGCGTCGTGAATGTCCTGCCCAGCACAACACGCGCCCTTGCGCTCCACTGCCTGGCCATGGTCGTAGAGCTGCAAGGTGATGCCGACCACGTCGAAGCCTTGGGTCTTCAGCAAGGCCGCTGTGACGGAGCTATCGACACCGCCGGACATGGCCACGACCACACGCGTATCGCCGGGCGCCTTGTCAAAGCCAAGGGCGTTGGCGTCCGGGGTTTCCGGCGATGAATGAAGCAGGGGCGCGTTCATGGCGCGGGACTATAGGCCAATCGGCCCCTCACACAAGCCGGGCCAAGATTTCGCGCAAGCGCGCCAAGGGCCTGGGATCCTCAAGCAGGCCAAGGGAAACGGAGAAATGTCCCCGTTCGCGCTTGAAGACATTTTCCTCCGGCACCGCCCAGCGGCGCGCCAAATCCAAACCGCCTCGATAAGGTGTCAGGTCGTCGGCGCTGCCAAGCGACATGACAACGTTCTCCGGCGCCATCAGGGGCTTCGCCGCCGGCTCCAAAAGGGGCAGCCAGCGATCCACCTCCGGATCGGTCCAGCCAGCCGCCTCTAGTTTCGGTGGCAGTCCGAGGGCCGTGACCAGGCTGCCATGCTCCGCGACAGCCGCCAGATCGCCTGTGGTCGCAATCAGGAATAAGGCGTCCGGCTGGGCTTCCGCCGGCCAGAGGGCGGGCGCGCTGCCAAGAATTTGAGTGGTCAAGGCGCCCAAGCTAACTCCCCCCACGGCGATCGGTCCCCGGCTGCTCGCGCGGGCCCAGCGGATCACCAGGGAAACTTCGGCGACCCAAGCCTCGAAGAGCTCCATCAGACCGAGCGGCCCCTGGCCCAGCACGGGCTCCCCGCCATACCAGCCGGGCAAGCGGCGGCGGCCATGCCACGGCCCTTCCGGCAAGACCAGGCGGACGCCCTGCCCCGCCACCTGCAGGGTGGATTGCGCCAGGCCCTTCCAGAATTCGGTCTCCATGGCGACCCCGTGCAACATGATCAGGGTTGGCGGATCCTCAGCACCAGTCGGCGTGAGAACGCGCGCTGTGACCGGGTCGCCTAGAACCGGCGAGTCGAAACGCAGGAAGCGGGTATCGAAGGGCGCGCCGTCGAAGGCGTCGGAAAGAGTCATGCGGCTCATCGCCGGCAAGGGCCAAGCCGCTTCAGGATTGGCCAAGCGCTCGCCTTGGCCGGCCCGCACCTCTGCCGGGTCGGGAATTTCCAGGCGCACCGGCGGAAAGGCGCGCAGCATCTGGAGCGGTGAGAAATAGCTGCGTGCGCCCATGAAGTCGTGCGCCCGGCCCAAGCGCCGGCGCTCCGCCCAAGCGCGCTCGGCCGCGTCGCCGCCCTCCGCACCGAAGAAGACCGCCTCCCAGGTGGCATCCGCCTCTCGGTGCGCGGCGGCTGCGGCCTGCGTCCGCCGCAACGCCGTTTCCACCACCTTGCGCGGGCGCCCCGAACCGCCAAGGAGGGACAGCCAGTGATCGACATCACCGTTCGATTCAAGGGCCGCCGCCCAGGCACGCGACAACGGGAAGTACCATTTCGACACACCCCACAGCCCCACCCGGTCGAACCAGGGCCGAAGGATGGCTGGACCGAGAGGGCCCTTGAGAAGCTTATCGCTTACGGACTCAGGCATGGGCCGCTCGGCTCGCGTCCTGAATGCCCGCCTCGCCCGAGAGCCCCATTTGCCAAAATCCGACTTCAAGGCGCGCGGCAGTCCGGAAAGTCTCCGTCAATTCCGGCCAGCGGGTGGAGTCCGCGAAGGGCTCGCCGATCCCCCGCCTTTGGGCGACACGATTGAGCTGCCGGGCGGCGAGGCCGCACCCTCTTGAAACTCGTTGCCGCCATAGAGCTCGATCCAAGGGCGGTAAGGGTTGTTGTTGAGCTTCGTGTCCGGATCCGCCAAGAGCCGCGCGCCGATCTCGGCGTAGCCCAGGCTGCAGGGCGTCAGAGCCACCAGTAGATCGAGCAGGTCGCCACGCAGGCCGCAATCCATGACATAACGGGTATAGAGCCGGTTCGCATCCTCCTCGGGCGTGCGCGCCAGCTCCGTCTCGCTCAACCCCCCAATCCGCGCAAAACTTAACGTGCAGCGCAATTTCATGGTTCAGCAGAAGGTCGACAATGGCGGCGGCTTCGCGCAGGTCGTCGAGATGGTCCGCTTTCACCACCGCAAGGGCATAGGCACGGGCGTAGTTCAGCAGAAACACGTAATCTTGCGCTAGGTAGTGCTGGAAACAGGATTCCGGAAGGGTGCCGTCCGCCAGCCCGCGAACGAAGTCGTGCTCCGTGTAGGCGCGCCAATCGTCCGGGCAGGCAAGTTTGAGGGCGTCGAGAAGCTTGGAGCGCGCGGGCAATTGGCTATTCCAGCAGCATGTTGCGTGTATCGCCGGGCAAGCGCACCGTCAGGCCATCCATCTCCTCGGTGATGATCAGCTGGCAGCCAAGGCGCGAGGTCCTCTGCAGATCAAAGGCAAGATCGAGCATGTCCTCCTCGTCCTCGCTCGCTTCGGGCAGGCGTTCGTGCCAGTCCGGGTCGACGATCACATGGCAGGTCGAACAGGCGAGCGAGCCCTCGCAAGCCCCCTCGATATCAACCTCGTTGCGGTGTGCGATCTCCAGGACGGAGAGCCCCACGGGCGCCTCCACTTCCTTGCGGTTACCGTCCCGTTCGATAAAGACCATCTTCGGCATACGATCCGTCAACTCCCAAGCATCGGCGGCGAAGTCGGTGATGTAGTCTTTTCCAGCGGGTATTTCCAGAGCGGGCGTCTCAAGCCCGATGCTATTGGGCCGCGGCACTTCCCTCCGCCCGCAGCTTTATGACCGCTTGGGCGATGAGCTCGGCCGCTTTGGCGATCTCCTCTGGCGTGGTGAAGCGGCCGAGGCCGACCCGCACCGCGGAGCGCGCTCGCTCTTCACGGAGCCCCAAGGCCCGCAGAACATAGGAACTCTCGACCGAGGCGGAACTGCAGGCGCTGCCGGTCGAGATCGCAAGGCTGGGAACCGCGCGGATCAAATCCTCCGCCGCGACACCAAGGAAGGACAGGTTGAGGTTCCCGGGAAGCCGGCGCTCCATATCGCCGTTCACCTCCACGCCTTCGATCGCACCCCACAAACGGCCAAGCAACTCCTCGCGCAAGCGCCCCAGACGCTCGCCCTCTTCCAGCATTCCCTCGCCGGCCAGGCAGCAAGCAGCACCGAACCCGACGATCAAGGGTGCAGGCAAGGTTCCCGACCGCAGCCCGCGCTCCTGCCCTCCGCCATCGATCGCGGCCGTCAGACGCACGCGCGGGCGGCGGCGCACATAGAGCGCGCCGATCCCTTTCGGCCCGTAAAGCTTGTGACCGCTGATCGACATCAGATCGAGCTTCATGGCCTCGACGTCGAGGGGAATCTTGCCGACCGCCTGAGCCGCGTCGCTGTGAAAATAAACCCGTTTTTCTCGGCAAAGCGCGCCGATTTCCGCCAAGGGTTGGATCACACCGATCTCGTTATTGGCCGCCATGACCGAGACCAGGCAGGTGCTTTCGTCGATGGCATCGGCCAACGCGTCGAGATCCACCAATCCGTTGGGGCGAACCGGCAAGATAGTGACCGGATGACCCTCCCGCTCAAGGGTATGGAGGCTTTCCAGAACGCATTTGTGCTCGGTCTCGACGCTCACCACCTTGGGCGCGCGCTCCCGGTGGAAGCGCGCCACGCCCTTGATCGCCAAGTTGTTCGCCTCGGTGGCGCCGGAGGTGAACACGATCTCGCGTGCCTCGGCACCGATCAGATCCGCCACCTCGGCGCGCGCCCGCTCGACCGCCTCCTCGGCGTCCCAGCCATAGGCATGCTCGACAGAGTGCGGATTGCCGAAGGCCTCGGTGAAAAAGGGCAGCATGACCTCCAAGGCCCGCGGGTCGGTCGGAGTTGTCGCCTGATAGTCCATGTAGATGACATTCTTGGCGCGATTGCCGGTCACGGGCTTGGTCATGCGATCCTCCTCCGCTCCCGGTGCCGTCGATGAAGATCGAGCCAAACCTCTAGACAGCGGTCAAGCGCATCGGGCGCGCTGTTCCAGCCGAGCGAAACGCGCAGCGCAGAAGCAGCAAGATCCGGAGGCACGCCCATCGCAGCGAGCACGTGGGAGGGCGCCACCTTTCCAGATGAACAGGCGGAACCCGAGGACACCGCCACGCCGGCCAGGTCGAAAGCCATGACCTGCGTTTCCGCCCCCACCCCCGGCATCGCCACACAGCTCGTGTTCGCGAGGCGCGGAGACTCCGCCGCGAAGATCCGGGCCTTGGGAACCGCTGAGAGCAGCGCGGCCTCGAAGCGGTCGCGCTGTTCCGCCAGACCAGCGACGGCCGCCAAGCCCTCGGCCGCAGCCTCCGCCGCGGCACCGAAGCCGGCAATCGCGGCGACATTCTCGGTGCCAGCCCGCCGGCGCCCTTCCTGGCCGCCGCCGCGCAGCAGCGGGGCGCTCTCTAGACCTTCGCGCAACACCAGCGCGCCGAGTCCCTGCGGCCCACCGAGCTTGTGCGCCGAAATCGACAGCATGTCGACACCCAGGCCCGCGAAGTCCACGGGCAGCTTTCCGATCCCCTGTACCGCGTCGCAATGCACCAAGGCCCCGGCCTGGCGCGCGAGTTCCACAACCGTGTCGATCAGCTGGATCGCACCGGTCTCGTTATTGGCGAGCATGACGGACACTAGAGTGCCCGCGGGTGCCCCACGAAGCTTGCGCTCCAGATCCGCGAGATCGAGCCGTCCCGAGCCCTCCACCGCGATCGGTTCCCCGCCCGGCACTGCCAGAACCGAGTCATGCTCGATCGCCGAAACCAAGAGTTTGGCCGGAGATGCTCCGATCAGCGCCCAATTGTTCGCCTCCGTCCCGCCCGAGGTGAAGACGACCTCTTGCGTCTTGGCGCCGACGAGCCGGGCAACCGCCCCGCGCGCGTCTTCCACCCGCTTTCGCGCCCGGCGGCCGAAGCCGTGCACCGAAGAGGCGTTGCCGACATCGCGCATGGCCTCGGTCATGGCCGCGAAGGCCTCAGGCCTGAGGGGAGATGTGGCGTTATGGTCGAGGTAGACTGCGTGGGGCATCAAGCCATCCGGCGGCGCCGGCCCTTATTGCGCCGCGACCGGCGTGGAAGTGCCCGGCTCGGAGGCAAACCCCTGCCCCCCGGTTCCCAACACCCGGCGGCGAATCACATCTTCAAGAGTAACCGACTGCAGATAAAAGTGAATTTGGTTTCCAAGCTCTTCCCAAAGGTCATGGGTCAGGCATCGCGTCTTGTTGCCGCGACACCCCAAGGGCTGACCGGGCATGCAGCGGGTCGCGTGGATGGGTTCGTCGACCGCGAGGATGATGTCTGAGATGCGAATTTCAGAGCCCGCCCGGGCGAGGCGGTACCCGCCGCCGGGACCGCGCGCGGAGGTCACAATCTCGGCGCGCCGCAACTTGGCGAAGAGTTGCTCCAGATAGGACAGCGAGATTTCCTGGCGCCGCGCGATGTCGGCCAGGGGAACGGGGTGCGCCCGGCCTTTGACCGCCAGATCGCACATCGCCATCACCGCGTAGCGGCCTTTCGTCGAGAGTTTCATCCCGGGACTCTTGCAAGACTGAGGGTCATCCCTTGCCCGCCTCGCGCGGCACTGTCGACTGCCCGGGGGCCGCAGGATCGCTTGAGGTCAGGCGCCCAGTGCCTGCCTCCGCCGCACGCTCCTCCAGCTCGTTCACCCGGCTTCGGAGGGTCTGAACTTCATCGAGCAGCCCCTCGAGAGCGCGGGCCACGGGATCGGGAATATCACCCGTCGGCGTTCCATAGGCGACGAAGGGCTGAGTCTCGCCGTCCTTGGCGCGCCCGACCGCCCGCGCCGGAATGCCGACCACGGTGGAGTTCGGGGCCACGTCCTTGGTAACCACCGCGTTCGCGCCTACCCGGCCGCAGCGGCCAACGGTGATTGGCCCCAGGACCTGTGCGCCCGATCCCACGATGACATCGTCTTCTAGAGTGGGATGGCGCTTTTGGTTGCGCTGGCTGTCGCTATCGATGCTTGGCGCGACACCGCCCAGGGTGACGCCCTGATAAAGCGTCACGTCGTCGCCGATCTCGGCGGTCTCGCCAATCACCACGCCAATGCCATGGTCGATAAAGAACCGCTTGCCGATCGTCGCTCCTGGGTGAATTTCGATGCCGGTCGTGAGCCGCCCAATCTGCGAGATGAAACGTCCGAGAAAGAACCACTCGCGCCGCCAGAACCAGCTGGACAAGCGGTACCACAGGACCGCTTGAAAGCCTGGATAACAAAACACGACCTCCCAGCGCGAGCGCGCTGCCGGATCGCGAGACATGGTGGCATCGATTTCGGCTAGTAGACCCTTGAACATGCCTTGCTCTGTCCGATATCTTGCGCGGCCTCGGCCCGAATGCTCGACTCTAACCCGCACGATCAGGCCCAAGAGGATGATACAAGATATAGGGTGACTGACTAAATTGGTCAACTTTAGCTCGGGCCCCATCAGAGCGGCGAAACGCAAGGCCATGCGGCCGCGAAAAGACGATTTGGAAGGTAGTCACCTGCAATGCCCGACGTGATCATCAACGGTCCGGAAGGCCGGCTCGAAGGCCGGTATCAGCACGGATCCGCCCCGAACGCGCCGGTCGCGTTGATGCTGCATCCGTTGCCCCAACAGGGCGGCACCATGAACAACAAGGTGGTTTACACGCTCTATCACGCCTTCGCGCGCCAGGGTTTCTCGGTCTTACGCTTCAACTTTCGCGGCGTGGGTCGAAGCCAGGGCGTGTTCGACAAGGGCGATGGCGAGCTTTCGGACGCGGCCGCGGCCCTGGATTGGCTACAGGCCTACAATCAGAATGCCAGCCAGTGCTGGATCGCGGGCTTTTCCTTCGGCGCTTGGATCGGTATGCAGCTCTTGATGCGCCGCCCAGAGATCAACGCTTTTGTGTCCGTGTCTCCGCCCACACCCATGTACGACTTCAGTTTTCTGGCCCCCTGCCCCTCCTCGGGTTTGGTGATTCAAGGGGACTCGGACGAGATCGTGCCTGAACCGGCAGTGCGCAAGCTGGTAGAGAAGCTCTCCAATCAGCGCGATATCCAGATCGACTACCGGGTGATCGCCGGCGCCAACCACTTTTTCGTCGATCAGATCAAGACGCTCGCCGGCAACGTGGAAGATTATATTCGCGCCGCCGGGGCCAGTGTCGATCCCGAGCAGTCGGCAAGCTAAGCACCCCCAGGCGTCGCGCAGGCAGAACCCATGCCCGACTTCAACAGCGAGTTCCTGAACGTTCTTCACGCGCGTGGCTACGTGCATCAATGCACAGACGCCGCCGGCTTGGACGCGCTCGCCACCAAGGGACCCGTGGTCGGCTACATCGGCTTCGACGCGACCAGCGATTCCTTGCACGTGGGCAGCCTCGTGCAAATCATGATGCTTCGGCACATGCAGCGCAGCGGGCATCGGCCGATCGTGCTGATGGGGGGCGGCACCACAAAGGTTGGCGACCCCTCCGGCAAGGACGAATCCCGCAAGCTTCTCAGCGGTGCCCAAATCACCGACAACATTGCCTCGATTCGCCGGTGCTTCGAGCCTTTTCTTGATTTCGACGGCCCGAACGGCGCCTTGATGATGAACAATGCCGACTGGCTCGACGACCTCGCCTATATCCCGTTCCTGCGAGATGTCGGGACCCATTTCACGATCAATCGCATGCTCTCCTTCGACTCCGTGAAGCTTCGGCTCGACCGGGAGCAGCCGCTGACCTTTCTTGAGTTCAACTACATGATTCTCCAGGCCTATGACTTCCTGGAGCTCTCCCGCCGCGTCGGTTGCCGTTTACAGCTTGGCGGCTCCGATCAGTGGGGGAACATCGTGAACGGGATCGAGCTCGCCCGCCGGATCGACGGGACCGAGTTGTTTGGCGTGACCACGCCCCTGATCACCACGGCCTCCGGGCAAAAGATGGGCAAGACGGCGGCGGGTGCCGTGTGGCTGAACGAGGACCGGCTTTCGGCCTACGACTACTACCAGTTCTGGCGCAACACCGACGACGAGGATGTTGGTCGCTTCCTAAAGCTCTTTACCGAATTGCCATTGGAGGAAGTGGCGCGCTTGGAGGCGCTGGAAGGGCAGGAGATCAACGAGGCAAAGAAGCGCCTCGCCTTTGAGGCAACGCGACTTTGCCGGGGCGAAAGCGCCGCCAATGCCGCCGCCGAAACGGCCCGCAAAACCTTCGAGGAAGGGGCGCTGGCAGAGGATTTGCCCACCCTCATGCTGGAAAGCGCAAGGCTGGCCGAGGGCGTCCCGATCTTCGTCTTGCTGCAGGAAAGCGGGCTCTGCGCGTCGAACGGTGAGGCCAGGCGGCTTATCAAGGGCGGCGGCGCACGGCTCAACGACGCAAAGGTCGAGGACGAATGCCGGCTGCTGCGCCCCGAGGACTTCACCGGCGAAGGCCTGGTGAAACTCTCGTCCGGCCGAAAGAAGCACGCTTTGATCCGGGTGTCCTGATTTTCCGGGAGCGCGCCAATCGCGCTTCCCCAGTCATTGCGAGCCGAAGGCGTGGCAATTGCTCCCTGCCCGTCATTGCTTCGCCTTCGGCTCGCAATGACGAGAGGAAGGGGCGGCGCGCGACGAGGGGATGAAAACCTTGAGCCGCGTGAAGCCGCTCAGCGCTCCTTACCGGGCGGGGGAAGCGCATCGGAAGGCGCCTCCGCGCCCGGCGCGCTAAAAATCGATCTCAGAAAGCCGGGCGCCAAGACCGCCAGCGGATTGACCGAAACCTGCGGGTCGTCGATAGAACCGCGCACCGCATAGGTCACGGCTAGAAGGCCCTCCCCTTCTCCACCGGTCAATATGGGTCCCAGCAAGGGAATGCTGCCCAGCACCTTGTTGATCGAATAGGCCGGAACCACGGTGCCGATCACCTCGGTCCCGTCGCCCACGAAATCCACGCGCCCCTTGGCCGTGACGCCGAGGGCCGAGCCATAGGCGCGCATCAGGTCGGAGGTCAGAATGTCGTCCTCGACGGCAAACTCGCCCACCAGCCGCTGAAAGGCTATGCCTTCGCCGCTCAGGGTGTCGCTGATGCCGGTCAAAGAAGCCAAGGTCAGCACCCGCCCCATGACCGGCGCGTCGCGCAGCCGGAAGTCCTGGGATTCGATCCTGGCATCCAGCCTGGCCTCCGGGAAGGGGCCGGGCAGGCTGCCCTCGAGCACCAGATCGCCACCCTCGATCGTATCCATGAGGTCCGCGGCCCGCATTAGACTGCCCATGTCGTTGGTTTTCGCCAAAAGGCTGTAGCCGCCTTCCGAATTCGGCCCGTAGTCGATGCTGAAGTTCGCGAAAAGCTCGCCGCCCTCGGCCGTCGGCTCGGGAGCGGGAAAACCCTTGCCCTGGCGCAACGACTCCGGCAAGCGGCCCTCGACTTTGAGGTATTCCCACCCGCCCGGACCGCGCCGCGCGCGCGCGCTGACCGCTTCAACATAGCGGCCGTCGCCGGTGATGATGCGGTCAAGGCCAGGGGTGGAAAACGCCAAGGGCCGAGGGGCGTCGTCTTCGGTTTGGGAGGTCCCGCCCTCGGTGGCTTCCTCGGCCGCCCCCCCTTCCTCCGCCGCGGGCTGCCCCTCACGCACTAAGAAAGGCCGGGCATCGAGAACCCCCCCAGCGATCTCGGCCCCGATAGCCCTACCGTCCAAGGTCACCAAGACGCCAGTGAGGTCGGTGTCGTCGAAGGCCAAGCGCGGCAGATCGGCACGCTTGAAGTCGCCGCTCTCCGGATCGAAGTCGATTTCGCCCTGAATCACCAGAGTCCCGGCCTGGGCATCAAGTGCGCGAATGGAGGTCAGCCTCTCGTTTTCAAGATAGAAGACCGCGCTGGCGGTCCCCGGCGCCCCGGCGGGTTTCTCCCAGGTCAGCGGCGGCAAGGCCAAGCGGGCCTCCGCCAAACCGGCGTCCACGGCGACCTTCATTGGACCGCCGCGGTCCTGCTCCAGATCGACCTTCAGGGAAAGCGGCCCGCTCATATACTCGCCGGTGGACAATCCAAGGGCTTCGAATCCGGCATCGTCGATCCTGGGCACTTCGGCCAGAATTTTGGTTTCCGGCCCATCGCCGGAATAGAAGCGCTCCGCCCAATCCGCGGTCAGGGGAATGCCGCCCAGGGTCAAGCTGCCGGACACCTCCATGCCCCGCTGATCGACGCGCAGCGCAAGATTGCCGTCGGTAAGATCCTGACCAAAGGCCGCGCCCGGCAGCACGGCTCCTTCTACCTGCCCCTTCGCGGTGATCGCCACGTCCTCGAAAAGCACATCCTTCAGAAGCGGAAAGCCGATAGCGAGATTGACCTCGGCCTGGCCCTCCGCGCCGTCTGGCGCCATGCCGAGCTTGGAGAGCAGATCGAGGCGAGGATGGTGCACGACGTCCAAGGCTGCGCGCAACGGCCCCTGGGCCGCGATATCGATCTGAATGCGCTGTACCTCCTGGTCGAGATCGTAGAGCCGAATAGTCCCCCCAGAGACCGAAAGCTCGCCCAACCGGCCGCTCTTTGCATCGAAGGTCAAGGAGCTGAGGTCGAAGCGCGCCGTGCCCTCGATGTCCGTCACAGGTGGCATCGGGCGCAGATAGTGAGCCGAGAGGCCCGAATAGGCGAACCCGCCGGAGGCATGGTGAAGCACCACGCCGCCCGCCTCGCCCTCCTCCCCCTCCAACGGGATAGACAAGATCACGGAGATCTCGGCGTCCTGAGCAGCACCATCGGTCATGTTCTCGGTGACCCAGACGCGCCCCCCCTCAGCGGCCCCTTCGGGCCAGAAGCCCTCCAGTTCGTCGGTGCTGAGCTTGTCCACCTTTGCGCTGGCCATGATGTCGAGCGATAGCGGAAGCCAATGAGCCGTGCCCGAGGCCGAGAACAGAGGTCCCGGGGCGTCGGTGCTGCCAAGGGCAATCGTGGCCTCGTCGAGCTCGAGCTTTTGCTCGACACCGAGAAAGCGGCCCTTCGCGCTTGAGGACGCGATCTCCAGTGGCGCGCTCAGATGTTCGGGCAGATCGATCCGCCCCGCCCCGGTCTCGACGGTGAAGTCCACCGACTCGAAACGCCCTTCGATCAGGCGCAGGTCCACGAAGGCATCCGCGGGCACTTCGATCCCGTTCAGGGGGGCCATTGCATCGCCCAAGGTCGCCAAGAGCGCGGGGTGAAAATCCTTCAGCGTGCCGACGATCGCGAGTTCCTTCGCTTCCGCATCGTAGCCAAGCGAGGCCCGCACCACCGCTTCGTGGCCATCGCGCCGCATCACAAAAGCGCTGCTTCCCAGAAGCCCGTCACCGCCCTTGCGAATTTCAAGGTCCACCGAGGGGACCCGCAGGGACAAGCCAAGCTGCCGGTCCACGATGATCATTCGGCCTTGGCGGACCTCAACCGATTCCAAGTACGACAGGGGGTCCGAGGGGTCGTGCGCCGCGAGCAGCCGAGAGAGAATGTCCGGCGCCACTTCGTTGAGCGCGTCCTCCGCCTCTATTGGCGCGTCTGCATCCTCCGGCACGGTCCGGTCCCACACGAAATTACCGGACTCGTCGCGGATCAGCCGAATGCGCACCCGGGCGACCGAAATCCGCGAGGGGGCAATCCGCCCGTGCAGCAAGGCCGGCAAACTCATGGAGACCTCGGCTTCCGGCAACACCGCGAGCGGGCGCCCGCTTGGATCGTTCAGGCGCCAACTGCGAAGCAGCAGGTCGATTTCCCGATTTCCCCCATCCCAGGCCAGAATTGTCTCGCCCACGCTCACCGAGATGTCGTTTCCCGGCGTATCGAAGGCGTCCTCCATCATGGGATTGAGGAAGTCGACCGAGATCGGTCCGGATGACAGGCGCCAAGCGAAGACCCCGACCAGGACCACAACCAGCGCAATGACCGCCAAAAGCGCTTCGAGCATGAAGTGAGCGACGCGACGCGTCATCTGAAACTCCAGGAGAGTCCGCTCGGCCGGATCAGCGTAAACCTGCTTGACCCCCATCGGACCCTGTCGCAGCCTGCCACGGCACCTCCAAGGGAATACGATGTCATGACGTTCGATTTCCTGCCTTCCATGGACGCCTTGCCCAAGCCCGGAGCGCCCGACCGGGCGGAAACGGGCCTGCTACGCTGGGAGGAGAGCCTTGCGAGCCTCGATCCCGAAATCGCCCGAGATGGACATGCCATTGTAACCGACCCCGCTGGGCAGCGCCTCCTCGAAGCGATCTTCGGCAACTCACCCTTTCTGTCGCGGAGCCTTTTGTCGGATATCGGATTTTTCGTGGAGCTTGTAAAGCATGGGGAGCGTGTGGCCTTCGATAGAATTCTTCGCGAATTGCGCGAAACCCCGATATCCGGCGCGCCGCCCGATTCGGCTTCCCGTGCACTTCGCGTTGCGCGGCGCCGCGCCGCGCTGGCAATTGCGCTCGCCGACATCGCGAACCGCTGGACCCTTCACGAGGTCACCGGCGCCTTGTCGGACTTCGCGGAAGCGGCCATGGACATGGCGCTGGCCTACCTGCTCCGGCAAGCGGCCGAGCTTGGCGAGATCGACCTTGCGGATCCCGAAAATCCCCTGACCGATTGCGGCTACGTGGCGCTGGGCATGGGAAAGCTTGGGGCGCGGGAACTCAACTACTCCTCCGACGTCGACCTTATCGTCCTCTATGATCCCGACCGGATTTCCTATCGGGGGCACCGGGGCCTTTCAGAAGGGATGGTCCGCTTGACGCGGGACCTCATCGCGCTCTTGGAGGAGCGGACCTCGGACGGCTATGTCCTGCGCACGGATTTGCGGCTGCGCCCCGATCCAGGCGCCATGCCACTGGCCATCTCCGTGGGGGCGGCACGGACCTACTACGAGACGATCGGCCAAAATTGGGAACGGGCGGCCATGGTCAAGGCCCGCCCCTGCTGCGGCGACCGCCGCCTTGGGGACGATTTCCTCCACGATCTGCGCCCCTTCATCTGGCGCAAGAACCTGGATTTCTGGGCAATCCAGGACATCCATTCGATCAAGCGGCAGATCCAGGCCCAGAAAGGCGGCAAGACCGTCGCGGTGGAGGGTCACAACATCAAACTGGGGCGCGGCGGCATCCGCGAGATCGAATTCTTCGCTCAGACTCAGCAGTTGATTTTCGGTGGCCGGGATCCCTCGCTGCGCACACCCCGCACCCTGGACGCCTTGCAAGCGCTGGTGGCCGCTGGACGCCTTTCCGGGGACACGGCCACGGAACTGACCGAAGCTTACGGCTTCCTGCGCGGGGTGGAACACCGCCTGCAGATGGTCGACGATCAGCAGACCCATAGCCTGCCCAAATCGGAAGAGGGAGTAGCCGAGATCGCTGCTTTCCTGGGCTACGCGACCCCCGAGGCCTTTCGCCAGGACCTGCTCGGGCATTTGCGGAAAGTGGAGGACCACTACGCCGAATTGTTCGAGGAGGCCCCCCCGCTCGCCAGCCCCGGAAATCTGGTTTTCACCGGCGGTGAGCCAGAACCCGCCACCTTGGAAACCCTCGCTGGCCTTGGTTTCAAGGACGGCGAGACGGTCTTCAACGTGGTGCGCGCCTGGCATCATGGCCGGCATCGCGCCACCCGCTCGGAGCGTGCCCGGCAAATCCTGACCGAGCTGATGCCCAGCCTCTTGGAGGAGTTGGGCAAGACCCGCGAACCGGATCAGGCGCTGGCGCGGCTGGACACCTTCATCAAAGGCCTGCCCGCTGGGGTTCAGCTCTTCTCGCTCTTGTTTCAGAACCCGCGCTTGCTGGAGCTTCTGGCCGCAATCATGGGGCGTGCGCCGGCACTCGCCGAGCGCTTGGCCCGCAACCCGGGGCTGCTTGACGCGGTGCTCGATCCGGCGTTTTCCGAAGCTTTGCCTGGGCGCGAGGAGATGCAGGCCGAGCTCAAGGCCATGCTGGCCGAAGCGGATGACTTTCAGGACAATCTGGATATCTCCAGACGCTGGGCCAATGACCGGCGGTTCCGGATCGGCGTGCAGATCCTGCGCGGCGCCGTCGATAGCGTGGCGGCCGGCACGGCGCTCTCCAACCTCGCCGACGCGGTGATCCGTGAGCTGCACCCGCCGGTCCTGGCAGAGTTCGCCCGGTCCCACGGGGCCTTTCCCGGGCCGGGCTTGGCTGTAATCGGGCTTGGCAATCTCGGATCCCAGCGCCTGACCTACACCTCGGACCTCGACCTCGTCTTCGTCTACGAGGCGGCGGCAGGCGCCAGCCAATCCAACGGCCCGAAGCCACTCGACCCCACTGTCTATTTCGGCCGGCTGGCCCAGCGGGAGATCACCGCGCTCACCGCCATGACCGGCGAGGGGCGGCTCTTCGAGGTGGATGTGCGCCTGCGCCCCTCCGGCGATGCGGGGCCCATCGCCACCTCCCTGTCGGCCTATGAGCGCTACCTCCTGAACGACGCCTGGACCTGGGAGCACATGGCGCTGACCCGCGCCAGAATCCTGCGTGCCGAGGCGGGGATGGCCGAACGGCTGGCGGAGGTCATCCACAAGGTTCTGACCCAGCCCAGGGACACCGACCGACTTCTGATCGACGTGGCCGACATGCGCGAGCGCATCGACAAGGAGTACCCGGCGAAGTCCCTTTGGAACGTGAAGTATCTGCGCGGCGGGCTCTACGATCTCGACTTCATCGCGCAGTATCTGCAATTGCGGCACGCGGCCGAGCATCCAGAGATCCTGCGCCCCTCCACCCGCGAGGCCTTCGAGGCGATCGGCCAGGCGGGGTTGCTCCCGGCAGAGACCGCGGACTTCCTGATCGGCGCCTCGGCCCTGCTGCGCGATATCCAGAGTTTCTTGCGCCTGACCGTGGGCAACGCCTTCGACGAGACCCAGGCGCCGGAGGGACTGAAGGCGGCGCTCGCCAAGGCCACCGGCCAGCTTGACTTCGCCAGCTTGAGGAACAACTTGATGGCGACGGCGGAGGGTGTGATGAACAGCTACGCTGGCATCATCGACACCCCGGCCCGCCATCTTCGCGCCATCCGCGGCGAGACCGGGGCAAGCGCCCCGCCCAACCCCAGCCAGACCGGCCCCTGAACGAGGAGATAGGAGCACCATGACCGTCGCAGTTGGCAAGCCCGCGCCCGACTTCACCATGCCCACCGATGGGGGCGGCAGCGTCTCCCTGAAGGATCTCAAGGGCAAGAAGGTCGTGCTCTATTTCTACCCCAAGGACGACACCCCGGGCTGCACCAAGGAAGCCTGCGGCTTTCGCGACGCCATGCCGGATTTCAGCGGCCTGGACGCGGTGATCATCGGTGTCTCCCGCGACTCGGTGGCCAAGCACGACAAGTTCAAGACGAAGTACGAGCTTCCCTTCACCCTGGCCAGCGACGAGAACGGCAAGACCTCCGAGGCCTATGGCACCTGGGTCGAGAAATCCATGTACGGCAAGAAGTACATGGGCATGGAACGCGCCACCTTCCTCATCGACGAAGCCGGTGTCTTGCGCAACGAATGGCGCAAGGTCAAGGTCCCAGGCCACGTCGAGGCGGTGCTGGAGGCGGTTAAGGCGGGCTAAAGCGCGTCTTGCGCCTTGGCGCCAAGGCGATGGACGGGCAGGATCAAGGGATCGAGCATAACCAGGGGATCGCGCCACAGGGCGAACATGATCGTTCCGTTGCGAATCTGCGCCTGCTTGTTGCTCGGCGCCAGCCAGGCGGCGATTGGAACCAGTTCGACGAGAGTCGAGAGGTCCGCCGGCCATGCAGACCGCCGTGCCGGCGCGCCAGACACAAGGGCGCGCCACTCAAGCCATGCTATTCGATCCCGGCCTTGCGCATGCCTTCGAGAAACCATGGCATCACGCGCGGCGTATAAGGGACGTGCTTCTCGCACCAAGCAATCGACACATTTGGTTGTTTCTCACGCAAGCGCGCCGTCATCTCCAGCGCTTCTTTCGTCATGCCCGCTTGCGCCAGGCTCGCGCAAAGAATGCGATACGCCGCCGTGAAACCCGGGCGTTGGTGGATCGCTTTCATCCCCCATTCGACCGCCTCCGGATATCGTCCAGCCAGATAATGAGCGACACCGGTGCCGGAATAGAAGAAGGCCTTGAGCGGGTCGTGCGGGCTCATGCGAATCGCGCGCTCCAGATTGGGGATGGCTTCGTCGGATTGTCCGTTGAAAGCATAGGCCCAGCCGAGCAAGCCATAACCCGTCCCGAAGTTCGGGTTGAGCTCCAAGGCGCGGCGATACTCGCGTAAGGCCTCATCGGTCTGCCGTTTGGTGAACGCAAAATACCCCAGCGCGATATGTGCCCAGGGATCGTTGTCGTCGAGCTCGGCGGCACGGTGCGCCAGCGCGCCCGCATACTCATAGTCCGTGCTTTCCAGGGTCCAGCCCACATGCCCGGAAAAGAACAAGGCGAAAGCGAGAAGACTGTGCGCGGGCCCATAGTCAGGATATCTTTCAACCGCCCCGCGCAGCATTTGGATTGCCGCCTCGCTCTCTGAGGAGGTCATGCGCCAGTAATGCGCAAGCGCGCGCATCACGAGACCCCAGGCGTCTAGATCCTCCGGCGAGCGATTTTGCGAGCGCACGGCTTCAGCCGCCACCAACTTGGGCTCGATAGCCCCAGTCAC
>JARFRB010000113.1 GCA_029287455.1 Pelagibius litoralis | reverse complement strand
ATGTAGCGGACGGCGAGCCCCTCGCCCTTCAGCTCGCGGGCGAAATGGCGCATGGCCGAGAAAACGAAAGCTAGCTTTTTCTTGTGATGGGGTACGTAGGCGGCCTCCTCCGCGACTTCAGCCATCAAAACCTGATCGCTCTCCCGGTCCACATCCTCCAAGGCCCATAGATCGCGGGTTAGCTGGTCGCCAAGGACCAAGCGCAGGACCCCACTCACCGGACAGTTCTCTTTTGAGGCATGGATTGAAACCTTGGCGACCTTATCATGCTGGCGAAATTGGTTGAAGTGGCGTGCATTCAAGTGCGCCCAAGCAAACACACTGGCGCGACCGCTCAAATCATATCGTATTCGGGCCGAGCCGGCGGCCTGCCTTCGCGAGGCGAGGAATGGAATTCGATTGGTCCCCGATCCGCTTGGCGGTATTCGACGTCGACGGAACGCTGTATCGCCAAAAACCACTGCGCGCGCGCATGGCGGCGGAACTGGCGCTTGCCGTTTTGCAGGACCCCAAGCAGGTCAAGAGTGTCATCGGACTCCAGCGGTTCCGAAGTCTGCGCGACCGCCTGGCGGAGCGCCCGGGAGCAAGCCTAGCCGAAATCGAGGGCGAGCTGATCCCAAGTGCTTTGGGCCTTTCATCCGATAGGCTGGCCGCGATAACCGACGAATGGCTTGAGCGGCGCCCGCTGCGACACCTTTCGCGCTATCGCTTCGAGCAGGTCGAAGACCTCTTCCAGGCCCTTAGAGAGAGCGGCCGGACAATCGCCGTTTTCTCCGACTATCCAGCCGAATCCAAGCTCGCCGCCATGGGCTTGCGGAGCGATATCTGCGTCTCCGCGCGGGACACGGATGTTGACCGGCTGAAGCCCGACCCTGCCGGACTCCAGAAGATTCTGCGGCTTTCCGGTTTCGGACCCGATCAGGCGGTGATGATCGGCGATCGGCCCGAGCGCGACGGCGCCTGCGCGCAACAGCTTGGCGTACGCTTTTGGCTGCGAAGCGACAGCGCCGGACCCGAGACCCACAGTTTTGGGAACTACGCCGATCTGTTGAGCGCGCTGAAAAGCGCCAACACGTGAGCCTTCGCTCGGGCCAGCTCAGTGAACCCCGACGAGCTGCGGCTCCATGAAGTACTGCAGGGCCGGAATGTCGACAAAGCTGAGAACCACCAGCACCACCGAAATCAAGGCCACCAGCCCCAGCAAGGGCACTTCCCTCATGAGCTTCTCGGGGGCCTGCGCGGCGTCGCTGCCCTTGAGCGCCATGCGCAGGTAGTAGGTGAACAGAATGGCGAGTAAGGGCAAGGCCAGCAGATACTCGATACGGTACTTGATCAGGAAGACACCGAGGAAGAACGCGGCGAGCTGGCCATAAAGGAAGGACATCAGCAGCAGGCGCTGTTCGGTATAGCGCGCGAAGGACTGCCGGTACTCCGCCAAAACTTCGATGCCGTATTTCGCCGATCCCTCGCGGAACTCGGCGTAACGCTTCACGGTCATCAAGAATGCGCCACCCATCCAATAGGCTAAAAGCAGACTTCCTGGCGGCGCCGTGACTGTGCTGATAGTCGCCCAGCCGAGAAGCATCCGGATCGGATTGTTCACCGACTCGATCAAGCTATCCAGGTAGAGCCGGTCCTTCACCCGCAGCGGCGGAACGTTGTAGATCAACCCGCTGATCAGAAACGCAACGCTTCCAATGAGGAAAAGCGGGCCGATCAGCCAGGCGATTAAGAGACCGATTGCCGCCAACACCGCGCATTCCAGATAAATGAAGTGCGGCTGCACCGCCTTGCAGGCGGCCGGGCGCGTCGACTTTGTCGGATGCTGAGCGTCCTGTTCTGCGTCGAGCCACTCGTTGATGACATAGTTCGCCGAGGCGATCGCCATCGCGCTCAGAAAACCGCCGACAATCCTCCACAGATCGTACCCCTCCGAAGGGGGCGCCAAGACCATCGCAGCCAAAATACCCGGAACCACGAAAACATGTTTGATCCAATGGTCGGGCCGCGCCATGGCGACATAGTCCGAAAACACCGCGGGCGGACGTTGCCGCGGAGCGTGGGCAGAGTCGGACGGGGTTTGGTGTTCGGTCACTGATCCGTCTTCCTTGAAGCTTCCGGTGAACCGCGCGGCGCCCCCCCAGGCCCTCAAAAAAGCGATATCGCAGGCGCGCGGAACTCGGCGTTTATCAACACCACCGATTATCAGATGGCAACGCCGACTTAGCTACTATCGTGTCGCATAATAATTGAAGCATCCGCGTGAAATCTCACCTGCGCGGAGGAGTTACCCATTATGGAATCCATCAAAATTTCTTGAGAAATGGCGTGTCGGGCTAGAAGAAAACGCGTACTCTAGAGCACAGCCAATAACCAATTCACTCGGCGAAGCGCGATTGCCTCGAGTCCTCGCAATCCGCCCACTCCCGTCGGTAAGAGGCAGGTTTGTTGGCAAGCTGTTTCTTGCTTGCGGCTGTCTTCCTGAGGGACACCGCCCGGCGGTTTCGAAGGGACGGGTATGCACGAGGGTGAAGCGGGGGATATCCCTAAGGCTAGGGGTTACGCGGGCCGAAGCAACTGGTCGCACTGGCTGCTGTCCGCGCCGACAAGTTCCCTCGATCAGGCTCTCGTGACGGGCGGGCTTCAGGGTCTGTTGAGCGTGCAGCTTGTCCGCTACTTCATCTTCGGCTCCTGCGCGGCCCTTCTCCAGCTAGTTCTTCTATTCCTCGCGGTGGAGATCTTCGATGTGCAGAAGATTCTCGCATCCTGTGTCACGTTCGTGATCGCCGTAGGCGTCAATTACTTTCTTCAGTATCACTTCACTTTCTCTTCCTCGGCAAATCACCATGAGGCTTTCCCCAAGTTCTTTGCTATCGCAATTTTGGGTTTGTTCCTGAACTGGCTGATATTCAGCACCCTGATTGCCTTCGTTTACTATCTAATCGCGCAGGCTATAGCCCTGTTAGTGATTTTCATGGTTAATTTTATTCTAAACCGGACGCTGACCTTTCGCACTTAGCCCGATGCCGGGGGCCAGGACTAGCGTTTCCCCCAGTCTGGGAATAGGGCTAGGTGTGACGCCCGCCCCAATGATAGGGAATAAGGATAAGCAGCGGCGGCCCAAGAGAGAGAGAGCGTGCCGGGCGGTCAAGCAACCGAACTCTAGGGAGGCGAAACGCTTGGAAGACAAGTCGAACATTGGTGAAGCTTCCAAGGTCGCCATCGTCGGTCTTGGATCCATGGGATTTGGTATGGCGAGTTCGCTGCTGCGCGCCGGGTTCCCCGTTGCCGGCTGCGATGTCTCCGAAAAGGCCGTGGAACGCTTTTCCCAAGCCGGCGGGGACGGTGCGGCTTCGCCGGCCGAAGCCGCACGAGACGCAAGCGCCGTGGTCACGGTAGTCGTGAACGCGGCACAGACCGAGCGCGTTCTCTTCGGTCCCGAGGGCGCGGCGGCGACGCTTCGTCCGGGCGGCGTAATCGTATCGTGCGCGACCTTGGCTCCGGAGACGGCCCGGCGGCTCGCGAACATGGCCACCGAACGTGGCCTGGCCTACCTCGACGCCCCGATCAGCGGGGGCGCCCGGCGCGCGGCGGAGGGTGGTTTGACGATTCTTGCTTCCGGATCGAAAGAAACCTTCGAGGCGGCGCGCCCCCTACTCGATGCCATGGCTCAGAAGGTCTACGAACTGGGAGACGAACCGGGCACCGGCTCGGCCTTCAAGATTATCAACCAGTTACTCGCTGGTGTGCACATCGCCGCGGCCAGTGAAGCCATGACCTTTGCCAAGCGTCTCGGCCTTGACCTCGATATGGTCTACGAAGTTATCACGAAGTCCGCTGGAAACTCGTGGATGTTCGAGGATCGCATGGCTCATGTCCTCGAGGGTGATTATTCGCCACGAAGTGCCGTCGACATTTTCACCAAGGACCTCGGGATCGTGTCCGACATTTCACGCGATACACGATTTCCCACGCCAATCGCGGCCACCGCGCTGCAGATGTTTCTAATGACGGCCAGCGCCGGGATGGGCGGCGACGACGATTCCTCCGTCGCCCGCCTTTACGCGCGAACCGCGGGGTTGAAACTGCCGGGCGACGGGTAATGCCCTCTTGCACACGGCGAAAAGGGGGATGGGGACGAACGCGAAGTGGCTCCAGGTTATGGACGATCGCTTCGGTCCGCTTTATGCAGTCGGTCCGCCTGAGCACCCTCCGGCGCGCCCTCAAGCTTGAGGCTACCAAATGCGAATTGCGATCCTAGACGACTATCAGAACGTCGCCGGAGATTTCGCCGATTGGTCTCGGCTGCCGGCGACGGAAACCCTCACGATCTTCACTGATCACCTGGCGGACGAGGAAGCCTTGGCCGCGCGTCTCGCGCCATTCGAAATCCTCTGCGTGATGCGGGAGCGCACGCCCTTGCCCGCGCGTCTTATCCAGCGCCTGCCTCAGCTCAAGCTGATTGTCACCACGGGCATGCGAAACGCATCGATCGACATCCAGGCCGCGCAAGATCAGGGAGTGCTTGTGTGCGGCACGGCCTCGCCGGGCCACGCCACGGCGGAATTGACATTTGGATTGATCCTCTCGCTGGCGCGGGGAATTCCTCAGGAATTTCAATCTGTAAGACAGAATGGCTGGCAGACCGCGGTTGGCCGGGAGCTGAAAGGGGCGACACTCGGCATCATCGGGCTGGGCCGCCTGGGCGCGGCGGTCGCGCACTATGCCACGGCCTTCGGCATGAAGGTGATTGCTTGGAGCCAGAATCTAACCGCCGAACGAACCGCCGAAGTCGGCGTCGAACTGGTTGGCAAGGAGCGCCTCTTGGCGCAGTCGGATTTTGTCACGATCCATCTCAGGTTATCGGACCGGACGCGGGGGCTGATGGGGCCAGAGGAGTTCGCTCGGATGAAGACCGACGCTTATCTGGTCAACACCTCTCGGGGGCCAATCATCGACCGTGTCGCGCTCAGCAATGCCTTGGCACGCGGAACCATCGCCGGCGCCGCCATCGACGTCTACGACCAAGAGCCCCTGCCGAAGGATCACCCCTTCCGGGGTCTGCCCGGCCTAATCGCGACTCCCCACATCGGCTACGTCACGCGCGAAACCTACGAGGTTTTCTACCGGGAAACCCTGGAAGCGGTGCTCGCCTTTCTCAAGGGAGCACCGATCCGAGTTATCGAGCCCTAAGGCCTGGGGCCTCGCGGGTCTGGCGCTACCTCAGCTTCCGCGCGTCCGCCAGGTTATTCAGCAGAATGTCGAGCGCCTTCAGGGCCTCCTCGTGCATCGAGGGCGCCAACTCGTTCAGCAGCGCGCCGGTCTGATAGAAAATCACGGGGAAGACGTAGCCGCGCTCCGATGCGATCGAGAAAATCTCATCGTTGCTCTGAATCGCCGTGGCGTCCACGAACTCAGCCGCCAGGTCGGCCTGCAGCTGCAAGTCCATAAAGGCGACGCAGCGCTGGTCCAACAGGCCGGAAGCCTTGGAAGTGATGTTTAGGATCACACGTGTGCGAGCATCCGGGTTTTGCGGAACATCCAGGCTGGAAAGCCGCTCCGCGATCGGTGCCTTGAAGTCCTCCGCGTCCTTGAACCCGCACTTGGCGGCGCTTTCCGAAAACAGGACCTCGATATCGGTGTAGTACTGGACCTCGCTAACAATGCCGCGGGCCCAAGCCGTTGAGGTAATGAAGGTCACCGCCATCAATGCAAGAAGGAAACGCGCTACCATATTATGACTCCCAAAGATTGTTCCGCCGCGCGAACACGGCTGCCGACTTTAGCTGTTAATAGCACGGCAAGGCGGCGAAGGAATGCTTTTCCGGCATGGTGGCACTCCGAAAACGGCCTTGCATTGCTTCAGGATGGCAGCCATACCTCGCCTGCTAGTGTGTGACGCCGTTTTGGCTCTGTCTGCCCCGCCGACGGCGAGCAACTCTCCGAAATTTCGTTACGACTGCCCCGGCCAGATCGCTTTGGATCGGCGGGAACTCCATTTACGAGGTCTAGAGATACAATGACGACAGGTACCGTGAAGTGGTTCGACCAGGTTAAGGGCTATGGGTTCATCACGCCGGAAGGCGGCGAGAAGGATGTCTTCGTGCATATTTCCGCCGTCGAGCGCGCTGGCCTTAGCGCGCTCGCCGAGGCCCAGAAGGTCGAATACGAGCTGCAGCCGGGGCGCAACGGAAAATCCTCCGCCGAGAACCTCCGGGTGGTCGACTAAGTCGAAGCCTTCACAGAAACCGGCAACACCCCCCGATGCCTTCGGGGGGTGTTCTCGCTTGGTATCATTGCACCACTGGCTGCGCCATAATCCACAAGCTGCAGCCTGTGAAGGCCACCATGAGGGCCAGCATGGGAAGCTGGCTCAAGAAAGCCCGGCCAGCGGTCGGAAACAGCCTCAAGGCCTCGATGTGGGCCAAGATTACGGAAATCACGTGCCCGGCCACAATTGCGCAGATCGCCACGAACCAAACCGTCTTCGCACCGATAATCGAAATGTCGATGCGCAGATCCGCCCAGCCGAAGAGATCCCACCCGAACCCAAAGGGGTCCGAGGCTAGCGGCGCCAGCATCTGTCCCGCCAAGAGCAGATACGAAAGATAGTGCGACAGATGATAGGCGATGGCGATGGGCAGCAGCGTAAGCGCGAAAGCCCGAGACACCTGCCCGCAGGTCACGCCCCCGCCCAGCCGCGCGCTCGCCCAAGAAACCACGAGAAAAATCCCGAGAAACAGGATCGGAGCGCAAAGCAAACCGGCTGTGGTGATGGTGGCGAGCAGGTTCACGCCGAGTCCGGAAATCCACACTAAAACAGGCCTTAATGCCTGACTATTCGATATCCACTCGAGAATTCCGGCCCAAATAGGCGTTTCGGAAAAGCCATCGAATGTCACCGTAGCCAGGACCAAAACCACGAAGGCGACCTCCGAAAGGTCGCGCGGATGATCGCCCAGCAGCCCAGCCCCCGGCAGCCGGATGATGGCTCGGCCCGACGATCCCACCCCGATCGGCGCGAAGCGGCCGAACAGTCCAAACACCCGGTGAAAGGGATCGATCCGTTCAAGCCACATCTCTTGGCCGAAGATCGCCATGGCAGCCCAGGCAAGCGCCGAATAACAAAGGATTGCGATTGCCAAGAGCCGAGGCGTCTCGCCGAAGCCTCCAACTAACTCCATCCAGGCGAAGAGAAAGAAGAGGACCACGGCCGGCCAGCCGCTAAGGCGAGCGGAATAGCTACGCCGGGGTTTGTCCCGCTGGCGGGAAGCGGCCCAGTCGAAGATCGTCCTCCAGGGATCCAGAAGCGGCCAGAGGTTCGCGACAAAGGCACAGAAGAAGAGGAACCCCACCCACCAGATCACCCAAACGAGCAATGGCGCGATGTTTCCCGTCGGTGAGTCGGCGCCGATAAGCCCCGCCACCACGATAAGCCCGAAAGCCAGTACCCCAAGGCCGCGCAACAAATGCGTTACCCAATGGCACCCCTTTAAGGGGCCGAAAGTCACCTGGAAGGGAAGTGATTTGCGCCCCAAGAAGCGAGGGCTTGCGGCTGCAATGAGAAACGACAGCACGACAACGGCACATGCCCCCACCACGTAATGCCCGAAAGGCAGCGGTAGGTCATAGCGCGCGCCGAATGCATGAGCAAAGGCCTGCCCGCAGCCCGGCCCGAGGAGGATTGCAAAGACGAATAGCCCCGGCTTCGCCAAGGCTCCCAAGGTGGAAAGCGCCCTCATCTAGCGGGGCAGAACTTCAACGTAGGCCAAGGTGCCATGATCCGCGTCGCTGCCGTGGGCGTGAATCTCCACCGGGAAACGGCCGGAGAATTCGGCCTCGAAAACCAGTTCCCCTGGCGCCCCGGGCGCCGCCGAAACCTCAAGATCATAGCCGTGCAGATGCACCGTCAGCGGACGATCGCTGTCGAGCATAATGCGCAGGGTGTCCCCTTCCGTCACCCGCACGACATCCTCGCCTTGCAGAACGCCTTCGACGACCCGCAGTTCGAACTGCCGCTCTTCAGCTAAAGAGGTCGCCGGCACACAAAGCCAAACCGTCGAAAACAGCCACAACCCCATCAGGCCGCGCCAGACCCAGCATGTATTGCGTTTCGGCATCCTTTGCATGGCCAATTCTCACCCATCGCGCGAGCCGGCCTCCACGAGAAAATCGTTTCAGAACGGTAACTTTTTCCCGGAGGCCAGAAATGAGCATACAATGAGACTGCGCATCTCGCGCAAGGAGGAGGCCCAGATAATGAAAACAAGATCTCTAACGGCCGCGCTGTCCGCATGCCTGCTATTGGTCGCGGCGCCGGCAAAGTCAGAGATTCTGGCGATGATGAACTATGAAAGTAAGACCCCAGAGTCCTTGAAAACCTTGAAGCTCGCGGGGCCGCAAGAGCGCAAGGAAGGTATTGCCATCGTCGATGTGGATCCGGAGTCCCCGGCTTTCGGGCGTGTCTTGATGGATATCCCCATGCCGCCGGATCAGATGATGCACCACATCTTTTACGACCGCACGATGACCAAGGCCTACATCACCTCGCTGGCCAATCCGCCGCTGCAGGTGATGAGCCTCGAGCGGTTTCCCTATCGCATCCAAACCATCGACGTGCCCGGCTGCGTGATGGGCGAGGACGTCATTCTCGATGAGAAGAACGAACGCTGGTTCCTGACCTGCATGGGCTCGGCGAACGTTTTCGTTGGCAGCGTTGAGACCGACGAAGTCATCGCGGAAATCAAGCTGCCCGGCACCTATCCGCATGGGCTTGGCGTGAACGATGCCAGCAACCGGATCCTTGTCACCAGCACCGTCAGCGGCGACCTGAAGACGCCGGACGAGATCGTGAGCGTGGTGGATGCCACGACCTACGAGGTCCTCGGCCAGATCCGGCTCTCCGAGAAGCCGGAAGGGTCCGGCGAGGCACCGGTCGAGATCCTGTTTGCCCCCGGCGCCTCACCGCCCGTGGCCTTTGTAACGAACATGTTCGGCGGCACCATGTGGACGCTGACCTGGAACGAGGCGAACCAGGAATTCGACGCGGCACAGGTCTTCGACTTCGGTTCGCTCGAAGCCGGCATCGCGCTGGAGATGTATTTCAACGATGCAATGGACCGCCTATACGTCACCACAGCCGTCCCTGGAGCCCTGCATATCTTCGACATCAGCAAGGGAGTTGGGCAGCCAGAACTGCTAAAGACCATCCCGACTGGTGGCGGGGCCCATCACGTGGCGATCACCAAGGACGAGCGCTATGGCTTCGTGCAGAACGCGCTTCTGAATCTGCCGAAGATGAACGACGGTTCAGTGACTGTCATCGATCTCAAGAAAGGCGAGGCCGTAGCCTCGATGGATACTCTGAAGAACGCCGGATTCAATCCGAATTCGATCGTTCTGCTACCGGAGTGGAACAGTTTCGCCGGTCATTGAGCGGTGAATTGAGGCGCGAGCCGTCGGGACGCGCGGTGTCCCGGCGGCTCTCCGTCCCGCCGCTTCTGTAAGCGCCCTCGCAAATCTCCGGGCTGCGGGGCTGACTGTTTGGCTTGCGGCCCTATATTTGAGCCCTTCACACAGTGACCAGAAATGTGGAAGGCAAAAGAACCCGTGCGATCTCCACAAGCATTTTTCAGCCGCCGATCTCTTTTGAAAGGGGCTGGCGCATCCCTGCTCGCCCTGGGTGCCCGTCCCGCCTTAGCGGCGACCCCAGACGCAGGTTTCACGACGCTTCGCGCCCGCAAAGCCAGTGCGCAATTGCTGCCTGAGGCGGAGCCGGCGACGGAGGTGTGGGCTTACGAGGGTATGGTCCCCGGCCCTATCTTGCGCGTTCCCCAGGGCAAATCCGTCAAGGCGCTGCTCAGGAACGAACTGGATCAAGACACCAGCATTCATTGGCACGGGATCCGCATCGACAATGCCATGGACGGTGTGGTCGGGCTGACTCAGAACGGCGTCAAGCCCGGAGAGGACTTTGCCTACGAGTTCACGGCACCGGACGCGGGCACCTATTGGTACCACCCTCATAACCGCAGTTGGGAACAGGTGGCACGCGGCCTGTACGGCGTGCTGATCGTAGAGGAGTCAGACCCGCCCCAGGTGGAGCGCGATATAGCGCTGGTCGTCGACGATTGGCGCCTGAATGAAGCCGGCGCAATCGATGAAGCCAGCATGGGGTCCTTGCACGACCGCGCTCATGCCGGACGCCTCGGCAACGTCTTGACACTGAATGGCGCCGACATTTGGGAACAGCCGGTGCGCAGCGGCGAGCGCATTCGGCTGCGCCTGATTTCGACCGCGAACGCCCGGATCATGCGCTTGCGCTTGGAGGAGCATAACCCCTGGCTGATCGCTCTCGACGGTCAGCCGGTGACTCCAAGCCCACTCGCGGGCGGCGAAATCCGCCTGGCACCGGGGCAGCGCGCGGACCTTATGATCGACATGGAGCTTGACCCAGGGTCAAGTGCGGCAATCTCTGAGGTTTCCGCCCAAGGGCGCTTGGTCGCCGGGCACTTCCTCTATCATGAGAGCGAGGTCGTCCGATCGCAGCCTCTGGATGCGCCGATCGCGCTTCCCGCCGGAAAGCTGCCGGAAAGGACTGACACGCAGGGCGCGCTGGAAGTGCCGCTCTTGATGGAAGGTGGAGCCATGGGCGGCCTGACGGGCGCTGTTTACAAGGGCGAGCTTTTGGGCATTCAGGAACTCGCGCGCAATCACGGGATGGCTTGGGCCTTTAACGGCATCGCGGGGCGGACGCCCGAACCCCTGTTCGAGGTTGAGAAAGGCCGGCCGGTGGTGCTGCGGATGGTTAATGAGACGTCCTGGCCGCATGGAATACATATCCATGGCCACCACGCGCAGGTCTTTGCGCCCGGGGAAGCAACCCCCTGGCGGGACACCCACCTTCTTGACCCGCAAGAGGAGGTCGCGGTGGCCTTCGTGGCGGATAACCCAGGCAAGTGGATGATCCATTGCCACATGCTGGAGCATCAAGCGGCCGGCATGGGGACCTGGTTCCACGTAAAGGGCTAAAAGCAGCGCTTCGGGCAAGGCGCTTGAGGGGGCCGAGCATCACCGGCTAACCTCATACCTCCGTACACAGCGGAGAACCCTACGCCGTGCCAGCGACCCAGGTTCCGCCGGTCGAAGCACCGCATTGCCTTGGCGGCGACGCGGTGACGGAGCGTCTGGACGTCGATCCTCGCCTAGGCCTGAGCGACACGGAGGCGCGCAAGCGCCTCACGCGATACGGCCCCAACCTTATTCAACCTCCTCAGCCGGAATCCACCTGGCGCATTCTCATCAGGCAATTCCAAAGCATCATGGTCTGGCTCCTGACTGGGGCAGCGGCGCTGTCGGCCGCTTTCGGTCAGGTGACCGAGGCTGTTGCTATTCTGGCCGTGCTGGTCCTCAACGCAGCCATCGGCTTCACGACGGAATATAAGGCAATCCGGTCGCTCGAGAGCCTGCGGAAGCTTGGGCAGCACTTCGCGACCGTGCGCCGGGAAGGTCGGGACCGCCGCGTTCCGGCGGAGGAGATCGTGCCGGGCGACTTGGTTCCGCTCGAAGCCGGTGAGCAGGTGCCTGCGGACCTGCGCCTGCTTTCGGCCTCCAGCCTCTCCTGTGACGAGTCCCTGCTAACCGGGGAATCTGCACCGGTTGGCAAATCGCTGGAGCCCCTGCCCTCCGATACCATCGTCGCCGAGCGCTCCAACATGGCCTTCAAGGGCACTCTGGTCACCAGAGGTTCGGGCGAAGGGGTGGCCGTCTCCACCGGCATGGGCTCGGAGCTTGGGCGCATCTCGCGCCTCGTCGAACAAGCAGAGTCCGAGCGCTCTCCCTTGGAGCAGCGGCTTGCGAAGCTGGGCGCGCAGCTTGTCTGGGTGACGCTGGCGATGATCGCGCTCATCGTGGGCGCTGGCATCTTGGGCGGCAAGGACTGGATCCTGATGCTGGAGACCGGCATCGCGCTCGCCGTCGCGGCGGTGCCGGAAGGCCTGCCGGTCGTGGCCACCCTGGCCCTGGCAAGGGGCCTGTGGCGCATGGCCCGGCGCAATGCCTTGGTGGAGCGACTCTCCGCTGTGGAGACCCTCGGCGCCACCACGGTTATCTGCGTGGACAAGACCGGCACCCTGACCGAGAACCGCATGACCGTGACGCGCCTGGCCTTGCCGGACGGCGAAGTGGATTTGACCGAAGGCGCCTTCCTTCGCGAAGGCCGCCCGACCGGGATCGATAGCGATGACCTGCTGCGGCACGCGCTGGAAATCATGGCGCTCTGCAATAACGCGAGCCTCGCGCGAAAGAACGCGGTCCAGGGACCGGCGGAGGCAGAACAGGCAGTCGGCGATCCCATGGAAGTCGGCCTCTTGCGGGCAGCGCGGGCCGACGGGCTGGAGAGGCCGGCCTTGCTCGAGCAATTCCCCGAGATTCGAGAGGTCGCCTTTCGCGAAGACGTGAAAATGATGGCCACCTTCCACGCGCGGGATGGCGCTCCGCGAATCGCGATCAAAGGAGCGCCGGAAGTCGTGATCGCCCGCTGTGGGAAAATCGTTGGAGCCACCGGCGCGCAACCCCTCTCCCAGGATCTTCAAGCGCGCTGGTTGACGCTAAACCGGGACCTCGCCTCGACTGGGCTGCGGGTCCTGGCGCTCGCGGAGGGAAACGCGAAGGACGAAACAAGCGATCCTTATGAGGACATGGCACTGGTTGGCTTGGTTGGCTTGATCGATCCGCCAAGGGCCGACGCGCTGCCGGCGGTGGCGGCCTGCCGAGACGCGGGTATCCGGCTCGTGATGCTGACCGGCGATCAACTGCAAACAGCACGCACCATCGCCGCCCATGTCGGCTTCGATCCATCGCTTCTCGCCCTGGAAGGGCAGGATCTGCGCGACGCGCCCGATACCCCGGAGGCCCGGCGCGACCTCCTGCGCGCCGAGGTCTTCGCTAGGCTTAGCCCGCGCCAGAAACTCGACCTCATAAAGCTTCATCAGGCCGCGGGCGACGTGGTGGCCATGACCGGGGACGGCGTTAACGACGCCCCCGCCCTGCGCCAAGCGGACATTGGGATCGCCATGGGCCAGCGCGGCTCGGAAGTGGCGCGCGAGGCAGCCGAGATCGTCTTGCTGGACGACGCCTTTCCCTCGATCGTGGCGGCAGTGCGCTACGGCCGGATTATTTTCGATAACTTGAGGAAGTTCGCCGTCTACCTGTTGTCCTGCAACTTGAGCGAAATTCTCTTGGTCAGCCTGGCGACCCTTGGCGGATTACCCCTACCGCTCTTGCCACTGCAAATTCTCTACCTGAACCTGGTAACAGACGTCTTTCCCGCCCTTGCGCTTGGCCTGTGCGAAGGCGGGGATGAAGTGATGCGCCGGCCGCCACGCCATCCCGAAACACTCCTGCTCGGCCGATGGCAATGGTTCGCCGTTTTCGGCTACGGATGCCTCATTACGATAACGACTTTGAGCGCCTTCTGGATCGCCCTAGAGCATCTGGAATTGCCATATCGGGACGCCCTTACCGTGTCCTTCATGACTCTTGCCTTGGCCCAGGTCTGGCACGTCTTCAATCTGCGGGAAACAGGGGACCGGCCGATTCTGAACGAAGTGACGGCGAACCCCTGGGTCTGGGGGGCGGTTCTTCTCTGCATCGGATTGATCGGACTGGGGGTAGCCTATCCGCCGCTTGCTGGCTTGCTTCGGCTCGAGGTTCCGGATTGGCGAAGCCTCTGGCTTGTGGTGAGCGCCAGTCTCTTCCCGCTTATCCTCGGCCAGATCTTCCTGATCTGGCGCGACCGCCGCGAAGGATTGGGAGCCCCCGGCCGCTCTGCCGGGGAACCGCGGGCTCCGCTCCTTTAACTACTGAACCGTGACGGTGATCACTTCTGACACGACCGGGGGGTCGTGGGGCACATGATTGGCATCGCCAACCATCAGCTGCAAGGTGTGCGGCCCGGCGCCAGTTCGACCATTGTTTCCGTCTGGCCGCTACCGAAGTGCTTGAAATTATCGTCGGCCGGCAAGCCGTATTGCAGGTCTTCACCCGTCGGGGTTTCGACGTCGATCAGCAAGTGGTGGTGACCGGTTTTCTCTTTCTCGGTCCCGGCGGGGGCCACGCCCATGCCCTTCAGACCAAACACGACAAGAACGGGCGAGGATACCGTATCCCCGTCGCTCGGCGAAATGAAGTAAACCTCCGCATCGGCGGGGAATGGGCTTTCCGCGAAGGCCGGCGACGCACAGGCCAGAAACGCGGCAGCGATGAGTGACTTTCTAATCATGGAATTCTACCTCCCTTCGAACGTGGCGCCGGAATGGCGTCCGCTTTGTTGATCACTTAGGCCTCAAGGGCCGAATTTCGACGGTGGGAATGTCATTTGAACACATATTCACGCCTCTATCATTCAATCCACCGCGATTCCCTTATAGCGAGTTTTTTACAAACGGTAAAAAAACCTCGTGAGATCCTGTGAACGACCGCCTGGCCTTTCCCACCGCGCTCATGTATTCCACCCGGATGGGATTGCTGGACCTCGCGGCTCAAATTCATAGAGGGAGCAAACGCCAGAGGCTGGTTTCTCGGCCAGGCGCGGAAAGGCTATTGCCGAGAGCGGGTGTGCGCATCGCGGCCCTGGTTTGCGCCATGGGGCTGCTCGCCTGCACGTCGGTAAACGAGGACCTGCCTCCCGACATCCCGTGGAATTACATCAGCGTAACTGAATCCGGCCGCCCCTACGCGATTGGCTCGAACCGAAACTATCCGAATATCTACCGGGTCCGGGTCAGTGGCGGCGGAGTTGGCCGCCCAGAGGACATGGCGCGCGCCATACGAAGCCGATTCGGCTGCACGCGGGTTTCGGTGATCTCCTTGGAGCCCAACAATTCGGCCGGTATTTTCCGAGGCGCGTTCTGTCGGCCGCCAAGTTTCTACCGGTGATCGGGGATCACTTTTCGGGAACGGCGGCCTCTCGGATCCGCGCCGCCTCCGCCTCCCGGGCCGCGATCAGCTTATACGCGATATAGTATTTGTAGATGTTGGAAACATACTGCACGGTTTCGCGCCCCACGATTTGAGCTGCGCCGTGCTCGACATTCCCGAACCAGACGTTCGGATCGAGGCCGGACTTCTCGGCGCTGCCTCGGAAGCGCCGAAGATTCCTCGGCCCCGCATTATAGGCGGCAAACCCCATCAGGACCCTGTTCATATCGTCGATCTCGGGATCATCGAGATAGCGATCGATCAAGAATCTGAGGTATTTGACGCCGGCCTCCACATTCCGCTCCGTGCTGTCCTCAATTCCATCGATGGCGATCTTGGGATCCGCCGCGGTGCTCGGCAGGACCTGCATCAACCCGACCGCACCACTTTGGCTACGCGCCGTTTGATCCAGACCGGACTCCTGAAATCCCTGGGCGGCGAGCAGCAATGGATCGATACCGTACATGTCGCCGTATGTCTCGAAGAGCCCTTCCAGCGCATGAAACCGATCGATCTCTCCCTCGCCAAAGGCCTCCTTGACTAGAAGATCACTCTCCATATAGCGCTGCTTCATGATGTTCCCGAAGGTCGTGCCGATTTGGTGCTCTTCGACGAAGGCATCGAGCTCGGCCTTCAGCAAGGGGCTGCGCTTGCGGATCGCCATGGCGATTTGGCCGCCCTCGTGCAAGACGATATCTTCGTGAACCACCAACCGGTCGAAGGCCGGCGCCCAAATCGCTGCCTTGTGATCATCGATGAAGATCGCCGGCAGAAGGCCCGCGTTGACCATCTCAAGCAGATCCTCGTCCTCAAGCTCTTCCGCTGCGTCGCGCAGCAGGACCGGATCACGGCCCTCTTCCTCGAAGGTCGCGTTAAGCGCTTCCAGATGCGCGTGATAGCTGCTTGACGGACGGGCGAAGACTTCCTTTCCGGACAGGTCTTCAATCCCCGTGATGCTTGGTGAGCTTGGGCCGGTGACCAGAACCTCCGAAACATTCTTCAGCATGGGTTCGGTGAAGTCCACGCGCTCGGAACGCTCCTCAGTCACCGTGAGGTTGGCCATCACGACATCGCCCTTGCCCTCCCGCAGATTGTCGAGAAGCCGGTCCCGAGCGGTCGGCAGCATTTGCACGTGAAAGCGCAAGGCATTCGATGCGCGATGGCGCTTATCGAGCCAGTTCTCCAGCGCGCGGGCCAGTTCCGCGTCGATCCCTTCGGCCCGGCCGTGATCCAGAAAGAAGAAGGTCTTGCTGTAGGGCACCAGGACGCGCAGCACGCGCCGTTCCTTGATCGCGTCGAAATCGCCCAGCTCCACGGTATCGTCGGGTAGGTCAAGAAGCTCCGATTGTGCCTCCTTGGCCGCGCGCTCCGCGTCTTTCGCATTGACCTCGACAGTCCTGCCGCTATCGGCGAAGACCAACAAGAAGATCGGGACCAGACTGGCCGCAATCGCCAAAAGCAGCACTGCCACTGCGTTGCGGATCGACATCAGACCGCGAATTCCCCGCCCTTTAACCCCTACAATCAGGTTAGGCCCCACCGCTCAGCCGTGCAACCTTTCCAGGCCGGCGCCACGTTCGGGAGTTCAAGCCCGCCAGGCCTTCGCTCGACGCTGGACGCCGACCTTCGCCACTGCTAGGCCATTTCCGCGAGCCGCCGATGCACGCGCGGTCCCGAGAACTAGGAGAAGGAAACAAGCATGCCGAAGGTGACGTATCGCGCAGCGGATGGCGGGGAACGAACGCTCGACGTAGCTGTTGGACTGAGCGTGATGGAAGGCGCGATGCGCAACGACGTGGAAGGAATTGTCGCCGAGTGCGGCGGAAGCTGCATGTGCGCGACCTGCCACGTCTATGTGGACGACACCTTCGCCGAACGCATGCCCTCACCGAGCGAGGAGGAATCTGAGATGCTGGAGGAAGTGATCGCCGAGCGTCGGCCCAACAGCCGCCTCAGCTGTCAGCTCCTGATCACCCCGGAACTCGACGGCTTGCTGGTTCACTTGCCCGAGCGGCAAACCTGATGGCCGCGGCCGACCGGCTTCTCGTTATCGGCGGCGGTCAGGCCGGCTACCAAACCTGTGCGTCTTTGCGGGCGGAAGGCTACGAAGGGGCCATCATCTTGGCAAGCGAGGAGCCGGAACCGCCCTACCAGCGGCCGCCGCTCTCGAAGGGCTATCTGACGGGAGAGCAAGGACCCGACGACTTACCCTTCCGCGGCAACACGTTTTACGAAGATCAACGCATCGATCTCAGGCTCGGCGATCCGGTCATGGCGCTCGACTTGCGGGCAAAGCGCGCCACGACCAAGGCAGGTCATGGCTTGGACTTCGATAGGCTGGTGCTAGCAACCGGAGCAAGCCCGAAGCTGCCACCCATCGAAGGGCACGATCTCGATGGGGTCATGACTTTAAGGACACATGCCGACGCGCAAGATCTCAAGGCACGCCTGGCGGACGGGGGCTCCCTGGCGGTAATTGGCGGCGGCTTCATTGGGTTGGAGGTTGCGGCCGCTGCCGTGAAGCTCGGCTGCAAGGTCTCGGTTATCGAGATGCAAGACCGGGTTATGGGGCGGGTAACCGCGCCGGTCGTGGGACAATACTTCCAAGACCTTCACGCGCGCATGGGTGTGGATCTGCGTCTTCAAAGCGGTGTGGCGCGCATTCTCTCCTCGGATGGCAGAGCGGCCGGCCTTGAACTCAGCGACGGCAGCCGGATCAAAGCGTCAGTGATCGTTGTCGGCATCGGAGTCACGCCCTGCGAGGCACTTGCCGCCGCAGCCGGCCTCGATTGCCAGGACGGAATTCTGGTCGACGCGACTCTTACCGCCGGGCATCCCGAGGTCTTCGCGATTGGCGACTGCGCGCGGTTCCCCTCCCCTTACGCCGAAGGGCGGGTTCGCCTGGAGTCGGTCCAGAACGCCGCCGACCAAGCCAAGGCGATCGCACGCGCAGTGGTCGGCACACCAGAGGACTACACCGCCGTGCCTTGGTTCTGGACGCAGCAGTTCGGCAAGCGGCTCCAGATGGCCGGCCTCTCCCAAGGATACGACGCGGTGGCGGTGCGCGGCAGCCTGGAGGCGGACAAATTCTCCGCGTTCTACTATCGCGGCGGCCGACTTGCCGCGGTGGACTCCCTAGACTCCCCCGCCGATCATATCGCCGCGCGCATGATGATCGCCGAGGGGCTGACACCGAGTCCCGAGATCGTGGGGGATCAATCGATCCGCCTGAAGGATTGGGCCAAAACCGCGTTGGAGACCGCTTGATGCGCGCCGCCGAGGTCAATTCCGTTGTCCTGCACTACACACTGGACGGACCGGCCGAAGGTCCGTTCGTTGTCTTCTCCAACTCCATAGGGACCGATTTTCGGATCTGGGACCGGGTTGTGCCGCTGCTCGCACCGCGTTATCGCTTGCTGCGCTATGACTCTCGCGGTCATGGCCTGTCCAGCGCCCCGCCCGGTCCTTATACGATCGACGACCATGTGGGCGACCTGCTGGGCTTACTAAACCGGCTGGACATCTCCCGGGCGGCGATGGTTGGGCTTTCCGTCGGCGGCCTGATTGCCCAAGGCGCCGCCGCGGCCCGGCCCGCTCTTTTCCAGGGCCTGGTCCTTTGCGACACCGCACCGCGCATTGGCAGCCTGGAGATGTGGCGCCAGCGCATGGACGCCATCGAAGCACAAGGCCTGGCCGGAATCGCCGACGCCATTATGGAGCGGTGGTTCTCCAAGACGTTTCGCGGCGCGCATCCGGAAGAGCTTTCCGCCTGGCGCGCCATGCTGACGCGCACGCCTCAGGAAGGCTATCTCGGCACCTGCGCGGCCTTGCGCGACACGGACCTATCGGATTCGACCGCCCAGCTACGCCTGCCCACGCTCTGGCTCTGCGGCAGCGAGGACGGGGCGACGCCCCCGGAACTGGTCCGCGCAGGCGCCAATTCGCTCGCAAACTCCCAGTTCGCCCTGATTGACGGGGCCGGCCATCTTCCCTGCATTGAGGAGCCCGAGGCGGTAACGGAGGAAATTCTCGCGTTTCTGAAGGATATCAAGTATTTTTGAATACTTTCTGAAGCGTGACTTTAATGTTGGGAACCCCTCTGAACCCATCGGGTTTGGGTGTTTCGCCACCTGCAACGGAGAGGAATCGCGATGAGCTATCGACCTCGCGACTGGAGCACGCAGCCGCCGCTGCAAGACGCCGGCTATAAGTCAACCGGATTGCGCGGCCCCTCGAAGCCACTGGTCAAGGCGCCGCAAAGCCTGTCGGAACTGACAGGCCCGGTTTTCGGGCGCGAGGTGCTGGGCACGCTCGACAGCGACCTTACGCGCAATGGCCGCGTGAAAGGGGAACCTCTCGGCGAGCGCATTGTCGTCACCGGGCGCGTGCTGGACGAAGACGCGCGGCCGTTGGCCAACACCCTCATCGAGATTTGGCAGGCCAACGCCGCCGGCCGCTACATTCATGAAGTCGACCAGCACGACGCACCGCTGGACCCGAACTTCTTCGGCGGCGGCCGCTGCGTAACGGACAGCGAGGGGCGCTACCGCTTCCACACCATCAGGCCCGGCGCCTATCCCTGGGGAAATCATCCCAACGCCTGGCGGCCGAACCATATCCATTTCTCACTCTTCGGCCCAGCCTTCGCGACTCGGCTGATCACGCAGATGTATTTCCCCGGCGACCCGCTGCTGGCCTATGACCCGATTTTCCTTAGCACCGCCGACGAGGCCGCGCGCCGCCGGCTCGTCGCGGATTTCTCGCTAGAGGTGACGGAACCGGATTTCGCGCTGGGCTATGTTTTCGACATGGTTCTGCGCGGGCGTGACCAGACGCCGATGGAGGGTTGAGCCATGGGCCGGAAACAAACGCCGTCGCAAACCATCGGGCCTTACTTCGCCTATGGCCTTACGCCGCGTCAGTACGGCTACCCGTTCTCCGCCATCGCCGGCGCCGACATGGTTCCCGAAGGCCTTGAGGATGGCGAGCGTATTCGTGTGCAAGGGAGGGTGCTGGATGGCCAGGACACCCCGGTGAACGACGCCATGGTGGAGTTTTGGCAGGCCGACGCATTCGGCCGCTATGCCCACCCGGCGGACCCGCAAGCCTCGAACACTCCGTTCGGGGGCTTTGGCCGCTGCGGAACGGGCACGGACCCGGAGTCCCGTTTTATCCTCGACACGATAAAACCGGGCGCCGCGGGCGACGGCTCTGCGCCGCATATCAACGTCACGCTTTTCGCTCGGGGCTTGCTCGTTCATCTCTTCACGCGCATCTACTTTGCCGACGAGCAAGACGCCAACGCCCGCGATACCCTGCTGCTTGCCGTGCCGGAGGAGCGCCGCCGGACCTTGGTGGCGCCGCGCCGCGAAACCGACAAAGGCGCCGTCTACGATTTCGACATCCGGCTTCAGGGGCCAGCCGAAACCGTCTTCTTCGATTTCTGACTACTACGCGGCCGAGGACAGCGCCGCGACAAGCGGCGCGCCGGTTGAGACCCACTCGACTTCAGGCTCGGGCGGTAAGAGGATCTCGATCCTGGTGCCGACCCCTTTCTCACTGGACACCGTGAAGCGGCCATCCATGGCTTCGGCCATCGACTTGCACAGCGGCAAACCCAAGCCCGTGCCCTCGATTGTGGGGTGGTCCTTCGCATGGACCCGGAAGTAGGGCGTCAAGGCGCGTTCGACCTCTTCGGGCGTCATGCCCAAGCCGTCGTCCTCGACAGCAACCCGAAGATCTTTGGCGTTCAACATCGAGATCGACAGATGCACGCTGCCGTTGGGCCGCGAGTACTTGATCCCGTTACTGATCAGGTTCACGAGAATCTGCTTGAGCAGGCGGGGGTCAATAAAACCACGCTCGGCAGTCACGTCGTGGGTCAAACGAATGCTCTGCTGCTCCGCGCCCAGGCTCATCATCTCCATGACATCCTCGACGACGGGGCGCAGGGCGGAGTCGCGCTTGTGAACGTCCAGGGCACCTAACTCCACCTTCTGGGTGTCGAGGATGTCGTTCACGAGCAAGAGAAGATGCCGCTCCGCCGCGAGAATGCTTCTCAGGTATCGATGCACCGGACCATCGGAATGGCCCGGTGATTCGTTCTGAACGAGCTCCGCAAAGCCGACGACGAGATTAATCGGATTGCGCAGCTCGTGCGAGAGCCGGGCGATGAAGAGATCCTTATCCCGGGAAGCCCGAGTTCGGCAAGGCGGTGGGCACGCTCCCGGCGCATGGCATCACGCACCCGCAAGGCGGCAAGAAGGATGCGCCGCCGGTGCCCACGCTCGATCCACGCAGCCATGAGCCGCAGCCGCACCGCCCCGGCCAAGAAGAGCGCGAAGGGCAAAACGCCCAGCCTGAGGAGGGTGGCGCGCACGAAGCCGTCGCCCGACCCAAGCGGCAGATAGACGGCGCGTACGCCACGTACATCCCCGACCGCCCAATCGGTCTTCATGGAATCCGGATGCGTGTTATGGCAATCGACGCAAGCCTGCGACGACATTCTCACCGGCTCCGCATAGAACAGCCGCGGTTCGCCCTCCAGGGTGATCCGCCCTTGAAAGGCCTTGGCCCGTTCACCTTCGAGCGTCGTCATCGCCTTTTCCTCGATGGGCAGAAGCGTCTCGCGCTCTCGCTTGGCGAAAGGCCGGCTGCTGTAAAGGCGGAACGAGAGGTTCTCACGGCGGCCCTCGTGACCGCGCAGATATTCGCCAAGCTCGATCGCGAAGACGGCAGGCGCCGGAAACGATCCAACCTGGGACGCGGTGGGCTTTCCAGGAGGGAAGATCGCGTGCGCGTAAAATTCCTGGGTGCTCTCAAGGGTGTGGAGATAGCGCTTGGCGAATGCCAGCGCGGCTTCCTCCCGAGACGCTCGAGCGCCGAGGAAAAGCGATCCGAGAACGATGAGTAGAAGCAGCGCCAGACAGCCTGCCAGCCGCCCGTAAGCCGCGATGCGCCCACGTGCGGGCTGGCCAATGCCTCGCGCTCTGATTACCTTCATATTCGCCTTCGCTACCTGCGAGAGATAGCGGACGCTAGCAATCAGTCCTTTCCAAAATCTGAAGACGGGCGGTGGCTCAGGCGACGATGTGGAGGCCGCCGTCGATATAGATCGTCTCGCCGGTGATCAGACGCGCCGCGTCCGTCGCCAGGCTGGCGCAAGCGATGCCCACATCCTCGATCGTGACAAGCTGGCGGGCCGGGGCCTCGGCCGCGGCCTTGTCGAGCAATTGATCGAAGTGTTTCAGGCCGGAGGCGGCCCGGGTTGCCAGCGGCCCCGGGGAAATCGCATGCACCCTGATGCCCTTCGGTCCCAGCTCCCAGGCCATGTAACGGGTGCTAGCTTCTAGCGCAGCCTTCACCGGCCCCATTACGTTGTAGTTTTCGATGACCTTGTCGGCGCCGTAGTAGCTCATGGTGAACATGGCGCCGCCGTTGGTCATCAAGGGCTCGGCCAAGTGTGCCATCCGGATGAAGGAATAGCAGGAGATCTCCAGAGCGGCGAGGAAGCCCTCCTTCGAGCAGTCCACCAGGCGCCCGTGCAAATCCTCCTTACGCGCGTAGGCGATGGAATGGAGCAAGAAGTCCAAGCGGCCCCAGCGGCTTTCGATCTCGGAAAAGACCGCCTCCATCTGACCCTCGGCCGCCGCGTCCATAGGCAGGAAGATGCCCGCCTCCAGTTCCTTCGCCAAAGGCTCAACATGCGGGCGCGCCTTTTCGTTGAGATAGGTAATCGCCAGGTCTTCGGCGCCCAGGAACTTGAACGCCCGGGCACAGCCGTAAGCGATCGATTGATCGTTGGCGATCCCAACCACCAAGCCCTTCTTGCCAGCAAGGCTGCGCGCATTTGGATCAAACATGTCCGTCCTTCTCGATAGGTGGTGTCACAGGCCCTTTAGGCACCGGTTTCCAGAAGCTCGAGGGTGTGCCTCGCGATCATCAGCTCTTCGTCGGTCGGGATGACACAGACCGCCACGCCATCGTGACCGCCGCCAAGATCGACGCGCTCCCCGCCGGCCGCGTTGGCCTGTGCGTCCAGACCGACGCCAAGCCAGCCCAAGCGCGCTGCGATCTTCGCGCGCACCTCCGGCGCGTGCTCGCCAATGCCCGCGGTGAACACCAGGCCGTCCAGGCCTTCCAGCACCGCGGCGAGCCCTGCGATTTCCTTGGCCGCCCGGTAGCAGAAGAAATCCACCGCCAGGGCTGCCCGCGGGTCGTCGCTCGCCAAGAGGTCGCGCATGTCGTTGCTGATCCCCGAAAGGCCCTTGAGGCCGCATTCCTTGTAAAGGAGACCCGAGATCTCTGGGCCCGACATCCCCTTCTCATCCATCAGATAGAGCAGGACGCCGGGGTCGATCTGTCCCGGCCGCGTGCCCATGGGCAGTCCGTCCAAGGCGGTAAAGCCCATGGTGGAGTCAACACTCCGCCCCGCTTTCAGGGCGCAAATCGATGCGCCGCTGCCCAAGTGGGCAACTACGACGCGCCCTGCGGCCAGTTTAGGCGCCAGGCCGCGCAGTTGCCGCGCGATGAACTCGTAGGAGAGCCCGTGAAAGCCATAGCGCCTCACCCCCTCCTGGTAGAGCCGCTCCGGTATCGCGAAGCGGTCCGCCAGATCGCCATGGCCCCGATGAAAGGCCGTGTCGAAACAGGCCACCTGCTTCATCTCCGGCAGCAGCTCGCGGATGCGCTTGATCGGTGCCAGGTTGTTGGGCTGATGCAAGGGCGCCAGGGGCACGTAGCGCTCGAGTTCGGCAAGGACGGCCTCATTGATGAGCACTGGCTTATCGAAGTCGGGACCGCCGTGCACAACCCTATGGCCCACCGCCACCGGGATCCGGCCGGCCAGATGCTCTTCCAGCCATTCCCTCAGTTTCGCCATGGCCGAGGCGACATCGCCCGCCTCGCCGCTCGCGAAAGCACGCTCCGTGATGACCGCGCCCTCGGCGTCCGCCACCCGCATCCGGGGCTGGGTCCCGATCCCCTCGATCTGGCCCTTGAAGACCCGCGACGGCTCCGCGGAAGAAATAGCGAAGAGCTGGAACTTAATGCTGGACGAGCCCGTATTCAGCACCAGCAAGGTGTCGCTCATGAGGCTAGCCTTCGACTGCCTTGCCGCGCCTGCGCGCCTCGGCGAAGAGCGCGGCAACGGCGCAGGAAACCATGCGCGTCCGCAAGGAATCCGCGCGACTGGTCAGGATGATCGGCACGCGCGCGCCGAGCACGATCCCCGCTGCGTCCGCGCCCGCCAGAAAAGAGAGGTTCTTGGCCAGCATGTTGCCCGCCTCCAAATCCGGCACGACCAAGATATCCGCCTGACCGGCCACGGGCGACTCGATCCCTTTGATCTTCGCGGCCTCCATGCTGATGGCGTTGTCGAGGGCCAAGGGCCCGTCCACCAAGGCATCCGTGATCTGCCCGCGCTCGGCCATCTTGCAAAGCGCCGCCGCCTCGATGGTGGAGGGGATCTTCGGCGTCACCGTCTCCACGGCCGACAAGATGGCAACCAGCGGCCGTTCAAGCCCAAGGGCGCGAGCAAGATCGACCGCGTTCTGGATAATGTCCTGCTTATCCTCAAGGTCGGGAAAGATGTTGATCGCCGCGTCGGTGATGAACAGCGGTTTGGGATAGCTCGCCACATCCATGATGAAGACGTGGCTGATCCGCCGCTCGGTCCTGAGACCCTTCTCGCGCCGCGTCACCTGCTGCATCAATTCGTCCGTATGCAGGCTGCCCTTCATCAGCAACTCGCCCTTGCCCTCGCGGATAAGGCGCACGCTGATTTCGGCCGCGCCATGGCTGTGGGGCGCATCGACGATCTCATATCGGGAGATGTCGATCTCCATCTGCTCCGCGAGCGCAGCGATCCGCGCCTGCGGGCCAACGAGAACCGGCGATATGATATCCGCCTCCGCGGCATCGGTGGCGCCTTCCAAGGAGGTTTCGTCGCAAGGATGCACAACCACCGTCTTGATCGCCGGGATTTCCTTGGTCCGGCCGATCAGCCGCTCATACTTCTCGCCGCGCGCCCGTTCGACGTCCCCAAGCGTTGCCGCCGCAAGTCCAACCATGCCAAGCCCTCCCCTCGCTTCAACGTTTCGCGGCCACGCGCTTCCTCGCACTCGCCGCGGGGCCTCGGCGCCGGGGTTTGCCCTGAGGCAGGTCACTCGACAGCGAGGCCGGTGCCAACGACCCCAGCACAGTGTCGGGACTCAGCCCGAAACGCTCCGCCACGCTCCGCATGCGCGCCAGGCGTCCCGTGTCCGGTGCGCCGGTCGCCTGGGCCAACCGAACCAGCCGTCCGAAAATCTCCGTGCGGGCGGCTTCGTCCTCGGGCAGCAAGTCGCGCAGGCTGCTCATGGTCGCCTCTTCATCGATCAGCAGCATGTAGAACTGCTCACGCAGCATCAGCTTCAGCTGATCGAAAGGCATACGCTGGTTCTCGGGTATGTCCTCGCGCAGATGCTTGAACAAGGCGAATCCGCGCTCGTCGACGCGTGGCTCCGGCAAGCCCACATAGAGGATCGCGCGCGCGATGGCCTCTGGAACGCCGCCCTGTCCGATGCGGGAGCGAAGGTCGCGGATCTTCTCCTGCAGAAAGGCCTCATGCTCCGGATTGAAGCGCGGGCGCTCGCGGATCCCGGCGGCGTAGGAGCGCAGGCCCATGGCCGCTTGTAGGGGTGCGGAGCCGTAAATGCCGAAGAAGAGCGCCTCGTACATCGAGTCCCGCCAATCCCGGTAGGCGTCGAGCCCCTGGACGATCCCCTCGGAGACTTTCGACTGCCAGGCCAGCCAAGGATTATCGGGGCTGACTTCTTGACGGTTCCCCCTGATCCACTCCGCCCAGTTCGCGACAGGAGCCATGAAGGGGTTCTTGTCCGAGAACAGGCTGTATTGCAGGCGCAAGGGGTGCGTCTCGCGCAAGAGGTTCGCCGTCGCCTCGTTCGACCACAGCTTAACCCATGGGCTGGCCAGGGTCTGGTAAAGGCCCTGGTTCATTTCGGATACGCGAGCCACCGTCTCGAAACTGCGGTCGTCTTCGGGCGTGTTGCCGCCCAGCGCGCGAAGATCGTCGAAGCCGCGGCGCTCAAAGGACACGATGTAGTCGCCATAGGCCAAATCGGCGTTCACGTCGTCCGGCGTCTTCTCCCGGATTACGGCCTCGTAGAGACCGGGCGACAAGACATCGACCAAGTCCATGTTCTGGGTGAACTGATCGTGTTCCTTGCGGCCCACAGAGCCGGAAACGAAGATCCCTAGATGCCCGACGCTGTGATGCAAGGAATAAACGATTGTCTGGCCGTAGGTGATGAGTTCGGTCTCGTCGGCGTAGAGATCCAGGACCCACCCCAAGGCCTGCTGCGGAGGCGTGATATTGTCGCCCCACGAGCAGAACACGAGGATCGGTGAGCGGATATTCCTGAGGTCCACGGGCATGCCTTGGGAGGTCACCACCTCGCCCCGGGTCAGCTTATTGCCGACGAAAAGCTCGTCAGCGATGAACTGCATCTCCTCGGCGTTCATGAGGACGTGACCGCCCCACCACCGCTCGAACTCCAGATAGCGCAGGGCTTCCGTGTCGATCTTCGACCAAAGGTTATACTGCTTCGACCAAAGGGTGTTCGCGGGATTGAGGTTCTCGAAGTTCTGCACCAGGTAGGCGCCGTCGAAGATGCCGTTGCCGAGGTCGCCAGCCAAAGTCGCCATCCAGCTTCCGCCCAGCATCCCGCCGGTGTAGCGCATGGGGTTCTTGCCGCGAACGCCGGCCCAGTAGGACAAGGGCGCGCCAGCGATGATGATGGGCCCCGCCGTCTCCGGCGCGGTCGCCGCCATCATCATCATGGCCCAACCGGCCTGGCAATTCGCCACAATGCAGGGCTTCATGGCGCTTTCCGGATGCAGGTCCGCGACCTGGCGCATGAACTCCGCTTCCGCGTAGAGCACATCCTCGATGGTCTGGCCGGGAACCGGATCGGACACGAAGCCAATGAAATAGCAAGGGTGCCCAGCGCGCAGAATGACACCCACCTCGCTGTCTTCCTTGAATCCGCCGATCCCAGGGGCGTGCCCCGCGCGGGGATCGACCACCACGAAGGGGCGGCTCGCCGGATCAGTCTCGACGCCTTCCGGCGGAAGAATTCGGACCAATCCGTAGTTCACCGGCCGCTCCAGATCGAGCCCGCTCATAACCAGTTCGTACTTAAAGCGGAGCACGTGCTTAACCGGTTCAGCCTCTTGCTGGAGGTACTGGTTGCCCCGCTGACGCAGCGCATCGAGGAACAAGACGTTACGCTGCAGTGCGTCGACAACGTACTCAACGCTCCCCCTTGCTCCGTCCGGCAAGAATTTCATCATCTCTGGCGGCTGATCCACAAAGGGAAAAGGCATGCGGTCAAGGGCCATGCTTCGTCACTTTCCTAAGTTCGTTGCGCGACTCGGGCAAAACATTTCGCACCTGCAGCATATGTAGTGATTCCCGAGCGCCTTCGCATCCGAAGATTTGGTTACGATGTGCTTCCACCCGCTTGGGAGCCGTAAGCCAGGCGATAAGCCAGGGCCACGCCACCTGCTCCTCCGACGATGTTGCCTAAGGTCACCGGCAGAAGATTGGCGATAATGTCCATCAAATCGCCAGAAGCCCCGGCGGTCAGCCCAATCGGTATCAAATACATGTTCGCGATCGAGTGCTCGAAGCCCAGTGCCACGAAGGCGGTGATCGGCCAAACGATCGCCAGAATTTTGCCAGCCGCGTCGCGCGCCGCGAAGCTCAACCAGACCGCAAGGCAAACCAGCAGGTTGCAGGCCACCCCCCGGAAGAACGCCGAAACCGGATCCAGCGCCATCTTGCCTTCCGCGATTGCCCGCGCGGCCTCGGCGCTCGCCCCTTGCGGCAGGCCCGACAACGCCATCAACGCCACCAACATCAACGCGCCGATTAGGTTTCCGCAATAAACGATCACCCAATTGCGCGACAGCTCTTGCAGGGAAACCCGGCGGTCGACCCAGGCCATGACGATTAAGGCATTTCCGGTGAAAAGCTCCGCGCCGCCGACGATCACAAGGATCAGGCCAAGGGAGAATGCCGCTCCGCCCAACAGCCGGACCGGCCCCGAAATTGGATCAGCCCCCGCGATGGTGACCGTATAGAACGCACCCCCCAAGGCAATGAAGGCCCCGGCGAGCACCGCTAGTGTCATCAGCCGAACGAATGGCAAATGCGCCTTGCGCACACCCGCCTCTTCGATGCGGCGCGCGATCTCACTTGGCTGATAAGCATCAAGGCCGGTTGGGTTCAAAGGAGTTTGAGTCATCGCCGACACCCTCCATCGGCTTGGCCGCAGGGCAAGACCTACTCGCCGGCCGTTTTCCAGAAGCAACATCCCACGAGCGAGCGGCCTTCCGGGGAAGAGACCACCGCCATCATATCGAACGCCGGGCCCTCGTCGGACATGGTGTCCAAGCAAGTTTGCACCCTCGCAACGACCACGATGGTCTGGCTCGGGTCTTCCCGACCTTTTCCGCGCCAAACGAACCAGGGCGGGTCCAGATAGCCGAGATCGCTTCCCTCGCCCTGGAAATCCAAGCGTTCCTGCCCAGCGCCTTGGAGTCTGGTAAAGCGCGCGCTTGGCCCGTCCTTCTCGAAACTCCAAAATGGCTCGTTGCCCCGGCAAACCAACGAGGCCGAAAGGCGATCCCCGGCATGAGCGTTCTGAGCGATCCACATGCCCACGAGAGCGATTCCTAGCCCTCTCAACAATGCCCCAGCACCCAAAGCGTCACCTCCCTGATCATCGCCGCGCCCACACCCGCTTCGCCGGACCTTCACCCGCCGGCGCGGACGAGTCTACGTGCCCGGCATCCCGATGCTCTTTTCATAAGTTAAGACAGACGGGATTGCCCCTTCGAGAATTCAGCCGTCGGAACTCAAGCTCACCCAAATCAGCTAATAATCTGCCTGAATGCTCCCGATAAAGTTGCATTGCTATCTTAAAGTTTACTTCTCAAACCTAGCTTTCAAGCCAATCCGCTTGCATGCTAACGGTTGAATATCTCGAGGTGGGAAGGCGGATTTAATGGCACGCGCAGTTCGGCATTTTGGCTTCCTCGCATTCTGCATTGCCCTCGCCGTGAGTACCGGCACGATCTTGGAACGGCACCGGAAGCGGCATAGCGGCCGACCAGCTATCGCGGATCGCCGAGCCCTTCCGTCAGGTCGAGTCCGGATTGGCGAGGCGCTACGAAGGCACTGGCCTGAGCCTGGCGATCAGCAAGAATCTGGCGGCCCTGCACGGCGGCTCGATCACGATCGAAAACCGGCAATACGAAGGGACGCGGGTTATCTTGAGTCTGCCGCCTCACCGCAGCCTCACCGAACCAGATATCGAGGCGCTCTTGGGAAGCCGGCAAGAATGATCATCGGGCGCGCGGGGCACCCTTGCTGCGAGCGCCTGAGGAAGCGCATTCAGTACCGCCTTGGCTGGACGATCAAGGCCTCAACGGTTTCCTCACCCAGAAGGGCCATAGCGTTCATTCGGTAGAGCCCGGTCACAAGCACATATCGACCCTTATCTGGACGCACTTGGATCGGCGTCTTCAAACCGTTCTCGAGGATATCCTCGGCCAAGGATTCCAGCTTCGCGGGCTCCAACTCCTTTCGCAGCTTTATGGGAACATAGATTTGTTCGAGAGGAACCGAGGTTGGCCTCATGGCGCGGCGGCTTGGCCAGTTGGCCGGTGCAACCCGCCTTTGGGAATGATGTTGTGCTCGGGGCCGAACGGAAATCCGGTGATGTTTTCCGCGCCGTCCTCCCCAACGATGAGAATGTCATGCTCCCTGTAGCCACCCGCGCCGGGATGGCCTTCGGGGACCATGATCATCGGCTCCATGGAAACCACCATACCGGGCTCCAGGACGGTATCCACGTCCTCGCGAAGTTCAACGCCGGCTTCGCGGCCATAGTAGTGACAGAGTACACCGAAGCTGTGGCCGTAGCCGAAGGAGCGGTAACGCAGAAGGTCCCAGCCGCGATAAAGCTCATTGAGCTCGGCCGCGATCTCCGCACAGGATTTGCCCGGGCGGATCAGCTCAAGACCGCGGCGGTGCACCGCGACGTTCTTCTCCCATAAATCCAAATGGGCGTCCGATGCCCGCTCACAGAACAGGGTGCGCTCGAGTGCGGTGTAGTAGCCGAAGATCATTGGAAAGGTGTTCAACGAGAGGATATCTCCGGCCTCCACTGTCCGGTTGGTCACGGGATTATGGGCGCCGTCTGTGTTGATGCCCGATTGAAACCAGGTCCAGGTATCCATCAACTCGACAAATGGATAGCTCCCGGCGATCTCGCGAATCATAGCGTTGGTTGCGGCCATGGCGATCTCGTGCTCGCGCGCGCCTGCCGCCACCGCGGCGACCAAGGCCCACCCGCCCTCATCACAGATCCGGGCGCCCTCCCGGATCACCGCTTGTTCCTCGGCGGACTTGATGGTGCGCATCCACATCGAGGCCCGGCCGACATCAACGAACTCCGCATCCGGAAAGGCTGCGCCCAACTGCTCGCGCAGGTCCAGTGATACGCTGTCGAACTCGATCCCGATTCGCTTCGCACTTTTAAGAAGAGGCTCCAAGGTTCTGAAAAAATTATCCTTACGCCAATCGCTATAGGTGACGTTATCGCCGAAGCTCCGGCGCCAAGGCTGCCCGCCGTCGATGCCTGCGGAAATTGTTGTGGCCGTGTCCTCGGTAATCACCATCCCGTACTTTCGGCCGAAAGCACAGTAGAGCCACCCCGAGTAATAGTTGATGCAGTGGTAGGACGTGAAAAGACAGGCGTGCACGCCCTGCTCAGCCATCCAGCCTCTTACGGCATTCTGGCGCCGGGTCATCTCCGCGTCGGAAAACGGCGAGTAAGACTTCTCGCCGTTATGCCAACGCATCACCTGCAGCATGTCGTCGGTCATTTGGCTTTCTCCGCGAGGGTGCGATCGGACGAGCGAAAGTAAGGCCGCATCGTCCCTCTCGCAAGGAAGCGGCCGCTCGCTTAGCGGTTTTCGGGAAGCGGTATGAACTCAGTCTCGCCCGGCACCGCCTCGAAGCGCCCTTCCCGCCAATCAGCCTTGGCGGCCTCGATGCGATCCTTCGAAGAGGAGACGAAGTTCCACCAAATCTGACGCGGCCCATCCATGGCTGCCCCGCCCAGCAGAATAACCCGCGCCGCCCCCTCGGCGGTGGCGGTCAGTGTGTCTCCCGGCCGAAGAATAAGCATCCGTCCCGCCTCAAAGCGGTCGCCGGCAATCTCGATAATGCCTTGAAGGATATAGATGCACCTTTCCTCGTAGTCCACCGCGATCGGCAAGCGTGCGCCATCCTCCAGGGAGATATCCGCATAGATCGTCTCGGTCGCGGTTTCGACCGGCGAGCTGGTGCCGAACAGACTACCGGCGATCAGGCGGACGACCTTGCCCTCGCCTTCCACCACCGGCATGACGTCGCGGCCGTAGTGCACGAAGGCGGGCGCCGTCTCCTCCAGTTCGCGCGGGAGCGCAAGCCAAGTCTGCAAGCCATAGAGCCTGTGTCCTTGGGCCCGCACCTCCGCGCCGGTGCGTTCCGAATGCACGATACCCTTGCCAGCGGTCATCAAGTTAACCTCGCCCGGGCGGATTGGCTGCACACTGCCCAGGCTATCCCGGTGCAGTATCTCGCCTTCGATCAGATAGGTGACCGTCGACAGCCCAATATGCGGATGGGGCCGCACGTCGATTCCGGTGCCAGTCAGAAACTCCGCCGGGCCGAAATGATCGAAGAAGATGAACGGTCCGACCATTTGCTTGGCGATGGCCGGCAAGGCGCGGCGTACCTCGAAGCCCCCGAGATCCTTCGCGCTGGGGACAACGACGTGCTGAATCGCCCCCTGGGTATCGTCTTGCATTTCCTGAAACCTCCCTTGATCTCCAAACGATATGGGCGAACTTGGCGGCATCCCCAAGCGCAACCCCGTGCGAAAATTTAATTCCCAGTGTATCGTCCGCGAAAATCGGAAAAAGGGAAGGACGATTGGAATGAGCTCTGCGGATAAGGTGGCCATTGTAACAGGTGCTGGAACCGGTATCGGCCGCAGCGCTGCACTCGCCCTGGCGAAAGCGGGCTATGCCGTGACGCTTGCGGGCCGGCGGGTGGAGCCGCTGGAGGAGACTGCGAAACTGGCGGGCGTGCAAGCGCGAACGCTGGCGGTTCCGACAGACGTCGGCGACCCGGCTTCCGTAAAGGCGCTGTTCGCCGCCACACAAGAGGCCTTTGGCCGCTTGGACGTGCTGTTCAACAACGCCGGCATGGGCACACCCGCCATTCCCATGGAAGAGCTGACCTACGAGCAGTGGCAGGCGGTGGTCGACGTCAACTTGACCGGCGCCTTTCTTTGCACGCAAGAGGCCATCCGCATGATGAAGGCGCAAGATCCGAAAGGCGGCCGCATCATCAACAACGGTTCGATTTCAGCCCATGTCCCCCGCCCCTTCTCCGCGCCCTACACCGCGACGAAGCACGCGATTACCGGCCTTACGAAATCCACCTCCCTGGATGGCCGGGCCGACAACATCGCTTGCTGTCAGATCGACGTTGGCAACGCGGCGACGGAAATGACCGAGCGCATGAAACAGGGGGTGCCCCAGCCGAACGGCGAGATGATGGTGGAACCCCGGATGGATGTCGCGCACGTGGGCGACGCGGTCGCTCATATGGCCAGCCTGCCCTTGGACGCGAACATCCAATTCATGACCATCATGGCAACCAAGATGCCCTTCATCGGGCGGGGGTGATCCGGCCCTCCGGCTACTCTATTCAGCCGGCTGGGGAAGCGGCCGCCGCAAGATCGTCTCATTGCCAGCGTCCGGGTCGCTTGGAATAAGCTGGGTCAGGATCAACGATACGATCGCAAAGCCGGTTCCCGTCAGGAAGACGGCAGCCGGGCTGACCAGCCAAACCAGCCCCAAAATTGCCGGCAGCACCACCGCGGCGATGTGGTTGATCGTGAAGCTCACCGCCGCCGTGGGCGCAATGTCGCGCGGATCGGCAATCTTCTGGAAATAGGTCTTGATGGCGATCGCCAGGGCAAAGAACAGGTGGTCGATCACGTAGAGGGCTGCGGCCCAGATGGCGCTGTCAACAAAAGCGTAGGACGTGAAAACGACGATCAGGCCCAAGTACTCAATGGTCAGGGCCTTACGCTCGCCCCAGCGCTTGATGAGATGGCCGATAGCAGGCGCCAGGAAAACGTTGGCGGCGTAGTTGATCAGGAACAACAAGGTGATGTTGGCGACCGAATAGCCGAACCGCTCGACCATCATGAAGCCCGCGAAGACGATGAAAATCTGGCGCCGCGCGCCGGAATTGAAAACTAGGGCGTAGTAGAGCCAATAGCGTTTGCGCAGGATGATCTTCTTGTGCTGGGCCACCTTCTCGGGGAACTGGGGATAGGCGAACCAGGCGAAGACGACGATAGCGACCGTGGCCCCGCCGCCCAGCAGGTAGACCGCCGAGTAATCCAAGCCACCCCAATCGAAGGCGGCGTAAATCAGACCGTAAGCCGCCAGCGCCGCCAGCGAAGCCGCCGCGATCACCCGCCCTAGCACGATCGGCGCCCGATCGCGGCCTAGCCATTGCAGCGCCAAGGATTGCTGGACCGTCTCGTTGTAGTGGAACCCTACCGACATCAGCACAGTGGTCGCATAGAGGCCTATCGCGGTGGGGAAGAACCCGGTTAGCGCGGTGCCGATGCCCAGAAGCGCCAAGGCGATCAACGCAAAGCGCTGCTCCTTGATCACCAACAGTACGAAGACGGCGGTGAAGGCAAGGAAACCAGGAACTTCGCGAAGGGACTGCAGGTATCCCATCTCGGCGCCGGTGAAGTCGGCGCGCTCGATGGCAAAATTGTTCAGCAAGGCCATCCATGTGGCAAAGGACAGCGGCGCAGCGGCGCCCATGAGCAACAACATGGCTTCGGGCGAGCGCCATCCCCGTTCCCGAAACGTTGTGAAGACCGCTAGAAACCTGCGAAGCATCCCACGCCCATCGCTCTGTGCGAGGCGTAGGCTAGGGCGTTGCGCCGCCACCGTCCACCGGCGCCCTTGCAACGCTGTTATGCGCGGACCCTCAGCCCGCCTTGGGAAGCAGCAAACGGACCGTCGTCCCCTGCCCAATCTCGCTTTCGATGGTAAGGGAGCCGCCTTGCATCTCCGCCAGGCGGCGGCAGATGGGCAAGCCCAGCCCAACGCCCGATTCCCGCGATGTCATGGCATCGCCGCTGCGCTCGAACGGCTTCATAAGGCGATCGATCTCTTTCATCGAGATCCCATCGCCCCGGTCGACGACCGTGAGAACCCATTGGTCCTTCTTGGCTTCGACGTTGATCCGGATCGGCTGTCGCCGTTCGCTGTACTTCGCGCTGTTGCTCACCAGGTTGATCAAGATTTGCCGGATGGCCCGCAAGTCGCCGAGGGCAAGCGCGACGCCGGGAAGCTCAACCTCCAAGGGATGACCCCGCTCACGCGCGATCGCGTTTAGCAGCGACTGGCTGTCGCGCACAACCGCCACCAAATCGAGTGTCTGGATGGTCGCTTCGTAACGCCCCGCCTCGATGCGAGACAGGTCCAGCATGTCGCTGAGTAGCGCCAGAAGATGCTGGCCCGACTTCTTGATGTCTTGCACGTACTCGCAATACCTCTCGTGCCCAAGCGGTCCGAAGGTTTCGCTTTCCATGACATCGGCGAACCCGATAACAGCGTTAAGGGGGGTTCGGAGTTCGTGGCTCATGGTGGCGAGGAATTGCGTCTTGGCGTGGTTGGCGCGCCTGGCAACCTCCAAAGTCTCCTGCAGCAAGCGCTCCGATTCCGCCCTTTCCGTCACGTCATGGGCACGTACGAAGACCGCCGGATGGTCGCGGTATTCGATCGGCGTCCCGGCCACCTCGACGATCTTCACTGTCCCATCCGCGCAGCGCATCTGGGCCTCGCATGGCGGCAGGTCCTGGCGTCCGCCAAGGGCCACATCGAAGCGTTCGGCCGCGATTGGGTGATCCTCGGCGATGTTGAGATCACCGAGCGTAAGCCCGAGCATCTGCTTCGCCTCGGCGTAGCCCAGCATCTTCGCGAAAGCCTCGTTCGCGAAGAGAACCTCGGAGCCGGAGAACACCATCAGCGGTGCCGGCGTGCGCAGAACCAGCTCCCGCCAGCGCTGCTCGCTCTCGCGCAGCCGGGTTTCGGAAGCGCGCGCGGCGGTTACATCGGTACCGATGATAACCACGCTACGGCTCCAGCCCGCCGGCCCCGGCAAGGGCATGATTGTGGCGTCGAGAACATAGGGCCTCGCGAGCTTTTGTGCATTGCGAAGCTCAACCCGGGCTGGGTCGCGGGACACGGCCCCCGACACCAAGTCGCGCAGCGATCTGCGCGGGTCCTCCGGCGCCAAGAACTCCTCGATCATCGAACCGACGACGTGATCCGCCGGCACGCCATTCAGATCGCAGAAGTTCCGGTTGGCGTCAACCAGGCGGCCGGTGGCGTCCAGGGTCGCTAGGACCGCGTGCTCGTCGATGGCGCGACGCAGCCCTTCGGCCAGCGCATTCGTCTGCTGGCGCATCTTCTCCACGCAGTCCAGCGCCAGTTCTTGCTCCACCGGGTCCGTTACGTCGCGCAGAATACCGAACAGCGCCAAGGGCTTTTCCTCTGAGCCCACCTCGGACTCAGCGGTGATTTCGACCCAGCGGAAACTGCCATCGGGCAGGATAAGCCTGCCGCGCTCCTCGACCGCCTCGGCCCCTTGCAAGGCCCGCTCGAACGCGCCGCGCAAACGACCCCGATCCTCTTCCGAAAAAGACTCGAGCATGTGCTCGAACTCTGGGGAATAGTTTCCCGGCGCCCTGCCGTGAATGCGATACATCTGGTTCGACCAAGATAACTGGCCACTTTCCAGGTCGTAGCGCCAGTAGCCCAGGCCGCCCCGGTTTTCCGCGGCACGGGCCTGGCGCTCGGCTTCCACCATGAGCGTCACTTCGCTCGCACTGCCCCGCCAACCGGCGAAACGCCCGACACTGTCGGAAAACGGCTTGCCCGAGACCGACAGGCTTAAGGTGCGGCCCGCGCAGGTATGTACGCCATAGCGCAGATCCATGAAGGGCCTGCGGGCACGAAGGGCACCAAGATGCTCAAGCCAAACCGGATCGTCGGCGTTTGCCTGCGCAATCTCGAAATGGGTCAATCCGATCCAGGCGTCGACATCCACGGAATCATCGCGCTCTCGCATGGCCACCGCGTAGGTCAACCGCCCTTCGGAATCGGCTTCCCAAACGAAGTCCACACCGGTTTCGGCACAGTCGCGCAAACGCGCCAAGGCCTTCGCCAAGGCCAAGGCGTCCGGCGCTATTCCGCCACGCAGGGGTTCAGCATCTTCTGTATCAGGCTTGAGTGCCCGCATACTCGCCGCCTTGCTTTCGCGCATTGTTGAGGAGAGTCTAGGAGGAAGATGGTTGTCCAAATATTAATATAAACACGAAAATCTGTAGATAAGTTGGACGACAAAAGCTGGGCCCGCCCCTCCTTGCGCGTCTAAGAATTCCCGCCCAGATCGCCCGCCGCGGAGCGGCGCTTCGACCAAAAGTGCCAAACCAACAGCGCGAGCAGGCCAAAACCGGTCCCGTAAACGAGATGCAGCCAGGAAAGCTGCCGCATTTCGTGCCCCATGTAGACCATCACGCCGGTCAGCGGCACTATCCCAAGGCCGGTCGTCCACAAGAACGTCCACCAGCGCACGCGCGTCAAGCCGGCGGCGTAGTTGATGAGATTAAACGCGATGACCGGGATGAGCCTGACGACGATCAACGTCCGCACGCTGTGTTCCTTGGACCAACGGTTGAGCTTTTCGGCCTGACTCTCGCTCAACACGCCTTCGACGAAGGGTCGCCCGAGGCCGCGTGAAAGGCCGAAGGCAACCGCGGCGCCAAGCATCGCGCCGATCCACACCGAGATCATGCCCACCACCGGGCCAAAACACATGCCCGCGGCAAAGGCCACCAGCTCCGCGGGAAACGGAACGAAGGAATGCAGAATCATCAGCGCCACGATGGCGAGATGGCCCCAGAAGCCAAGGTCCTTGACCCACTCCCCGATACTGGCGCCTGTCAAGGCACCCTCGCCGGTCTCCTGTAGCAATCCGACAAGGCTGCCCGCGGCGACAAAAGCGAAGAGAAGCCCGAAGGCCAAAACCCTGCGAACGGGAAGTTGGCGGCCCCTAACTCGGAATGCGCTCAATCCGTGCATACCGGCTCCAGCGGCACAGGGGTGCCCTGCGCGCAGTTTGAGCCCTTTTTATCCGCCTTTGAAGCGAAAACGCGGCGCGGCGCCGTGCCAACCTTGGCCCGCAGCCGTCACTCGGCCGCGGCCTGCCCTGCTTTCGCGGGATCCAAAGCTCGCTTGTGAAAGGCACCGTCCTTCATGATGCAGGTCAGCTTGCCTGCGTCGCGCAGCAGGGTTACGTCGGTCGCGGGGTCGCCGTCGACCAACAGCAGGTCGGCCAAGTACCCTTCCCGGATCAGACCAATGTCCATCCCCATGATCTCGCCGCCCAGCTTGGTGGCGGAACTGATCGCCTCCAAGGGCGTGTAATCGAGCAATTTCACGAAATGCTCTAGATCGCGGGCGTTGGAGCCGATGGGGTTCCAGGCGAAGCCGTAGTCACCGCCCGGCAAGACCCGAACTCCGCGCTTCTTGAGCGCCTTCATGTTCTCAATGCACATTTCCAGCTCGCGCCGGAAATACACGGCAACCGGATTATCGCGGGTAATCCCCCAAGCGGCACCCTCCCCCTCGCCGGTGGCATACATGATGCCCATGGCGGGGCCGACAAAAATCTCCTCCTTGCGGGCCTCGAGCATGTCCAAGGCCTCTTCGTCGGAAAGGGTGGCGTGATAGATCACGTCCGCACCCTGGCGCAAGCACATCTTGACGCTTTCCGCCGAGCGCGCGTGGGCGGCGACCATCTTTCCTCGCGAGCGCCCGACCTCGCAGACCGCCTCGACCTCAGCCTCGTTCATCACGGTTAGGTGGGCGCGCGCGAATGGGATGAACTCGTCTCCCGAGGGGTTGATCTTGAGGGTGTCCACGCCCTCGCGGCACATCTCGCGGGCGACCTTCCGGAACTCGTCGGGCCCATCGCAGCAGATTGCGAAGGTTTCCCGATACATGTGCGCCTTTCGGACGTCTCCAAGCCCGCCTGTCACCGTCAATTCGGGGCTGGCCGCACGCATCCGCGGGCCCGGAATGTCGCCGGCATCAATCGCGTTGCGGATCACCACATCTAGCCTGGCCTTCGCGGCCGCGGCGCTGAATAGCGCGGTAAAGCCCTGGTCGAGCATCTTCTTGGCGTACTTCACCGTTTCCAAGGTGTGCTCTTCCGGAGGCATGTCGCCAAGATTCTCGAGATTCGGCGTATCGCAAAAGCTGATATGGGCGTGGGATTCGATGAGACCGGGCATCAAGGTTTGGCCGCCGCCGTCCACAACTTCATGGTCCGCACGCTCCAGCGCCTGCCCATCGCGGCCGATTTCCTTGATCCGGTTGCCCTGGATCAGAACCTCTCCCGCGAACGGCGCGGCGCCGCTGCCATCGATGATTTTGACGTTGGTGAAAAGCGTGCTGGCCATTTCCAGGGATCCTCCTTCATATGCGCGTTTTTCATCCAGGCCGGCAACGCCCGAGCCTCGGAACCTTTGCCAAAAAGACTAAGCCGACTTTCATCCAGGCACCAGATTGCATTTAAGGAAAGAGCACACGATCGTCTTGGACTAGGACGCGGAGCACATGCGAGAATGCATGCTATCTTATTCGAGAGCTCAAACCGTTAGAGGAGCGCGCAGATGTTCGATAGGGACCAGTTCATCGCGGACTGCCGAGCGGCCTTGGCCCAGGATCCCACGCACAAGGGAGTCAATGAAGTGGTGGCACGGGCGGTTTCGGAGCCGGCGAGCGTGGTGCGCGCGCTCGGGGAGCCCAGGCAAGGCGCGGTTCAGCGCATCTACCACGCGCCGGATCTGACGATCTTGAACGTGATTTGGCCGCCCTACATGACCGTGATGCCGCACAACCACAATATGTGGGCCGTGATCGGCATCTATGGGGGTCGCGAGGACAATATCTTTTGGCGGCGCCTGCCGGGTGACGCGGCCGGCAAAGTGGAGGCGGCCGGCGCGCGCGCAATGTGCGACCGAGACGCCGTTCCCCTAGGTCCCGACATCGTTCATTCGGTCACCAACCCGATCCCCAAGCTGACCGGTGCCATACACGTTTACGGCGGCGATTTCTTTGGCGCGCAGCGCAGCGAGTGGGACCCCGAGACGCTCACGGAGCAGCCCTACAATGTCGAGCGGAACCTGAAACGCTTCGAGGAGGCGAACGCCTTCGCCCAATAGGATTCAGGCCGAATCGAAGAGCTAAATCACGCGTGAGTGATCACGGCGGCCCGATCAGCATGCTAGCCTTCGGCCAGAGGTGAGACCGAAGAGGAGCGCCGGGCGGTGAAATCCTTCCTGACCATGACATTTATCGTCACGCTGGTGTTGGGGCTCGCGTTTCACACCCCTATTCGGGCCGGGGAACTCACCCCGCGCGAGGGCTGGGTGGTGATCAAAACATCATTTCTGTATAATGAGTTAGTGGATCGTCTTATCGCTTCGGTGAAAGCGGAGAAAATGTTGGTGGTTACCCAAGCCAGCGCTTCGGGAGGTGCGAAGGCTCAAGGGATAGTCATTCCCGGGAACCGCGTCATCGGCGTCTATCGAAACGACTACGCACGCCGCATGCTCGCCGCCTCCATCGCGGCCGGGATCGAAGCGCCCATCCGCTACTATGTCACCGAGGATCCAGACGGAACCGCGACCTTGAGCTACCGGACCCCCAGCGCCGTCTTCGCGCCCTACATGGACGAAGGGGGAGACAGCCTGATGGCTCTGGCGCAGGACTTGGACATTGTGTTCGACACCATAGCCAGGCGAGCCGTGGAGTAATCTGAGAGGGAAACTCTTGTAAATTCTTTCAATGTCTACGCTAGATGGACTGGTTTTCCACGCTCATAATGGAAGTCGTTAGCGTCGGAAACGGGGAACGGGGACGTGGATACGGGAAGAATAAGATCTCTCGCCGGGGTCGATTTACTACAAGGCTTGCCAGCGCACACCTTGCAATATCTCGAGGGCAACTGCCGATGGCTGTCGGTCAAGCCGCAGCAGGTGGTGGTCGGCCATTTGGACCAAGGAACCGATGTGTTCTTCGTCGTCGAAGGCACGCTCCGGGCCCATATTTACTCAGCCGGCGGAAAGGAGATCCTATTCCGGGACATCTCGACCGGAGAGCTTTTCGGGGACCTCTCGGCGATTGACGGTCAACCCCGCTCGGCGAGTGTGGAAGCGTTGACGAACGCCTTCGTTGCCGCCATGCCTGCCGACCGCTTCCGCGCCCTGCTGCTGAACGAGCCCATTGTAGCCGAGCGTCAGTTGGCGAGCCTCGTCGGAATGGTTCGGCAACTCAGCGAGCGCGTCTATGAGTTCAGCGCGCTCGCGGTAAAGAGCCGCCTCCATGCGGAGCTCTTGCGTCTCGCCCAGCAACAAGACCAAGGGGGGAATATCGCCTTGCTCCGGCCGTCGCCGACCCACGCGGAACTCGCGAGCAAGATCAGCACCCATAGGGAGGCTGTGACCCGGGAACTTCGCGTGCTCGCCATCAACGGCTTGGTGGAGCGTAAGGGGCGCTCCTTGCTGATCAAGGATTTGGCCGCGCTGAAGCAACTCGTGGAATCCGTATCGGGCCCCGAATCCGACTGATCAGACCCCAAAACAAGGAATTCGCCGGCTTCTTGGGGATTTAGAACGCTAAATCTCTCAGAAAACGACAACTTGTGGGCAAAACCACATCGCAAGAGTGCCGACCTATGCCTTCATCAAATGGCAATCAGCAGTTTGACGGTTATAGGAGCCTTTGAAGATGTCGACCTTACGGTCCGAAGCCAATCAGGAAAGCGCCACGCGGCCAATTCGCTCGGCGTGGTGCCTTCTTGCCGTGATCTACGCGGTCGCGATCTTCGCAAGTTATCTCTAACCGCGCTGAAGCACCTCTCGTCCCTGAGAGAGCCTCGGTCCGCGATCTCCCCCCAGATCGCGGGCCACCTTCCCCAGTGAAACCTCAAGGCCCGGGATTCCCGGGCCTTTTTTTGCCCGCTTCGGCGCCGACAGGCCAGCCGCACGCCCAAAAAATCGCCAATAAACCAAGAATTCGAGCGGAGACCGCGGGCACCCGGCCGCAATAGCCTTCCGACAGAGTTGCATATTCTCACTCGGGCGCCTTATCTTCTGAGCACTGAATTAAGACCTGCGATACCGCAAGAGCGCATTCGATCCTCTGGAGCTATTGCGTATGCAACCGGGCGCACCGAAACTCCCGCAGCGGCGCTTGTCGGCCGTTCTCTTCGCAGACATCTGCGGCTACAGCCGATTGATGAGCGCGAACGAAGAGCAAACCCGTGTGCGGGTGAACCAAGCAATCAAACTGATCAAATCCTTGGTTGGCGATTACGGTGGGGAAGTTATCCATGTTGCCGGTGACGGAGTCTTGGCGACATTCGTGAACGCATCCCAATCGCTTAAATTCGCTGTCGACATTCAAAGAGAGTTTCACAACCAAACCGCCTGGGCCTCGGAAGAGGAAAAGATCGTATTCCGGATCGGCATCAACCTCGGCGAGATCACGGTTGACGAGACGGGGGTTCAAGGCCACCACGTCAACGTCGCCTCCCGTGTGCAGGGCCTGGCGCCGCCGGGCGGGACCTGCATCACGGACGCGGTGCGCCAGAACGCCCGTGGCATCGACGAGATCAAGGTGCATTCAATGGGGCGAAAGGCCCTGAAGAATATCCCGGATCCGATTGAAGTTTTCACGGTCGAGGACTTAGGGCCTCAAAAGCCGTCCCAGCCTCTCCCAATGCCGCCCCAGGAAATCCCGCAGGTCGTGACGAAACACTCGATCGCGGTGCTGCCGCTCCAAAACATGTCCGGCGATCCGCAGGACAGCCATATTTGCGATGGGATAACGGCGGATCTGATCACCAGCGTGTCCCGCTTTCGCGATCTTTTCGTCATCGCCAGGAACTCGGCGTTCCTTTTCCGTAACAATGAAGCTTCCACGAAGCAGATCGGCGAACACCTCGGGGTTCGCTATCTTGCGACCGGCGGTCTGCAGAGGGCGGGCCGCAAGGTTCGGATCCACATCCAGCTGCAAGACGTGGGCAACGAGAAGATTGTCTGGTCGGAACGCTATGACGGGGACCTCGAAGATATCTTCGAGTTTCAGGATGAAGTCACTTCGATGATTGCCTCCAGGCTGTCGATCGAGATCAACATTGCCGAGAACCAAAAGCTGGCGAGCATAGCGCGCACAGACATTCAAGCTTACGGCCTGATCTTGCGGGGCGATGAACTCAACATTCACGTCGCCCGCGAAGCGAACACGATGGCGCGGCACTTGTTCGAGCAGGCCGCCGAGATTGACCCGATCAACGCGCGCAGCTACGCCGGCATGTCGAGGAACCATTCCCGCGCTTGGCGTTTCAATTGGACCCACCCGCCTGAGCCGGAGCTGGAGACCGCGGTGAGCCTCGCCCAGAAGGCGGTGGAAATTGACTGCTCAGATTCACGCGGCTACGCGGCACTCGGCTCAGCGTGTCTGTACAAACGCCAGCATGAAGAGTCACTTGCTTCCTATGAGCGCGCGATAGAACTAAATCCGAACGATGCCGACGTGCTGGCGGAAATGGGTCACGCGGTTTGTTGCTACGGAGAAACCGAACGGGCAGTGACTTTTCTCAAACGCGCGATGCGCCTAAACCCCTATTATCCCGACTGGTATCTGTGGCATCTCGGCGAGGCATACTTTGACCTCGGCGACTATAACTCTGCGGTTGGGACGCTAGGTCGGATGCATGACAAAGCGGAAGGGCTGCGCATGCTGACCGCCAGTCACGCACTTCTCGGGAACATAAGCGAGGCCCGGGGCTACGCCAAAGAGCTGCTGCGCTCGCAACCTGAATTCACGTTGGCCCATTGGAAAGATGTTCCACCCGACCGGAATCCTGAACCACGAGAGCGATTGCTCGAAGGATTGGCAAAGGCGGGACTGAAATAAGCATCTTCCCTTTATCGCGAAACTACCATGGATGAATCGCGTAGAAAGACATCTTGTGAATTCTGCCTTCGCCCCGCGAATAGGGGCGATTATGAGCTTGCGCAGCGTCTTTATATCAATTGCATGAAACCATTGCTGACAGATTTGGGCGCGTGGGACGAGGCCGAAACACGTTCGAAATTTGCGTCTTACTTTGACACCCGACAGATCAAGGTCGTTCAAGTTGATGGAGAGGACATAGGCTGGGTGCAAGTCTCGGAAACGGACAGCGACGTCAACTTAGACCAGATTCACCTGATGCCCGCATTCCAGAGAAACGGAATCGGTTCGAGCATTATCCTCGACATCATGCGCGCGACGGAAGCGAAGCGAAAACCGCTCTTGCTTTCGATGGTGCGCGGCAACAAGGCGATCAAGCTTTACAAGCGCCTTGGCTTCAAGCTTGATTCATCCGACGCAACGAGAATTCACATGCGTTGGGACGCCTAGTCTCCGTACGCCTTGCCACCGCTATAGGCCTTACCACCGCTGTAAGCCTTGCCGCCACTATATGCTTTTCCGCCGCTGTAGGCCTTGCCGCCGCTGTAAGCCTTGCCGCCACTATAGGCCGGGCCACCGTCATCATCGAAGAAGGGTGCGAGCAGCAATTGGTCCAGCATCCCCGATTGGACATCCAGCCGCATGCTGTAGTCGCTCCTGTCGTAGTCCCACATAAAGATGTCATCCATCATGTCCCAATCCTTCGCGGCGACACCCGTATGGTCGGTATCGCCCGGCGGAACAGCCCCCACCGCTGCTTGGGTCCCCGCTTGGCTCGGACTGCCATGGCTTCGCAGCTTTGGCGCGGGAGGACCCGCCTTTTCGCCGGGGCCGTGCACCAAGAAGATCACCGGGCTCCCCAGATCGTAGTAGCGGCCCTCATAACTAAATCCGTATATTCTAGCCAACCCTGGCTTATTCTTAGGTGTGGCGTCTTTACCCCGCAATTGGCCTTTTACAAATTCATTAGTGCTTTTACCGGCTGAATGAACGCCGCCCACCAGCTGTATGTCAATCATCAGCCTACCGTAGAGTTTTATTTCCGAGGCACTCAAAAGCGTTTCCGGCATTGTTCCCGCCTCCTGTTGGACAAAATTTTGAATTCCTTCTTAAGAATGGGGAATGCATTATATTCCACCATTCCCAGATCCACAGACTAACAATTGAGACTAGTCAACAGCATTTTCTAGGCATGATAGTCAGCTATTCTATACTTAATTTGTTTTGCACCTCCTCGTATTTTCGTTACTTGACCAGTTAATGCTCTCTGACTCCGGTTAACCTGCTGGAACGATGGTACGTGCCGAGAATGCATGGCTATCTTCATCCGGTGGGGCCAGACGCGGGCCGGCGCCGACCAGCCCAATGGCCCGGGCATTGAAATTGTTGAGGATAATCCGTCGATACCGCCCCCGATTGATCTCTTGATCGATGTCCAGCAGGGCATTGCGCACGTCCTCGTAAATCAGATTCTCCGGCAGCAATCGCTCAAAGACAGCGGCAAGCGCGAAGCCCATGTAATCACGCGATTCCGCCAGCGCAGCCTTGAAGCCCGCCGGATCCCTGGAGAAGGCCTCGTCGAATAGCCCTTGAATTGCTTCCACCCCGCCCGGCTGATAATCCATTTCGTCCGCAAAATCCTCGAGCGCACCGGAAATCAAGCCACCGTCCAGCAAGCTTTCATGAAAGGCGTCGACCCATACGTCGAACAAGGCGCCGGTTAGGGGCTCTGAAAGATCATGCTCCTTGCTCCAACCCTCGGCGAACTCCGCGAGCGTGCGCGTGTTATTCGCCATCCGCATCTGGTTGAAATTGGAAAGCTCCGCGAAGCGATTGAGCCGATTGGCTGTGTAGAGATTGCCGCGGCTGTTGTTGAGCAGTTCCTCAATGGCCGAGTCGAAATGCAGAAGCGTGATCAGCGACACCATGTCCGCGGCGGATTCGTGAAAGCCGAGGTACTCGCTCTCCATATCCTCCGGGTCGGGCAAGCCGATCATGCTGTAAATGATGAGGTGCCCCACCTCGTGCGCCAGCACATCGAAGCTGAGACTGAAAGGCACGGGCGGCGCGTCCTTGCTGAAATGGGCCCCCACTTCTATGGAGCCGAAGCCCGCAAAAGCATTATCGAGGGAGCGGAGATGGACGATCTCCAACCGGCTGAAATCGCGCCGGAAATGCCATTCGATCCACCGCCCGAAATAGCGTTCCCAGACGTCGAGCGTAAAGCGGACGCTGCCGAAAATGTGAGCCATCTCGAACTGCGGCGTTCCAAGCTCCAGGTAATCGAAATGCCCGTTCGCGTCCGGCAGGGCCGGTTGCACCACCGGACCCCGCCAGGGAGGAAGGTACAATCCCGTCCGGCCGTATCGCCCAGGCGCGGGGCCATAGGGCTGCTGCTTGCCGATAGGCTCAACCACGTACATCCTGTCGTCGGAGGGACCAGGGCCGATCGCCCCGGGGGGCGGCGACACCCAAATAGTCTCCGGGCCTTCGTCGCTTTCCAAGCCAGGAAGCTGAGGATAGAGCTTGAACCTCGTACCAGCGTGATCGGTCGTCAATTGGAACTCCCTCGATCTTGAACTGGGCCTCCACTACCGCTACCGCTACGAACCTTCCGGGTACGCCCGTAATCCGTGTTGCGATGTTTAAATTACGCGGGCGACTTGCCGGCTTTCGCCTGACCGGAACCTCCTTTAACGTAATAGTACTCTTTTTCCAGGGCGCGATCGAATGCGCGAAGATCGGCGAAGCCAAGTGACCGAGCAAATGATTCCATGTCGCTTGGCATTTCGCGGTCGAGCCGTGTCTCGAAATACCAAGCACGTAATTGTAACGGCGAGTTGGCGTTGGAGTCCACGCCAGGCGAGTCGCCCCGCGCCAAAAACCGCTGCTTGTCCCCAGCCCGGCCCGACAAACTCGCGTAGGAGCCGTTAATACGCGCCTCGGCAAGCAACCAATCGTCGAGTTCGGCCGCGAAGGCTGTTCTCATCCAATCCAGAAGCGCTTCTTGAACCATTAGGTCTTCAAAGCCCTCGACCCCCATTTCGTGCTCCGACAGCCACCGATCGAGTTCCGCGCGTCTGAACAAGCTGTTGGTTTCGCGAAACCGCTGCATTGCCGCGACCTTGGACGCGTGGTCGACCTCCATTCCCTCGCGCAGGGCTTCCCGGTCCACAAGTTTTCGCAGCACGGCTAGGTCCCGCGCCCGCTCGTAGCCCTTGGCATCAAGGCGCAATTCTTCGAGTACGGCGCTCTCTTCGGCCGTCATCGAGGCGTCCGCCCGACCCGCGCCTTGAGATGAGAAAGCAACGACCTTGTCCCACATGGTGGTCCACTCGAAGTGGAAATCCGTGGAGGCTCCCGTCCGCACACCCAGCTGTCCCGCAGCGGTTTTCACCGCCGATAGGACGGAAAGCGCGTCGGATTTCTTGATGTCGATCCGCCCCTCCGGCAGCCAGGCGCTCAACCTCTCCCGCTCGTCACCCGGCACGGCCTCGACATCCGGGTGGGCGAGCACGGCATCCCATGTCCGCTCCTGGTAAAACACGCGCTTGGCCACACTAAGCAGCGCCTCGCGCGTGTCCGATCCGATCAAGTTCTCCTTGCTGGCCCGTTCAAGAGTGGCGCGAAAATTCACCATCGGCTCGGAAAGCATAAGGTAGCCCGTCTCCGCCGGACCGTGCAGAACGGCAACCTCGTCGTCGTCCTCCAATAAACCGTCGCGGAACCACTCGAAGATCTGGCCAACGCCACGCATGCCGAAGGCGTGCAGTTCCGCCGCCCGCAGCGCCCCCATGCTGGAGCCGCCGAAAACCTCGACTCCTTCCCTGAGCGCCCACAGGATCTCCTTGTGCCAAACCGAGGGAACACCCTCGAAATATCCGTCGATGAGGCCAATCGCGCGGGCGCCCCGCCGCGCGGCGTTATAGATATCTCCCACGGCAGCGGGAGGCAAAACCACGACTTCGCCCTCAGCCTCTGCGCGCGCCTTGGGTAATGACGGCCCCACGAAAACGACGACGTTCATGACACCCCTCCGCCAAGGGCGCGCGCGCGGGGGCCCGGGACGAAGGCATCGTGGTCGTCGGGGCCTTCTAGCCCTGGAATGACGACCCTCGCCACAGAAACCTCAAACTCGGGCCGGGTGAGATCGACAACAAGCACCTGCTCAATCCCCACGGCAACCAGCCGGTCCAGCATCCAGTCGATATCGAGCGAGATCTTGTCGGCTTCGTGGGTCGCCACCTCCTTGAAATCGTGCGTTGGCGTGGCGGCCATGAGCTCCTGAGCCCGGTCGAATTTTTCCACGATGCCTTGATCAGCGTATTCTTCCGGCAGCAAATCGTCTCTTGCTCCGGTGATGTAGTTGGTGCGCACCTGGACGGCTTCCGTCATCGCCCGCAGCAATGCCACTTGCCGCGCCGGATGCGTACCGGCACCCGCTCCGGAATGAGCCAATTCGCGTTTGCCATCGACGATCAAGCAGTAAAAGGACGGAATGCCGACGTCCGTTGTCACATCCCAGACGGCGACCTTTAGGCCCGCTTTGCGCAACATCTCCAGAACATGGGAGCAGTTCTTGTCGTCGATCGTATCGAGATCGATCCTGGTCTTGTCGCGCCGGGCTCTCGGCAAGCAGTTCCACAACGTTATGGCATCTCGCTCCACCACTTCGCAAATGCCGTGGGAAATCGCTTCCGGCATTGAGTTGCCAGACGCCAAGCCATTAGTGCTCGCGACGAAACACCCGCTGCCCTGAACCATAGGCAAGGTGTAGTTGGTATGAACGACTTCGTAGGGCAGCCAAATGGAACTGTCCGTAAGGAGGTCGTGGCCCTCTATCCAGGGAACCTGCACATTGAGGTGAAATCCGCTGTGGCGTGGACGCGGAAGTCCCTCCACGTCGGCGAGCCGCAAATCGCCGGCGAGATCGCTGTAGCTTCCAAGCCGAAGCGGAAGCCGGATGCGCTCCGCGTGGAAGCCCTCGACCGCCTCCATGAGCGCCGAGGCTTTCGCGGCGTCGAGATCGAGCCCCTTGCCTTGGGACACAGCAAGCGATCGTGAATTGGGCCGGCAGGCGAGAACTACCGGAATACCAATCCGATCTAGACCCGTCACGTTCGCGATGCGCGTTATGCCCATCCGCCCCATCAAGGGCCGGACACGGGCAACCGTCTCGCTCGGCGATATGGTCCGGTGCGTTCCTTCGCGAAATGCCTTGTGGTCGTGTCGTTCCATCTTTCCAGCAAAATCAGTGGGTGAATATTATTACCAATCTGCCCGCAAAAGTTAAAGCCGAGAGCCACAACTTTAGCGCACCTAAACTAAACAATTGTAGGCCACCCGTCGCCTGCCGCGCACCAACTAACGGGACCGCATTACACCGCGACAATTGCAGCGGCCTGTGCGCTCAAGAAGGTTTTTTGTTGCAACGCGGCCCACCGCTTGTTGGTTTAGGCGTCGGAAAGAATACGCCCAGGATTGAGCAGGTCAGGAGGCACCACATCAATGCGCACTCAAGTCGGCATTATCGGAGCCGGCCCCTCTGGTCTGCTGCTATCTCAGTTGCTTGATCTGGCCGGCATCGAAACCGTCGTCCTCGAAAGGCAAAGCCGGGATTACGTTCTGGGGCGCATTCGCGCTGGCGTACTGGAGCAAGGCACGGTCACTCTGCTGCACCGCGCCGGCGTCGGCGAGCGGGTGGCGCGCGAAGGCTTGATCCATACCGGCATCGAACTCTGTTTTGCCGGGCAAAGCTATCGCATCGATTTGGAGGGCGGCTCTGGCGGCAGCGTTGTCACTGTCTATGGGCAGACAGAGGTGACGCGGGACTTGACCGAAGCGCGAGAGGCGGCCGGCGCACAGCTTGTCTATGAAGCCGAGGACGTGGCGCTTCATGACATCGACGAAGAGCGCCCGCGCATCACCTACCGCAAGGACGGCCGGGAGCACGAGATCGCGTGCGATTTCATCGCGGGCTGCGACGGGTTTCATGGCGTTAGCCGGCGCAGCATTCCTCCATCCCAATTGAAGACCTATGAGCGCGTCTATCCTTTCGGCTGGCTAGGAGTGCTGTCCGACACCACGCCGGTATCCGACGAGCTTATCTACGTTAATCACGAGAAGGGCTTCGCCCTTTGCAGCATGCGCTCCATGACGCGCAGCCGCTATTACATCCAGTGCCGCGTGGACGAGCCCTTGGAGGAATGGCCGGACGACCGGTTTTGGGAAGACCTCAAATCAAGACTGCCCGAGGCGGCGGCCTCGCGGCTTGAAACCGGCCCCTCCATCGAAAAATCCATCGCCCCGCTGCGCAGCTTCGTGGCGGAGCCCATGCGCCATGGCCGCCTCTTCCTAGCCGGCGACGCTGCCCACATCGTTCCGCCGACGGGTGCCAAGGGCTTGAACCTCGCAGCCTCCGACATTCATTTCCTCTCCAACGCGCTCATCGATTTCCACGACAAGGGCGGGACGGACCTCTTGGACAGCTACTCACGCGATTGCCTCAACCGCATCTGGAAGGCGGAGCGGTTTTCCTGGTGGATGACCTCAATGCTCCACCGCTTTCCCGACCACACGCCCTTCGACCAGCGCATTCAACTGGCAGAGCTAAGCTATCTCGTCGGCTCCGACGCCGCGCGCGCCGCGCTGGCGGAAAACTACGTGGGCTTGCCCTTCAGCTAACCAAACCTTGGCGGCCGTTTCTCGAGAAAAGCGGCCATGCCTTCGCCACCCTCTCCCCCGGTGATCGCCTGGGCGATCGCCCGGCTCTCGGACTCCATCTGAGTTTCCAGGGAGCTGACGGTGCCGTCGAGCAAGAGGCGCTTCGTCGCGCCGAAGGCGGCGGTCGGCCCCCGAGAAAGCTCAACGGCGAGATCGCTCGAAATGGCCAGGACTTCGTCGTCGGGCACAACGCGGTTGACCAGGCCCCAATCCAGCGCCTCCTCGGCCGAGAGAACCCGGTTGGTCAGCGCCAATTCATAGGCGCGCCGCAGCCCCACGATCTTCGCCAGAAAGAAGGTGGAGCTTCCATCCGGCGACAATCCAGCGCGGGTATAAGCCATGGTGAATTTGCTCGATGCGCCGGCGATCACCAGGTCGCAGCCGCACAGCAAGCTGAACCCGCCGCCAGCCGCGAAGCCACGCACCGCCGCCACGACCGG
>JARFRB010000063.1 GCA_029287455.1 Pelagibius litoralis | reverse complement strand
CCTCGTCAATCGGGTCATCGAATTTCCCTTCGCTTACTTAGGTCTCACCACGGCAGATAGGGCGCGTGGCAGCCCGTTTGAACAGCCTAGCGCAAACGTGATCGCCCATGTCGAGGCTACCGCCCGCGCCGCAAGCCGATTGCGCCTCGCGCGCTTTCGAGGCAGGTTAGGTGAATAGGGTAGGTTTCCTACCGGACGCCCGAAAGAATCAAGAAACAAGCGAGGACAGGGATATGAAGACAATAGAAACTAAGCGTACGGGTCTGACGGGAGTTTCGCGCCGTAAAGTGCTTCAGGGCACGGCAGCGGTTGGCGCGGCGGCACTGGTTGGGCCGCTTTCAATGCGTGCGGCCAAGGCGCAGCCAAAATCCGGCGGACACTTCAGGGTCGCCATGGGCCATGGCAACACGACCGACAGTTACGATCCAGCGACCTGGGATAACGCATTCGTTCAGGTATTTGCCACGGCGCGGCATGGCAACCTCACCGAGATTGCCGCCGACGGTTCACTTGTCGGAGAAGTGGCAGAAAGCTGGGAAGCCTCGCCGGACGCAAAGGTCTGGACGTTTAAGATCCGCGACGGCCTTGCCTATCACAGCGGCAAATCTGTCACTGCCGACGACGTAGTCGCTTCTTTGGACTACCATCGCGGTGAGGACAGTAAGTCTGCCGCCAAGCCGATCGTCGAGGCGATCTCCGACATGAAGGCCGATGGCGCGAATGTGGTGGTGATCACCCTGGAAGCGGGCAATGCCGACTTCCCCTTCATAATGTCCGACTACCACCTGCCGATCATGCCCTCGAGCGATGGGAAGATCGACGTCACCACGAGCGACGGATGTGGTGCCTATGTCGTCGACGCCTATGAACCTGGCGTTCGCGCAACGATGAAGCGCAATCCCAACTACTGGAAGGATGGCCGCGCGCACTTCGAATCCGCCGAAATGCTTACGATTGTCGATCCGGCGGCCCGTCAAAACGCGCTCATCACCGGTGAAGTAGATATGATTGACCGCGTGGACCTCAACACCGTCCATTTGTTGAAGCGCGCGCCGGGCATCGTTGTTTTGCCGACCACAGGCACGCAGCACTACACCTTCGCGATGGATACCCGTGTGGCGCCCTTCAACGACAATAACGTGCGGCTGGCGCTGAAGTACGCCATCGACCGACAAGAGCTCGTCGACAAAATCCTGAACGGCTATGGGGAAGTTGGAAACGACCATCCCATCGGCCGCTCAAACCGCTATTTCGCCAAAGACCTGGAGCAACATAGCTACGACCCGGATAAGGCGAAATTCCACCTCAAGGAGGCTGGCTTATCGTCCCTGGACGTGACCCTCAGCGCCGCCGACGCCGCTTTCGGCGGTGCGGTGGACGCGGCGGTTCTCTATTCCGAAAAAGCCGCGCCCGCCGGCATCAACATCGAGGTGGCGCGCGAGCCCAATGACGGCTACTGGTCCGACGTCTGGATGGTGAAGCCCTGGTCGGCCGTCTACTGGGGTGGCAGGCCCACTGAGGATTGGATGTTCTCAACCGCTTACGCCTCGGGGGCGGCCTGGAATGACAGCTTCTGGGAGCACGAGCGCTTTAACAAGCTTCTGCTCGAGGCCCGCTCGGAACTCGACGAAGCTAAGCGCCGCGCCATGTACGAGGAAATGCAAGGCATTGTGAGCAACGAAGGTGGCGTCGTGGTGCCCATGTTCGCAAGCTACGTCATGGCCCACACGGACAAGGTGGCGCACCCCGAGCAAGTCGGGGCGAACTGGACCATGGATGGCTTCCGCGCCATCGAGCGGTGGTGGTTCGCCTAAGGCCCCGACCCCCGGCGCGGTTGCGCCGGGGGTTCCCGCTCGCACCTCCATGCAAGGTTCAGCCTTAGGCGGGAATGGCTCCGCGGCCGGTCGTGCGGCGGACGAGCGAGCGATTTGATAGCTGGAAAAGGGGAACGGTGTGTCCAGCATCTGGAAAATGATCGCGCTGCGTCTCGGCCTAGGCCTAGTGACCTTGTTCGTGATCTCCTTGCTCATCTTCGGCGCGGTCGAGCTGCTACCAGGCGACATCGCGCAAGAGATCCTCGGCCAAGCCGCAACGCCCGAGACGGTGGCCGCGTTCCGGCGCGAGCTCGGCCTCGACCAGCCCGCCTATATCAGATACTTCGTCTGGCTAGGCGATGTCTTGCAGGGCGACTTCGGAAACTCGCTTGCGAACGGCCGGCCCATCACCGATCTGATCGCGACGCGTTTAGGGAATACGCTCTTCCTGGCGCTCTACGCGGCGGTTATCGCGGTGCCGCTGGCGCTGACCCTGGGCATTCTCGCGGCCTTGTTCCGCAATTCGCTCTACGACCGGGCTGTGAACATCTTCACCCTGACCTCGATCTCCTTCCCGGAGTTCTTCGTTGCTTATATCCTAATCTTCTTGCTGTCCCAGACCGGATGGTTTCCCTCCATCGCGAACGTCTCACCGGAGATGGCCTTCAGCGAGCGGATTCACCGCACCTTCCTGCCTGCCCTGACCCTAACCCTCGTCGTCACGGCCCACATGATGCGGATGACGCGGGCAGCCATCATCAACCTGCTTGCCTCGCCTTACATCGAGATGGCCAAGCTCAAGGGGGCCTCGCCCACGGCGATCATCCTGCGCCACGCGCTGCCCAACGCGCTGGCGCCGATCATTAATGTGATCGCCCTTAACCTCGCTTACCTCATCACCGGCGTGGTGGTGGTGGAGGTGGTCTTCGTCTATCCCGGCCTAGGTCAGTTGATGGTCGACTCGGTGTCCAAGCGCGACATCACCGTGGTTCAGGCCGCCGCCCTGATATTCGCCTGTGCCTACGTGCTTCTCAACCTCGCGGCGGACGTGCTCTCGACCCTGTCCAACCCGCGCCTCGTTCATAGCCGATGAGGGAGGGCGGATCATGAACACACAAGCCGTCGGCAAGGCCCTCCGCACCGCGCCGCCGACCGCATGGTTTGGGATGATTGTCATTCTGGCCTACATCGCGGTCGCCTTTCTGGCGCCCGTCATCGCCCCCTACGGCGAGCGCGAGGTGGTGGGTCAGCAATACCTGCCCTGGAGCGCCGAACACATCCTGGGAACCGACAAGCTCGGCCGGGACATGTTCACACGGCTGATCTACGGAGCGCGCAACACCGTTGGGATCGCCTTCCTGACCACCCTGCTCGCCTTCCTGCTTGGATCGATCCTGGGGCTTCTGGCCGCCACCACCGGCGGCAAGCTCGATCAACTCCTAAGCCGCGCCGTGGATGTCATCATGGCGATCCCGGCGCTCATCCTGGCGCTGCTCTTGTTGACCATCGTCGGAACCTCGATCACGAACATGATCCTCGTGATCGCCCTGATCGATTCGACCCGCGTCTTCCGTCTCGCACGCGCCGTCGCCATGAATATCGTGGTGATGGACTACATCGAGGCGGCGCGGCTGCGCGGCGAAGGCATGCGGCACCTGATCCTGCGGGAAATCCTGCCGAACGCCGCCGCCCCCTTGGTGGCCGAGTTCGGCTTGCGCTTCTGCTTCGTCTTCCTGTCCATCTCTGCGCTGAGCTTCTTGGGGCTCGGCATCCAGCCCCCCACCGCCGACTGGGGCTCCATGGTGCGAGAGAACGCCACCCTGATCACCTTTGGCGAGATCACGCCGCTGCTGCCCGCCGGCGCCATCGCCCTTTTGACCGTCGGCGTGAACTTCGTGGTGGACTGGATGCTGCACCGCGCCAGCGGATTGAAGGAGTAGGAAGATGTCCGAACAATCCCTGCTTCTGGAAATCAAGGACCTGCACATCGAAGGGCGCGCCGACGAAACCTGGCAGCCCATCGTGAAGGGCGTGGATCTGACCCTGCACCGAGGCGAGGTCATGGGACTGATCGGCGAGTCGGGTGCGGGCAAATCCACAATTGGCTTGGCGGCCATGGGCTTCACCCGCGATGGCTGCCGCATCTCCGGCGGCTCGATCGAGTTCGACGGCATCAATCTGCGCAAAGCCAGCGAAGCCAAGCGCCGGGGCTTGCGCGGCAAGCGCATCGCCTATGTGGCACAGTCCGCGGCGGCGAGCTTTAACCCCGCCCACAAGCTGATTGACCAGTATTGCGAGGCCCCGCTTTCCCATCACGTGATGAGCCGGGAGGAAGCGGAGAAGGACGCGGTGGAGCTTTACCGCCGCATGCGGCTGCCCAATCCCGAGGAGATCGGCTTTCGCTATCCCCACCAGGTCTCCGGCGGCCAGCTTCAGCGCGCCATGACCGCCATGGCCATGGCCTGCCGGCCCGATCTCATCATCTTCGACGAGCCGACAACCGCCCTCGACGTGACGACACAGATCGAGGTGCTGGCGGCAATCCGGGATATCGTCGAGCAGTTTCACACCGCCGCCATCTACATCACCCACGATCTGGCTGTGGTTGCCCAGATGGCCGACAGGATCAAGGTGCTGCTGAAAGGCGACGAGGTGGAGGAAGCCGACACCCGGACCATGCTCGCAACTCCCAAAGAGGATTACACCAAGTCGCTGTGGGCCGTGCGCAGCCATGAGCGCAAAGAGCAGCCTTTGGCAGGGCCGGGCGAAACGCCTGTGGTCTCACTGCGCAACATCGACGCGGCTTATGGCAAGGCACCGGTCCTCTTCGACGTCAGCTTCGACATACACGCCCGGCGCACCGTCGCAGTCGTGGGGGAGTCGGGATCCGGAAAATCTACGGCCGCGCGGGTAATCACCGGCCTGCTCCCGCCGTCCTCCGGCGAGGTGCTATTCGACGGTCAAGCCCTCCCGACAGGCTACCAAGCGCGCAGCAAGGATCAGCTGCGCCAGGCGCAGATGATCTATCAGATGGCCGACACGGCCCTGAATCCGATGCAGAAGATCCGCGAGATCATCGGCCGGCCGGTGGCTTTTTATCTGGGCCTGAGCGGCAAGGCCCTGGAAGAGCGGACCCGGGAGCTTCTCAACCTCATCGAGCTGGAGCCGGATGACTTCATCGACCGCCTCCCCTCGGAACTCTCCGGCGGCCAGAAGCAGCGCATCGGCATCGCTCGGGCCCTGGCGGCGGAGCCCCGCTTCATAATCTGCGACGAGGTGACCAGCGCCCTCGACCAACTGGTGGCGGAAGGGATCCTCAAGCTGCTGGACCGGCTGCAGAGTGAGTTCGATCTCGCCTACATGTTCATCACCCACGATCTCGCCACGGTCCGCGCCATCGCCGACGAGGTCGTGGTCATGAAGGAAGGCAAGGTGGTGGAGCAAGGCCGCAAGTCGGAAATGTTCCAGCCGCCGCACCATCCCTATACGGAGCTGCTGCTGTCCTCGGTCCCGGAGATGGACCCGGACTGGCTCGACCGCCTGCTCGCCGAACGCGCCGCCGCTGGAACGGAGCCCGCCTAAACCTTGGGGTCGGGATTTTCCGTGTGACCGTCCACGGCGATCGTTTGACCGCTCACTAGCCGCGCGGCATCGCTGCCAAGATACGCTGCCATGGCCGCCACGTCCTCCGCGCGCACCCAGGACCTAAGCGAGGTGCCCGAGGCATAACCCGCCCGCAACACCTCCTGTGTGGTGCCCTTCGCCGCCGCTTCCCGGGCCAAGACGCCATCCATGCGCTCGCCCTCCACCGACCCCGGGCAGATGGCGTTGGCGCGTATGCCGTAAGGGCCCAGTTCCATCGCCAGCGTTTTCATCAGGCCGATCACCGCCCACTTCGCGGCACAATAGGGCGAGCGGCTGGGATAGCCATGCAGCCCAGCCGTGGAAGAGGTCAGCAAGATGACCCCCGACCGCTGCGCCTTCATCAGCGGTGCCGCGTGCTTGGCGAACAGGAAGGCGCCGTCGAGGTTGACCGAAACGCAGCGGCGCCAGTCGTCCAGCGCCACGTCCTCCACCAGCGCCGTCGGCCCAGCGATCCCGGCATTCGCGCAGAGCACGTCCAACCCACCCCATTGCGCCGCCAGGCGTCCGAAGAGTTCCGCGACCGCAGCCTCCTCGGTCACGTCCAGGCAATCCCGGCGCCAGGCCCTCGGGCAGGCGTCGAGCGCGACCGGATCGATATCCACCGCCCAAACCTCCGCGCCCTCGGCCGCGAAGGCCTCCCCCATGGCGCGCCCGATGCCCGAGCCGCCGGCCGTCACCAGAACCCGGCGCGTCATGCCCGCCGCCTTCCGGCGCAAACGCAGCTCATCGCGGCGCCCTCTTTTCCAGGCCGAGGCGTGCCCGGACGTCCTCGGGGCCGATCACGCGGGCGCCCAGGTTTTCGATAATGGAAACTGCACGCTCCACGAGCTGGGCATTCGTCGCTAGAACGCCCTTGTCGAGATAGAGATTGTCCTCCAGCCCGACACGCACATTCCCGCCCGCCAGAACGGCGGCGGCGACGTAGGGCATCTGGTGGCGGCCAAGGCTGAAGCCCGACCAGACCCAATCGGCCGGCACCGCGTCCACCATGGCCAGGAAGGTGCGCAGGTCGTCTGGCGCACCCCAAGGCACACCCATGCAAAGCTGCACCAATGCGGGGCTGTTCAGGACGCTCTCCTCGACCAGCCGCTTGGCCAGCCAGAGGTGGCCCGTGTCGAAGGCCTCGATCTCGACCTTGACACCAAGAGCGGTCATGCGCGCGCCCATGTCCCGCAGCATGCCCGGGCTGTTCACCATGATGTAGTCGGCTTCCGCGAAGTTCATGGTGCCGCAATCGAGTGTGCAGATTTCCGGCAGGCAATCTGCGACATGGGCCAGCCGCTCCGCGCCCGAGATCATGTCGGTGCCCGGGCCCGGCGGAAGGGGTTGATCCACCCCGCCGAGCACCAAGTCGCCACCCATGCCGGCGGTGAGATTCAGCACCACATCGACGTCAGCGTCGCGCACCCGCTCGGTCAGCTCGCGGTAGAGACTCGGGTCGCGCGCCGGCGCCCCGGTTTCCGGGTCGCGCACATGGCAATGCACCACGGCGGCGCCGGCCTTTGCCGCGTCGATGGCTCTTTCGGCGATTTGCTGGGGGCTTCTTGGCACGTGCGGGCTGCGGTCTTGCGTTCCGCCCGAGCCCGTGACCGCGCAGGTGATGAAGACCTCCCGGTTCATTTGCAACGGCATGGCATCAACCCTCTCTCGTTTCGCCGCGCGGCACGGCTGGAAAGCCAAGTTCGGCTTGGCCGCACGGCCCTATAGGATCAATATTGGCAAAACACAATCCGCACGGCACCTCGCATCTCGTTTCCGGAAGGGAGGACCCTAGCCCATGACGCCGTCCGCCGAAGCCGCATCCGTGATACTCAACGGGCGCGCTGTCCGAGTCGCTTGGAGCGACGGCTTCTCCGCGCGCTATCACGCGGTCTGGCTGCGCTACAACGCGCTCGACGAAGCGACCCGCAGCGCCAGCAACGGCCAGCGGCTGATCAGTCTCCTCGACGTGCCCTCCAAGACGGCCGCCACAGCGGCCGCCATCTCACCCGAGGGTGAGGTCAGCATCACCTTGGCGCCGGACATGCGCGCTTTCCGCTTCCCGGCCGAGTGGCTGCGGGCGCGTGCCTACGACCAAGCCCGCGAGGCGGAGCGCGGCTGGTTCGATCCGGCGATAACGACCTGGGACGCCGGTTTTGGGGCGGACCTCCCCCGTTCCGATTGGCGCGCGGTTTCAACCTCGCCGGCGGCCTTGGCGGCTTGGCTGGTCCCGGTCCGCGCCTACGGCTTCAGCCTGCTGGAAAACGTGCCGAAGGAGCCGGGAGCGGTTTGCACGGCCGCGGAGCGTTTCGGCTTCGTGCGGGAGACGAACTACGGCCGCTTGTTCGACGTGCGCGCGCAGGTGAACCCAAGCAACCTCGCCTTCACGAACCTGGGTCTGGAAGCCCATAGCGATAACCCCTACCGCGACCCGGTGCCAACGCTGCAGCTCTTGTGCTGTCTGGAAAACTCGGTGGAGGGCGGCGATTCCCGGCTGGTGGACGGGTTCCGCGCCGTCGAACGGCTAAAGTCCGAAAACCTAGCGCACTTCGACCTCTTGTCAGGGTATTGCACGCGCTTCGAGTATGCCGGATCGCCCGGTGTGCGGCTGCGCTCGCGGCGGCCGGTGATCGAGCTGGCGCCGGATGGACAGGTGATTGCGGTGCGCTGGAACAACCGCTCGGCGGCGGCTCCCGTGGATGTGCCTTTCGACGAGATGGAGGGCTACTACGCCGCGTCCCGGCGGTTTACCGAGATCATCGAGGACCCGGCCATGTGGGTCACTTTCAAGCTGGCGCCGGGGGAGCTCTTCATGGTGGACAACACCCGGGTTCTGCACGCGCGCGAAGCTTACTCCGGCGAGGGCAGCCGCTGGCTGCAAGGCTGCTACGCCGACAAGGACGGGCTGCTATCCACTCTCGCGGCGATCGAGGATCAGGTGGCCTAGAGGGGCCGAGCCTTAGTCCCAGGTCAGCCGGTATTTGACGATCCGGTCATTGCCGCTGTCGGAGAGCCACACGGTGTCGCCGCGTAACTCCACGCCCTCCGGTGTCTTGAAGACGTTGGGGCCAAGCCCCGGCTCCCCAGTCCCGATCACGCCGATCACCTCGCCGGATTCGGCGATGACCTTGACGCTATGGCTATACTTGTCGGCAACCACCAAGGTTCCGTCCGGCGCAACGTCGAGATACCTTGGCCCGCTAAAGCCGTAGGGATCGCCGGAGAGAATCGTCTCGATCCCGAGATCCTGGTTGACGCGCACCAGGCGGTCATTGGCGGCGTCCGCGATCCAAACATCCCGGTTCGGCGCAAACTCCACATCGTGTGGCGCGGAGAGGTCACCGATTTCCTTGCGCACGGCCCCGTCAAGAAAGACAACCAGATTGTCGCTGCCGGCACCGGTCGCGAACACGCGGCCCTCTGACCCCGCCAAGACGCCCTCGGGCTTACGTATACCGTCGGACAGGCTCTCCACCAGGCGCCCTTCGATGCCGTCCAGCTCATAAATCGCGATGCGATGATTATGGGTGTCGGCGACCAGGAGGCGCCCGGAGGCGTCCAGATCGACGTCGTGGGGCCCCCTCTGCTCGTCCTCGCCGATTGTGCCCTTCATCTTGAGAGTCTCGGCATCCAGCACGGCCACGCGGTTGTTGCCAAGATCGGAGACGAACAGATAGCGGCCATCGCGCGAGAGTTTGATGTCGTGAGGGTTTTCCAGATCGGCGGTGCTGGCGGACAGAAACTCCGCTTCGAAGGCCAGCGCCGGAAAGGACGCAAGTGAGAAGGCCATGGCCGCACAAAACACCGTCTTCCGCATGATGGAGTCCTCCGTCGCATACCAGATTCGCGCCTTCTTTTGGACGTGGCGGCGAGAGGCTACGAAGACAAGACCTCCGAAGCAAAATACTATATCCGCCAGCCACTTAGCTGTGCAGCCGGCGTCACCCGCGAAGCCACGAATTTTTCAGCGAGACAGAGGGGGTCGGGCGGGGCATAAAGACGCGGCCGACCGCCTTTTGGCAAGGCCCGTTCCTTGGGCCGGATCTGCCCGCTTCGCTCACCCCAGGCCCACGGAGATAGAGCCCTGGACCGCTTGCGCCGTAGCATCGTCGAACGCGTCAACAACAAGCTCTTCTATGGCTGGACCATCGTCGGGGTCGCCAGCCTTGGCATCTTCGCCAGCGGGCCGGGACAATCACACACCTTCAGCGTCTTCGTTGAACCGATCAGCCAGGACTTGGGAGTGTCCAGCGCCACCCTAGCCACTGCCTACGGCCTGGCAACGCTGGCGGCCGCCTTCCTCTTGCCCAGAATGGGGCGAGCGGTGGACCGTTTCGGGCCGCGCCGCGCGTTGATCGCGATCACCTTGCTGCTGGGGCTCGCCTGCTTGTTTTTCGGGGCGGCGGCGAACTTCGTCTGGCTGGCCATAGGATTCGCGCTTCTACGATTCTTCGGTCAGGGCTCGATGCTTTTGGCCAACGCCAACCTGGTCTCGCAGTGGTTCAGCCGCCGGCGCGGCTTTGCCATGAGCCTGATGGCTCTGGGTTTCGGGATCTCCATGGCGATCCATCCGCCGCTCTCCCAGTTTCTGGTTTCGGAGATCGGCTGGCGACAGGCCTGGGTCGTGCTGGGGGTCCTGACCTGGATTATCATGCTGCCTCCGATCATCCTCTTGCTCCACGACACGCCGGAATCCCTGGGCCTTCTGCCCGACGGAGCCGCCCGGCCAAGCAAATCGGAAGAGAGCCCTGCGGAGCCACAAGAGATCGCGGGCCTCACGCGCGCTCAGGCACTGAGGACCCACACCTTCTACATTCTTTCCTTCGGCTGGTTCGCCATCGCCATGCTGATCACCACCTTGCACTTCTATCAAGTGACGCTTCTGACGGCCCAAGGGGTGAGCGTGGAATCCGCCGCGCGGATCTTCACCATCTCGGCGCTGACCATGGCCCTGGCCATGCCTTTCGTCGGCCGCCTTTTCGACGCGCTGCGCACGCGCTATGTCTTCGCCATCGGATTGCTGATTACCGCCACGTCGCTGGTGGCGGTGACCTTGGCCACGGACCTTGTGTCCGCGATGATCTATGCCTTGATCTTCGGCGTCAACAATGCCTTCAGCATGACCATGTTCGGCTATCTCTGGCCGCGCTATTTCGGGCGCCGCCATCTCGGCGGCATTCAGGGGACCGGACAGATGATCGGCGTTGTGGGCGCCTCGCTCGGGCCACTCCCGGTGGGGCTCGCCTTCGACCTGCTTGGCGATGCGACTTGGACGCTGCGGCTTCTGGCACTCTATCCGCTCTTGGCGGCGATCCTCGCCGTGGCCTTCCTGCGCACGCCGGGCAAGAACCAAGAGTACGCGCATCTGGAGTGACGCGTTTCAGGCATAAGCCCGCACCGCTTGCCTGGCACCCTCGCGAGGCGAACGTTGTTTTCATCCGTCATTGCTTCGCTGCGCTCGCAATGACGAGAAAAAGGGCGGCGCTTGAGGAAGCGTCTAGTCCTCGGCCATTGAGGCCATTTCGCCGAGAGTCACCGGCTTGATCGGCGGGCGGATCCGATAATAGCCGACCTCATCGGGGGAGACGCCGCGCGCGTCGGCCATGATCTCGGAAACCAGCAAGCCGCAGACCCGTCCCTGGCAAGGCCCCATCCCCGAACGCCCAAAGGCTTTGGCTTGATTGGGGCCGAGACAACCCAAGGCGACGAACTCCCGGATCCGGCCGGCGGTGACTTCCTCGCAGCGGCAGGCGATCGTTTCGTCGCTTGGCCGCAGGAACGCGCCGGACGGCCGGTAGAGGGCGTCCAGAAAGCGCCTGGGCGCCACCTCGCGGCGGAAGTCTTTTTGTAGGGACCGGGCTTTGGCGTCGCGCGCGGCCGTGTCCAACTCCCCCAGGCGGCGGAGCGCGCCGAGCGCGGCCAAGCCTCCCTGGGCTTCCGACGCCTTCGCCCCCACGATCCCTCCACCATCCCCGGCAACAGCGACGCCCGGGATTTCACTCAGCCCCCAGTCATCCAGTTTCGGCCGCCAACACCGCTGCAGCGGATCCCAGAGGTGCTCCAGGCGCAAGGACCGCGAAATCTGCACGTTTGGCACCACCCCCTGGTGCAGAAGGAGAGCCCCACAGGCAACCTCGCGTATCCCAGCGGCATCGCGGAATCGCAATCCCAAAACCGCGTTATCGCCCAGCGCCTCCAGCTCTCGCGCGGATTTGTGCCATGGCACCCCGGCACGCTTCAGATCGCGGATAAATCCCAACCCCTTGAAAATGTAGTCTGGCGCTTGCAAGGCGGCCGGAAGGTAGGGCAAGGCTGCCTTGTAATTCTCCGAAGGCGTAGTTTCGACCAAAGCCGCGATCTTCGCGCCCGTGGCCAGAAGCTGCGTTGCCAAGAGCAGCAGCAAGGGACCGCTGCCCGCCAAGACGATGTCCTGCCTTGGATACACGCCGGCGGTCTTCAGGAGGATCTGCGCGGCACCGCAGGTCATCACACCCGGCAGCGTCCAGCCGGGGAAAGGCATGGGCCGTTCTATCGCGCCCGTGCACAGAATGAGCTGATCGGCAGCAAGCCGCTCGACCGCGCCCTGGCGCGTGAAGAAAATCTCCCGCTCGCGGGTCATTTCCCAGACCTCGGCGCCGGGGCGGTAGTCCAAACCCTTATCAGCGAGCACCCGAAGCAGGTCCGCGCCCTTGGCGTAGTCCGCGCCGAGCACCTTCCGCCGGCCCTCCCCCGCCTCACCCACGCCGCGATAGATTTGTCCGCCTGCCGCGGGCTGCTCGTCAAGCAGGACGGCGGGCAGGCCATGATCCAGGGCGGTTTTGGCCGCTGCCAGGCCCGCCGGGCCGGCGCCAACGATAACGAGGGGCGCGCTTCGCTTCATCGCGCGGGGCCGTTCGAATCGGCCAAGCCGCGCGCGCCCAGCATCCGGCTCACGCGCATCCCGTCGGCGGCTTGGACCATGCAGCCCTGGCGATTGGCCACGCCGTCGATCTCCAGCAAGCACTCGAAACAGACACCCATCATGCAATATGGGCCGCGCGGAGCACCGCCGACCGGCGTGGCGCGGAACGTCAGTTTACCGGCTGCCAGAAGCGCGGCGGCCACGCTGTCGCCCTGCAGGGCCCCGACCGGCTCGCCCTCGAAGAAGAGGGTGACCGGCCGGCGGTCCGGCTCAGGCAACCGAGCGAAGATCGAACCGCTTGGCACTGAAGGCCTCCATGTACGGAAGATCGGTTTCGCCGGTCGCTATCCAAGGCGCCAGCCGCAGGGCGTGCGACGCCGCCAGGGTGACCCCGCTGTGGCAGGTCACCAGATAAGCGCCCGGGTGGGCTGTCGAGCGGTCGTAGATCGGATGGCCATCCGGGCTCATCACCCGCAAGGCCCCCCAGCTGCGCACTACCCGTGCCTGCTCCAGGATGGGAAATATCCGGGTCGCGCGCTTGGCGATGGCACCGACCACCTCAGGGCTCGTGGTGTCGTCGAGGCCCACGTCCTCCTTGGAATCGCCGATCTGGACCGCTCCCTCCCCCACCTGCCGGATCTGGGCGGTCGGATGATCCAGAAAGGGTTGGACCCGCTCGGTGATCAGGACCTGGCCGCGATTGGGCTTCACCGGTGCGTTCAGGCCCACCATCGGCGCCAGCTTGGCATTCCCCAGACCGGCCGCCAAGACGACCCGCCCCGCCTCGAAAACCCGGCCTCCGCTTTCAAGGCGAAAGGCCTCGGCCTCGGGCAGGATCCGCTCGATGCCCGTGCCGTTCACGATCCGCCCTCCCAGGGCCTGAAAAGCCTGCACCAAACCGCGCAGCAAATAGAGCGGATTGACGTGACCGTCCTCGGGGAAAAAGGTAGCGCCGGCCACCTTTGGGCCGATCGCGGGAAGCATGCGCCGCAAGGCATTGTGCCCTAGGGTTTCGAATGGGTAGTCCCCGCCAAGCGCGTCCCGAAGTCCTTCGAAACGGGCCGTGCGGCCCTGCAACTCCTCTTCGGACAGGCAGATGTCGAACCCACCCGGCTGCCGCAACTCCAGCCCCACGCCAGAGGCCCTGGAGAGATCTTCCGCCAACTCCGGCCATAGGCTTGCCGAGAGCCGGGTCCAGCGGGCGTAGTTGGGCATATCCACGCCCTTGCCCTGCGCCCAGACCAGACCGAAGTTCCCGCGCGATGCCCGATAGGCCAGATCGCCCTCGTCGAAGACTGTGACCTTGCGGCCAAGGCGCGCAAGGCCATAGGCCACGGCCATCCCGACCAAGCCGCCACCGGCGACCGCGAAGTCTATCTCGGCTTCGTCCCTTGCCATGGGCGCGCCCCCAGAAAATGCGCGGGCGGGCCGCGCCTTCGCGTCCCACTATATCGGCGCGGCCAAGGACTCACAAAGCCGATTGGCGAAACGGGCGGGAGGGGGTGGCACCCTCCGCCGGGGGCAAAGGAAAGTCAGAAGGTTAGGAGCGTGCGAATCTCGATCGACTCCCGCGCGGGCGCGCGGGCGGGCGTGGCCGGATCCTCAAAGGCGCTGTGGGGCGTGAAGCGCGCCCGGCCGTCCTCGCGCGAGTCGTAGCCCTTGATCAAGATAATTTCATCGCGCCGCATCTTTGGAAAGTACAGCCAGCGGTGATTGGGGTTATGGGCCAAGTGATAGATCTCGCCGATTCGGTCGGCGTAGACGTGGTCCGTCGCGATCAGGTCTCCGGGCTCCACGCTGGTCGCGTCCAGCAGCGCCAGGGGCGAACGCAAAACGGGCTCGCTGATCGGGCGCCAAACGTTGACCTGGGCGACCGGGCGCTCATCGAGACGGGCCACCGCGTCTTCGCCCAGAAGGGTGCGGACCCGCTCCAAGCCGGACTTGTGGGTATAGTCGTTGTGCGCGCGGTTGGCAGGCCCCCGGAACCCAGACTTGCCGGCTGTATCCGTGCGGCGCGTATGATCGAAAATCAGCACCTCCCGTGCGCCGGTTTCCGCCTTCAGGAACGCTACGATCTCGGGGTAGTAGACGCGTTCGACTTCGGCGTCGTCGTGGAAGTCCCTGACCGCGCTCACATTGTTACGAAAGGCCACCCCCTCGTGGTCGAGGGACAACGCGCCGGCGAAGGGCCGGGCGTTCGCGATGACGACCGTGGATGCGATCTGCTCGCCGAAGTATTGGGGTGCCCCACCCGTGAACGCCGAGGTGTGCATGTAGGGCTTGGTGTCGGACTTGACCGCATGGGTTATGGCAGCAGTGACGCCTTCGGCGGTGATGGGGGCATAAGCGACAACCGGTGCCTGGACTTGGGTCTGCATCTCGAAAAGCTCCTGTTCGCAACCCCGCGGCCATGATCGCCGCGTGACTAGCAGATGCCCATAACCCGTCCGGCGCACAATTTAGAAATTCCCAGATATAAATTAGAATTTCTCATCCGTCCCATGCCGCCAAACACGGCGACATAACACGAAACTATATAAATCAGTCAATTAGACGAGAAAATGGCGGCAGCCAATTGCTCCCTTAAGGGCCTTTCCTTATGGGAACGACACTTGTGAAGGAACGCGAAGGCGTTGAAACCCGATCAGGAAACGTTGACCAGCGAGGTCTCGACGGCGTGCAGGAAAGATCGCGCGGAGGAGCGGGCGGACAGAAGGAGAAAGGTGTCTTCCGCTTCCCGCAGAATGATGGCGCCCAAATGCTCCATGGCGGTCCGGCCCACCGCGCCAGGCGGAAAAGCTGTCACGTCGAGGTCCAGCGGACAAATGCACTCCAGCGCGGCCAGGCTTTGCAGTCCGGCAAGGCGAAGCATGGCCCAACTGTCCGATTGATCCGTGTAGTAGCCGGCGTCTCCGAGCTTTCCCGAAACCACCTCCACGGCCCTGTCGCCCGAATGGTCGAAGAGAAGAAAGAACTGGTCGCTCTGCAGCCCTAGAAAGCGCGCGGCCCCGTCCCTGGACTCGGCCGAACTGCCGATGGCCGGCGGCTTGATCCCATAAGCCCCGGAGACCGCCTTGGCCATCGCCGCCTCGCCGCCGCGGGGAATAGCTATGGATACGAGGGCTTTGCCGGATACTTCGGCGAGCGAGGTCCCCGCGAAATCGCGGCGCAGATCACCCAGGGGCGTGACAGCGGATAACTTCAAGTCAGGCACGCAACCGCTCCCCCTCCGGATCGACGAAATGGGGGGAGACGATCTCCACCTCGACATCCCCACCGGTCAGCGGGCTCGCCGCCACCACAACCTCTCCCAGACGCTCCTGCCCGCGCTTGATGAAACCCAGCCCGATGGAATGCCCCAATTCCGGCGAGTAGGCGACGGAAGTCATCCACCCCTCGTCGTTCTCCGTACTCGCGGACTTGCCCTTGGTGAGGAAATGCGCGCCCGCCGTCAGGCTCTCCTCGGGCTTGACCGGCTTAAAGCCGACCAAAGCCAGCCCATCCTCCCGATTAAGCTCGGCGCGCTCGGAGAGCACACCGCCGATGCAATCCTTCTTCTTGGACACCATGCGCCCGAGCCCCAGATCGCGGGCGGTGGTCTGCCCGGTTAGTTCGTTGCCCGCCGCGTGACCTTTCTCGACCCGCATCACACCCAAGGCCTCTGTGCCGTAAGCGACGACCCCGAACTCCTCGCCGGCTTCCATCAAGGCGCGGACCAGGGCATCCCCGTAACGCGCGGGCACCGCGAGCTCGTAAGCGAGTTCGCCCGAAAAGGAGATCCGGAAAAGCCGCCCCGGCACCCCGCCGCACAGCGTTAGTTCCGCGCAAGCCATAAAGGGGAAGGCCTCGTTGGAGATGTCAAACTCCGGGTCGATGATCTTGCGCAGAAGCGCCCGCGAATTCGGCCCCGCTACGGCGAACTGCGCCCACTGCTCCGTCGCGGAGATCAGGTGCACATCCAAGTCCGGCCAGAGGCATTGGCGGCAGAACTCCAGATGCCGGAAGACACCCACGGCGTTCGCGGTGGTGGTCGTCATGACGAAGTGTGTTTCGGAAAAGCGCGCGGTGGTTCCGTCGTCCATGGCAATGCCATCCTCGCGCAGCATCAGGCCATAGCGCACCTTTCCAACAGCCAGCTTGGCGAAGCCATTGGCGTAGACCCTGTTGAGAAACTCGGCAGCATCGCGCCCTTGAATATCGATCTTGCCCAGGGTGGTTACGTCGCAAATGCCGACCGAGCCGCGCGTCTGCTTGACCTCGCGGTCCACGCTTTCGCGCCAATGGGTTTCGCCCTCGCGGGGGTACCACTGGGCGCGCAGCCACATTCCCGCCTCGACGAAAACGGCCCCTTGCGCCTCGGCCCAGGCATGGCTCGGCGTCAGGCGGACCGGGCGGAACTCCTTGCCTCGCGAACGCCCGGCGAGGGCCCCGATGGGCACCGGCGTGTAGGGCGGCCGGAAGATCGTCGTGCCTGTCTCCGGGATCGAGCGCTGGGTGTGCTCGGCCATGATGGCCAGGCCCAAAACGTTCGCCGTCTTTCCCTGATCGGTCGCCATACCGAGCGTGGTGTAGCGCTTGAGATGCTCGACCGCCCGGAAGCCCTCGCGGTGGGAGATGTAAACGTCCTTCACCGTGACGTCGTTCTGCAGGTCGATCCAGGCGCGCTCCGTGCTTTCCTTTACGCGCCAGAACGCGCTGATCTCGCTGGCTTCGTCGTCGGCGCGCGGGGCCGCTCCCTTGGGCGGCTTTAGGCCCAACGACGACACCGCCTCCTTCGCGGCGTCGTGCCCTTCGCGCAGGACCGCGCCCAAACCGTAAGTGCCCTTGGCCGCGCCGGCGACGGCGAGGCCCGGGGGCAGCCCCTCCCCTGGCACGAAAGCAGCGATATCCTCGCGCCAGACGGGCCGGCCGCGCTGATGGCAGGTGATCTGCACATTCGGGCTCATGCCGCCGGAAACGGCCAGGCAATCGGCCCGGATACTTTGCCCGTTCGACAAGGCGATGGACTTGACGCCATGGCGCCCTTTGGTGTCCGTGACCGCGCCACCCATCAGGATCATGGCGCCCCGGATCGCCGCCAAGGGCTGACGGTCGCGGGTGTCGATCAAAGCCGTGACCTCGACTCCCTTGGCCGACAGATCGACCGCCGTTCGCCAGCCGTCATCGTTGTTGGTGAAGACGGCGATCCTGTCGCCAGGCGCCACGGCAAAGCGGTTGACATAGGCCCGCGCCGCCCCCGCCAGCATAATGCCCGGCCGATCGTTGTTGCCGAAGGCGATGGAGCGCTCGGTCGCGCCGGCGCAAAGAATGGCGCGCTTGCTATAGACCCGCCAAAGTACCTGCCGGGGCTTGCCGCCGGACTCCCGGAGGTGATCGGTCATCCGCTCCAGCGCACCATAGACGCCATGATCGTAGGCGCCGTAAACCGTGGTCCTGGGCATCAAGCGCACATTATCCATTGAGGCGAGTTCGGCGGCTGCCGCCGCGGCCCAGTCGGCCCCGGCCATGTCCTCGACCGCGTAGGTCTCGGCGTTAAGCCGGCCGCCCATTCGGAAATCCTCGTCGGCCAGGATTACCCGCGCCCCGGCCCGACCTGCCGTCAAGGCTGCGGCCAGACCGGCGGGCCCCGCGCCAACGATCAGGACATCGCAGTGCAGGAAGCCCTTGTCATAGACGTCCGGGTCCGGCGAGCCTGACAGGCTGCCGAGCCCGGCGGCCGCGCGAATCGCCCGCTCGTAGACCTTCTCCCAGAAGGACTTCGGCCACATGAAGGTCTTGTAGTAGAAGCCGGCTGACAGGAAGGGCGACAAGAGGTCGTTGACCGCCAGAACGTCAAACCTGAGCGAGCCCCGGTGGTGCTGACTCGTCGCCTCAAGGCCGTCGAAGAGCTCGACCACGGTGGCCCGGGTATTGGGTTCCTGGGCATTCCCGCGGCGCAGTTGGACAAGGGCGCTCGGCTCCTCCGAGCCAGCGGTGAAAATGCCGCGGGGCCGGTGGTACTTAAAGGAGCGCGCCACCAAGCGCCTTCCGTTGGCCAGCAGGGCCGAGGCCAAGGTATCGCCGGGGTAGCCTTCCAGGCTTCGGCCATCGAAGGAAAAGGAGACGGGGCGCGCGCGCTCAATCAGCCCGCCCTTGACGCGGTAGGCCTGAGTCATTTCGCGCATTCCCCCCTGCTCATCGCTTACTTGCGCCTACCCCGGGCGCGGGCGACGTCGCTGGCGAGTTCGACCTTGAGGATCTCGTGAGTCAGCGTGTCTCGGGTCACCACCAGCCAAGAGCGGTCGCCTTGCTCGTGGTACCAGAGCTCCTGGTGTTCGCCGGCCGGATTGTCGCGAAGATAGAGATAGTCATGGAAACGCTCCGCGGCGTCCTCTGCCTGCCAGTCCGGCCGTTCGATCAGCGAAGCGTCGCCCAGATAGACGAACTCGGCGGCATCTCGCGGGCCCAGGAGTGGATGGTCGATGATCATCTCTCGGCTGTCCTCAGTGTAGGTTCGGTTGGGCGCCCGAGCCCTTCTCGTCGATCATGTGGCCACGCCGGAAGCGGTCCAGCCGGTATTCGCGCGCAGTGGGATGGGGTTCATCCTTGGCCAGCAGGTGGGCGTAGCAATATCCCGAGGCGGGGGTGGCCTTGAATCCGCCGTAGCACCAGCCGCCGTTGAAATAGAGGCCGGAGATCGGGGTCTTGTCGATGAAGGGCGAGCCATCCATCGACATGTCCATAACCCCGCCCCACATGCGCAGCAGCCGCGCGCGCCCAATCATCGGCATGATCGCCATGCCGCCCTCGCAGACATCCTCAACGACCGGCAGGTTTCCGCGCTGGGCATAGGAGTTGTAGCCGTCGATATCGCCGCCGAAGACCAGGCCGCCTTTGTCCGATTGCGAGACGTAGAAGTGCCCGGCGCCGAAGGTGATGACCCCCGGCAGGACCGGCTTCAGCCCTTCCGAAACGAAGGCCTGCAGCACGTGGCTTTCAATAGGCAGGCGCAGGCCGGCCTGGCTCATGACTCGGCTCGACGAGCCGGCGACGCAAACCGCCACCTTCTTGGCCCGGATCGTGCCGCGCGAGGTTTCCACGCCCTCGCAAACCCCCTTGTTCATCAGGAAACCCGTCACTTCGCAATTCTGGATCAGATCCACGCCCCGGCTGTCGGCACCGCGCGCGTAGCCCCAGGCCACCGCGTCATGGCGCACCGTGCCGCCGCGCGCCTGCAGCAACCCGCCCTTGATGGGAAATCGTGCGTTGTCGAAGTCGAGATAGGGGCAGAGCTTGCCCAAGGCCTCGCGGTCGAGCAATTCCGCATCCGCCCCGGCCATACGCATGGCGTTTCCGCGCCGCACGTAGGCATCGCGCTGTGGGTCGCTGTGGAAGAGGTTCACGATCCCCCGCTGGGAGATCATGGCGTTGTAGTTGAAATCCTGCTCCAGGCCCTCCCAAAGCTTCAACGAGAGCTCGTAGAAGGGCTCGTTGCCCGGCAGCAGATAGTTGGAGCGGATGATGGTGGTGTTCCGCCCGATGTTACCCGAGCCCAGCCAGCCCTTCTCCAGAACAGCAACCTTGGTGATGCCGAAGGTCTTGGCGAGATAATACGCTGTGGACAGACCGTGGCCGCCGCCGCCCACGATCACCACGTCGTACTCGGCCTTGGGCTCGGGCTGGCGCCAGATCGGCCTCCAACCCTTGTTCCCGGTAAGCCCCTCGGCGAGGATTTTCAGTGCCGAATACCGCATGCGTGCGCCCTCTGACAATAAGCCGATTTTCGACCAGAGGACCGCCGCTTGACTTTCCCGTTGAAGACGGATTTTTTCGTATTATGGACAAAGAGCCTTTCGCTTCGGAACCGATCCAGATCGGTTTTCTCTTGATCGACGGTTTCGCGCTGATGTCCTACGCGGCCGCGGTGGAGCCTTTGCGTGCGGCGAACCTGCTGGCCGGCCGCAATCTTTACGAAATCCGCAATTTTTCCGCCTGGGGAGGGCAAGCCCTAAGCTCTAGTGGCGCCGTCGTCCCGGCAGAGGACCCCCTCCACGCCAAACAGGGGAACGCCGTGGCCTTGGATTTCCTGTTCGTCGCCGCCGGCGGCGACCCCCTGGGCTTCGAGGATACAGGGGTGTTTCAAATGCTTCGCCAAGCGGCACGCAGGGGTGTCGTGCTCGGCGGCATTTCCGGCGGGCCGGTTATCCTGGCGAAGGCGGGAACCATGGGCGACCGGCGCATGACGGTCCATTGGGAGCACGCCGCCGCCTTGGCTGAGATCGCGCCCATGCTTCTGCTGGAGCGCAGCCTCTTCGTATTCGACAGGGACCGGATCACCTGCGCTGGCGGCATGGCGCCATTGGACATGATGCATTCGCTTATCGCCCGCCATCAAGGGGCGGCGTTCGCACAACAGGTCAGCGACTGGTTCATTCACACCGAGGTCCGGCCGCCCGGCGGCCAGCAGCGCGCCGGCCTCGTTGAGCGTCACGGCACCACCAACCCCGCCGTCATCCAGGCGATCGAACTCATGGAGAACCATGTGTCCGATCCGCTTGATCTGGCTGGCCTGGCGCGGCTGGTGAGCCTCGGCAAACGTCAACTCAACCGGCTGTTCATGGAGAAGCTCGGGCGCAGCACGATGGCCTTCTACCGCGACCTGCGCCTGGACAAGGCGCGCGGATTGCTTGCGCATTCGACCCTCTCGATCACCCAAATCGCCCTCGCAACGGGCTTCGCGAACTCCGCGCATTTCTCCAAGGCCTTCGCCGAGCGCTTCGGGCAGCCGCCCTCAGCCGCACGGCATTAGCTTGCCGGACCCGCCGGCTTGCCAAACGGGGGCTGCCTTTGCTTTACCTGACGCGGGCAAATCAAGAGGGGCAGCGGTCAGATGAAAATTCTCGTTCTCCAGCACGAGCGTGTCGAACATCCGGGAAGCTTCCGCCGCTTCCTCGCGGAAGACGGGCACAGCTGGACGCCGGTGCATCTCAACGAAGGCGAGCCGCTTCCCGACACCAACGCGCTCGACACCTTCGACGCGCTCTGGGTGATGGGCGGCCCGATGGATGTTTGGGAAGAAGAGGCGCACCCCTGGCTCAAGGCGGAAAAACACTTCATCCGAGCCGCTGTCGAGGAGCGCGGCCTGCCCTTCCTAGGTCTCTGCCTCGGCCACCAGCTTCTGGCGGAAGCGCTTGGCGGTGCCTGCGGCCCCAGCGAGACTCCGGAAATCGGCGTGATGGAGGTCCAAATGACTGAAGAAGGGGCGAGCGGAATCCTGCTCGACGGCCTACCCGAGCGCTTCGACTGCCTGCAATGGCACAGCGCCGAGGTGAAGCGCATGCCCGAAGGCGCCAAGTGCCTGGCGACCTCCCCAGACTGCGCCGTGCAGGCCATGCAGTGGGGCCCGCGCGCCGCCTCCGCCCAATTCCATCTCGAGGTGGAGCCGGACACGGTCAGCAACTGGAAAGCAATCCCCGCCTACGCCCAGGCCCTGGACCGGGCTCTGGGGCCAACGGGCGCGGAGATCCTGGAGGCAGACTGCGCGCGCGAAATGGAAGGCTTTGAGGCGGCGGCAGAGCGCGTTTACATCAACTGGCTACAGACCTCCGCAAAGGTGTAGGCTGTCAGCCTCGCAGGTCATTTCGCGCTCTTCCCCTGCATCATCGCGCGCAGCCCCTTCCCATCATTGCGAGGCGAAGCCGTGGCAATCCAGGGTTTGTTGGTTCGAGCGGCAGACAAACCGGATACCTCTGGATGGCCACGGCTTCGCCTCGCAATGGCGGGAAGAAGAGCCACGCCTTTCTACGTCGCCGCCGAGCGGGTCAGGGAGAGCCGGGCAGTCTCCAGATGCTCTTTCATGAGGGCCGCGGCCGGCTCCGGCTCGCGCCGCTTGATGGCCTCCACCACCGCCCGGTGCTGGATGTTGTATTCGGCGATGATCTCCGGATTCAAGGTCGACTCGAGCACACGCGACCACTGCTCCTGATTGCGCACCGAGCTGATCTGCGAGACGATCCAGATCAATAGCCCGTTGCCGGTGGTTTGCGCCAGGACAGTATGGAAATCCATGTCGGCGATGGAAAAGGCGATGGGATCCTGCTCGCTGGCCTCCATGCGCTCCATCAGGCGCTCCATCTTCTCGAAGTCCTGCTGGCGCGCCCGCAGCACAGCCAGGCGGCAGATGTGCGGCTCCAAGGCGAAGCGCGCGTCTATCAGTTCGAGCGGCCCGGCGTTGGAGACCACGGCGTTCGGTTGATCGTGGGCTTCCAAGGCCACGTAGCTGCCACTGCCGGGGCGTATCTCAACCAAGCCCTCGCTGGAAAGCTGATTGAGCGCTTCGCGGACCGTGCCCCGCGCGACACCGTAATCGCGCGCCAGAACCCGTTCCGGCGGCAGGCGGTCATGGGTGGCAAGGGCGCCCCTGGCTATCTCGCGCCTCAGAGCACTCGCCACCTCAGCCGCGCCTATGCGTTTGCTGACGTTGTCGTCCATGCAGGCGTTCCTCGATTTTTGATCCAAAATTGTGCCAAAGAGCGGTCCAATTCGTCAATATCACCGTATTTGGACCAGATTGGGTTTGCGTTCCGGTCTCAAGGAACCTAATCTGGATGCCATTATGGAACCGCGCCGATCAGGCGCGGAGGGAAGAGGCTCACGCGCACAACCACGCGCCGGATTGGGTGGACTCCCCGGCAGACCAGCCAAGGGACCGCGCCGGGGCGGCTGCGTCCGTATAGGGGCCGATCCCGTTAGATACGACGCGCGGACGCTAAGGGGGCGTCCACGATTGCGGAAACGGAAGGGAGGTCTCCCGTGGGGAAGATGGACATCGAAACCGTCGTCGAAGCCGAAGACCGCGACAAGCTTGTCAAGGAGGTGCGCCAGAAGATCGACGCGCTTGGCGTTGAGTACCTCTACCTGCAGTTCGTCTCCATCACTGGGCGGATTTGCGGCAAGGGGATTCCCGCGGATCACTGGGAAAGCATCGCGGAGCGCGGGTTTCAGCTGGTCTATGGCGCGACGGTCAACCTCTTCCTCAACCGCCACGGCGAGTACATGGGCTATGGCCCGGAGGCCGCGGAACTGGTCGGCATTCCCGAGCCGGAAACCTTCTGCCAGCTACCCTGGGACAAGCGGGTGGCGCGGGTCTGGTGCACCCTCTTCCGTAACCGGGAGGAACGCCAGGATCCCGGTGCCTTCCTGACCTCCGACTGCCGGGGCAATCTTCGGCGCCTCCACACAGACTTCCAGGCCAAGCACGGCTTGCACCTGAGGTCCGGCACCGAGCCGGAGATGATGTGGCTGAAGAAGGGCGAGGACGGGCAGCCCGCCGGCGGCTTCTCCAATCCCTACTGCTATCATATCGATCAGTTCGAGAGCCTGCGCCCGGTCTACATGCGGGTCATCGAATACGGCCGTGCGATGGGCCTGGACATGATCCAAGGCGACCACGAGGACGCGCCGGGGCAGCTAGAGCTAAACTTTACCTTCGACGACTGCCTGCGCAACGCGGACCGCTTGACCACCTATCGCCAAATCTGTGCCCAGGTCGCCCGCGAGTTCAACCTGATCGCCTGCTTCATGACCAAGCCCTTCATGGGCGTTTCGGCCTCCGGCTGCCATCACAACATTTCCCTGTGGCGCGGCGGCGAGGACAAGGAGAAGGCTCTGGGTCAGAAAGAGCGTCCGGCAATGGACGCGGTCTTCGCCTATCTCAGCGGCGGCGAGAATACCTTTATGCCGGAAGGCGACGACCCGCAGATGCCGGGTATTGTTGGGCAACATTCCATCGGCGGCATCGTCAAGCACCTTGACGCCTTGACCGCGATCGGCTGTTCCACCGTGAACTCCTACCGGCGCTTGTGGGATACCGGCTTCTGGGCACCGGTGTTCAAGGATTGGGGCTTCCAGAACCGCACGACGGGCTTGCGCATCTCCGCGCCAGGCCGCTTCGAATTCCGCTCCGTGGATTCCATGGTCAACCCCTATCTCATGGGCTCGGCCTTGCTGATGGCCATTGACGACGGGCTGACCAACAAGATCGACTGCGGCAAGCCGGAAGAGCGCAACATCTACGTCGCCATGGAGGAAGGCAAACAGGTCAAGAAGCTGCCGATGTCCTTGGGCGCAGCGCTCGACGCGCTATCGAAGGACGAGACCATCAAGGCGGCGATGCCGGGGGAAATGTACCGGCTGTTCAACGAGTACAAGACCGACGAGTGGGAGCGCTTCATGCACACCACGACCAATTGGGACGTCGAGACCTACCTCGACTATCTCCCCTAATCGGCCGATCGCAAGAAAGGAACGGAATAGATGTGCGGAATCGCGGGATTGATCCATCGCGGTAAAGCCTCCGCCGTGGGCGCGGAAATGACCTCGATGCTGCAAGCGCTGAAGCATCGAGGTCCCGACTCAACGGGCTTCGCGGTCTACGGGCCGCCGAACCCGGGCGACTACGTGATGCGCGTGAAAGTCGCGGAGAAAGAGGACATCGAAAAAGGTCACGGCATCATGGACCGCATCGCCGAGCGCATCGCGGAGCTCGAGAAGCGGCTCGACAGCCATGGCGCCAAGGTGAAGGAGCGCGACACGGTCACCCCCTATGCCCTGCGCTTCGTGCTGAGTCATGACGGCGATACCGAAGCCATGGCCAAGCATATCGAGGAGATCGAGGGCGTGGAGATCCTTTCCTTGGGTAACGGCCTGGAGCTGATCAAGGATTTAGGCGACGCCACGGTGGTTTCCGAGGCCTACGACCTTGGCGGCTTCGTCGGCACCCACGCCATCGGCCACACTCGCATGGCAACCGAGTCCGACGTGGACATCCGCTCGGCCCACCCCTACTGGGCTTTCCCCTATAACGACGTCGCGGTGGTCCACAATGGGCAGATCACGAACTACTGGATCATGCGCCGGGAGATGGAGCGCAAGGGTCACCGCTTCATGTCCAACTGCGATTCCGAGCTGCTGGCGGTCTATACGGCGCACAACCTGGCGAACTCCATGAGCCTGGAAGATAGCCTGCGCCAATCGATCGAGGAGATCGACGGGGTCTTCACCTACCTTGTGGCGACCAAGGACGCCTTGGGCATGGCCAAGGACACCATGGCCGCGAAGCCGCTGGTGCTCTACGAGGGCGGCGACATGATCGCCATGGCCTCCGAGGAGGTCGCGATCCGCGCGATCCTGCCCCAGGAAATCGACACTTACGATCCCTATGACGAGGAGGTCCGCGTATGGCAGGCGTAACCGACGAGCAACTCCAAGGCATGTCCCAGGAGGAGCGGGCCAAGGCGCTCGGCATGACGACAGAGCAGCTGACCGGCCGCTCGCTGTTCATCGAGTTCGATCCCGAGGCCGAGGAGCGCTTCGGCTACCCCTGGGCGCCGGACGTGGACTACAACAAACGCATCGAGGTCGACACCGACGAGCTAAGCACGACGGAGGTTAACGAGAAACTGCGCGCGCTGATGGCCGAGGGCTATGGCTCGATCGTCGTCAAGAACCCGCGCGGCAAACACGCCTTGGGCGTTGGCATTCTGAACCGGCTAAACCTGGTGTTCGAGGGCTCGCTCGGCTACTTCGCGGTCGGGCTGATCGATGGGCCGAACGTGCGCATCAATGGCCGTGTCGGCTGGTCCTGCGGCGAGAACATGATGTCGGGCACGGTTGTGATCGAAAAGAACGCCGGCTCCACCTTTGGCGCGGCTATCCGTGGCGGCGATCTGGTCTGCAAGGGATCCGTGGGCTCGCGTACCGGGATCGATATGAAAGGCGGCACCATTATCGTGGGCGGTGACACCGGTGCATTGTCCGGCTTCATGATGCAGCGCGGTCGAATGATCGTCTGCGGCGACGCCGGCAAGAACCTGGGCGACTCCATGTACGACGGCACCATCTACATCGGCGGCGAGATCCGCTCCCTGGGCGTCGACGCTGTGGAGGTGGAACTGACCGAGCTCGATCGTAAATGGCTGACCCGCAAGCTCAGCCAATACGATCTGCTACCAAGTCAAGGAGTCGATCACTTCACCAAGATCGTCGCCGGCAAGCAGCTCTGGAACTACGACAACCTGGAGCCCACCGAGAAGAAGCTCATTCTCTAGGGCGCGGAGGACACATCGCATGGATCAACTTAGAAAGCGGCCGCTGGATCGCGACACCTACCGCCTCGGTAGCTCCTTCGTCTTTCCGCCGCGCGTTATCGACGACATCCATATCAAGTCTGAACTCGGCCGCTACCGAATGCGCGGGTTCTCCTTGTTCAAGAAGATTCCGCATTGGGATGACTTGACCTTTCTGCCCGGCACCCTCACCCGCTTCGTCATCGAGGGTTATCGGGAAAAGTGCGAGACGCGCACGGTAATCGGCCCCCGCGCCAAGCGGCCGCTCGACCTCGACATACCGGTTTATATTACGGGCATGAGCTTTGGCGCACTGTCCTACGAGGCCAAGACGGCGCTGGCGCGGGGTGCCACCATGGCCGGCACGGCCACCTGCTCGGGCGAAGGCGGCATGATCCCGGATGAGCGGCGCTACTCCACCAAGTGGTTCTATCAGTGCATCCAGTCACGCTACGGCTTCAATCCGCACCACCTGGTGCTGGCGGACGGCTGCGAGTTCTTCATCGGCCAGGGCTGCAAGGTCGGTCTGGGTGGGCATTTGATGGGCCAGAAGGTGACCGACCAGGTCGCGGAGATGCGCTCCCTGCCTGCCGGCATCGACCAGCGGTCCCCGGCACGCCACCCGGACTGGCTGGGCCCGGACGATCTGGCCCTAAAGATCCTGGAAATCCGGGAAGCCACCGATTGGCGCATCCCGATCCAGCTCAAGCTTGGCGCCGCGCGGGTTTACGATGACGTGCGCATGGCGGTGAAGTGCGATCCCGACGCCATTTACATCGACGGCATGGAAGGGGGCACCGGCGCTGGCCCGCATCTGGCCACCGAAGACACCGGCGTGCCCGGCATCGCGGCGATCCGCCAGGCCCGCAAGGCCATCGATGACCTGGGCAAGCGGGGCGAGATCACCCTGATCTACGCCGGTGGCATCCGCAACGGCGCTGACGTGGCAAAGGCCATGGCGCTCGGCGCCGACGCCATCGCCATCGGCCACTCCTCCTTGATGGCCTTGAACTGCAACAAGGACATCCCGGAAGCCGACTACGAAGAGGAGATGGGGGTCGAGCCCGGCTACTGCTACCACTGCCACACGGGCCGCTGCCCGGTCGGCGTGGCGACGCAAGATCCGGCGCTGCGCGCCCGCCTCGACCCGGACGAGGCGGCCGAGCGGGTCTACAACTTCCTGCACACCCTCACCATCGAGGCACAGCTCTTCGCCCGCGCTTGCGGCAAGACAAATCTGCATTCCCTGGAGCCGGAAGATCTCGCCGCGCTCACCATGGAAGCCTCCGCCATGGCGGGCGTGCCGCTGGCCGGCACCGACTACACCGTCGGCGTCGAAGACTATCATCATCTTTAAGGGAGGGTCTCATGGCCGGAACGCAATACAGAGGCTCCGAGATCAAGGATGTCGATCAGTTCCTGAATGATTCCAAGGGACTGGACAGCGAGCGGGAAAAGGAAATCGGCCAGCACATCGGCTACCGCTACGACGTCAACCTGGTGCCGGACTACGATCGCCTCACCCCCTTCCTCAAGGACTACATGGAGTACATGGGCTGGGACGACCTGAATTGGCTGGAGGATGTGCACATGGGTTACGAGGACGGCAACGCAGCCGTCTTCGACCGAAATATCAACGGCTGGGTCCGCGTGCCCAAATCCATCGAAATGCCCGATAATCAGCAAGATCGGGATATGATTGCGCGCGAACTCTTGATCAAATTCCAGATGTCGGACCGCCACCCCTTGGTGAACCTGAGGAAGGCCTACGCGAAATTCTAATGCCATGACTCGAGCGCTGACCGTCGCCTGCCTGCAAACCCGGCCCCGCCCGGACTTCGACTCCGCCCTGACCGAAGCTTTGGGCTTGGCGGAAAAGGCGGTCGAGGGCGGGGCGGAATTGCTGGCGTTGCCCGAATACTGCGGGGGGCTGACGACCGAGGGGGCGGTGTTCGTGCCGCCCTCGGCGCCGGAAGATTGCCATCCGGTCCTCGGGGGCTTGCGGGATTTCGCCGCCAAGCGCGGCGTTTGGATTGTGCTGGGCTCGCTCGCGGTGGATGGCCCGGCGGGAAAGATCTGGAACCGCGGCTTCGTGATCGACGGCGGCGGACGGATCCAGCACTGCTACGACAAGATCCATCTCTTCGACGTCGATCTCGCCGAGGGCAAGAGCTACCGGGAAAGCGCCTCGGTGGCAGGCGGCGATCTGGCAGGCCTGTCCCAGACGCCCTGGGCGCTGCTTGGCCACACCATCTGCTACGACCTGCGCTTTCCGGGCCTTTATCGGGATCTTGCCCAAGCGGGAGCGGAAATCCTTCTGGTCCCGGCCGCTTTCACGAAGCTGACAGGCGAGGCCCATTGGCACGTGCTCAACCGGGCGCGGGCTATCGAGAATGGAGCCTTCGTCGTGGCGCCTTGCGCCATCGGCAAGGTGGAGGGCGGCGGCGAGAGCTATGGCCATTCCCTGATCGTGGACCCCTGGGGCGAAGTTTTAGCGGACGGCGGGACGGAGGCGGGCGTCGTGAGCGCCACCCTCGACCTCGGCAAGGTCGCCGCGACACGCAAGCGTATTCCCAGCCTGGAACATGACAGGCCCTACGGCATCGGCCCGGAAAGCCTGCAGGCGAAGGAAAGCTCTCGATGGCGGGCCTAGGGGAAATGGCGGATTGGGTCGGCCTGCCAAGCACCCGCAATCCCCTGAAGGACGCTTTCCTGCGCTGGCAATGCAGGGTCCGGCAGATCGCCATGCGTGAGCGTCAGGGCCGGCCCGACGATGCCATCATGCCCGCGTTGACCCTGCCCGGAGAGACAGCGCCGCTCGGCCATGTGGTGACCGTGCTTTCCAAGGCACCGTCCTTTTCGAAGACGCCGGAGCTCATGCACATGATCAAGCGCACCCATGATCCGGCGCAGCGGCGGGAAAAGGCCATCGAGCTTTTCTCCGAGACCTATTTCCAGAAGCCCAAGGAGTTCAGCGACGTTCTGACCGCGGCTTTCGGCCCGAACTCCGAAGCAGCCGAGCGCATCGCGGCGGCCGGCGGCTGCACCTTGACGTTCGAGGCCTATAGCCAGGGCTTTGACCTGAAGTGCGAGGCGCGGAAGCTAGGCAGAAACGATCCGATGTATCAGGCCACCTGGTGGCATAACCTTCTCTTCAATCCCAATCTGCATCCGGAGACGGTCGTGCTGGCATTCCGGCCGGATTGGGACAAGAGCACGTCGAGCTAGAGTACGGGGGCACAAAAGGAGGGATTATCCATGGCAAAACGGGTGGCGGTGATCGGCGCGGGCCCTTCGGGACTAAGCGCTTTGCGGGCCTTCGCCGCGGCACGGGACAAGGGCGAGGCGATCCCCGAGGTCGTCTGCTTCGAGAAGCAGGCCGATTGGGGCGGGCAGTGGAACTTCACCTGGCGCACCGGCCTGGACGCGCGGGGGGAGCCTGTGCAGAGCTCCATGTACCGCTTTCTCTGGTCCAACGGGCCCAAGGAATGCTTGGAATTCGCCGACTATTCCTTCGAGGAGCATTTCGGCAAACCGATCCCATCCTATCCGCCGCGCGCCGTCCTGGCCGACTACATCCTGGGCCGGGCGGAAAAGTCCGGCTTGCGCGATTGGGTGCGCTTCGAACAGCCCGTGCGCTGGGTCGAGGCAGCGCCTGAAGGCGGCTTCACAGTGATCTCCAACGATCTGAAGCAGGACCGCGTCGTCAAGGAGCATTTCGATCACGTGATCGTGGCCAACGGCCATTTCTCCGTGCCCAACGTGCCCGAATTCGAAGGGGTGACGGAATTCGAGGGATCGGTGATCCACGCCCACGATTTCCGCAACGCCGAGGAGTACAAGGGCAAGGACATCCTGATCGTCGGGGCCTCCTACTCCGCCGAGGATATCGGCCTGCAGTGCAAGAAGTACGGCGCCAACTCGGTGACCTTCTCCTACCGCACGGCCGCGCAAGGCTTCGACTGGCCCGAGGGTATGGAGGAGCATCCCCTGCTAACCCGGATTGACGGTTCGACGGTCCACTTCTCCGACGGCACGAGCAAGGACGTGGATGCCATCATCCTGTGTACCGGCTACCAGCATTCCTTCCCCTTCCTGGCGGACGACCTGAAGCTCAGGACCCACAATCGCCTGTATTCGCCAGGGCTCTACAAGGGCGTGGTGTGGAACGAGAATCCCGACCTCTTCTACATCGGCATGCAGGACCAGTGGTACACCTTCACCATGTTCGACGCCGAGGCCTGGTTCGCCCGCGATGTGATCATGGGCAAGATCGCTCTGCCGCCGAAGGCCGAGCGTGAGGCCGACATAGCCGCTTGGACCGCGCGCGAGGAGGCCTTGGAAAACGCCTATGAAATGATCGACTTCCAGGCCGACTACATCCGTGAACTGGTGGCCGATACGGACTATCCGTCCTTCGACATCGATCTCACGCAAAAGGAATTCAAAACCTGGAAGAAGAACAAGGAGAAAGGGATCACAACCTATCGCGACAAGAACCATGCCTCGCCGGTGACCGGCAATCCTCAACCGGTGCACCACACCGCGTGGTGGCAGGCCATGGACGATAGTTTGGAGACCTATCTAAAGACCCAATAACGGAATCCGCGAAAAGCGGTGAGACGGCGCGCGGATGGAGTGGATACGCCTCAGGGCGCCGGAAAGCCGGTAGGAAATCGGCCGACGACCAAAATTGGAGGTTCTCAAGAATCGGGAGAAAGTACATGTCGAAGATGACCAAGCTTTTGAGCGCAAGTGCGCTCGCCGTTCTGCTCGCGGCTCCAGGTACCGCCCTGGCCGCGGACAGCAGCGACCCCATCATCATTCCAACCCATAATTGGTCCAGCCAGATCGTGATGAGCCACGTGGTCGGCCAGATGTTCGAAGGCATGGGCAATAACGTCGAGTATGTCTCGACCGACAGTCAGGCGGTCTATGAATCCGTGCGCCTGGGCGACGTGACCCTCGAGCTCGAGGTCTGGGAAGGTGCCTTCGGCGTCGCCTTCGAGGAAGCCTTGAGCAAGGGCGGCCTGCACGACGCGGGCGACCACGACGCGGTGACCCGCGAAGACTGGTGGTATCCGGACTATGTCGCGGAGCTTTGCCCGGGTCTGCCGGACTGGGAAGCGCTGAACAAGTGCGCTGATATGTTCGCCACCCCGGAGACCGGCGGCAAGGGCCGTTTCCTCGGCGGGCCGGTGGACTGGCTGAAGCATGACGCCGAGCGGGTCGAGGCTTTGGGCATGAACTTCCAGGTCGTGAACGCCGGCTCCGCCTCTGCCTTGTGGGCCGAGTTGGAGGCCGCCAAGAAGCGCAACGCGCCGATCGTGCTGTTCAACTGGACCCCGAACTTCGTCGAGGCGATCCACCCCGGCGCCTTCGTCGAGTTCCCCGAGTACTTCCCGGGCTGTAAGGACGATGCCTCCCAGGGCCCGAACCCGAACGCCACCTACGACTGCGGCAACCCGGCCAACGGCTACCTGAAGAAAGCCGCTTGGGACGGCATGAAGGATAAGTGGCCCGCTGCCTACGAAGCCCTGACCAAGATCTCCTTCACCAACGCCCAGATCGCCGAGATGGCGAAGCTGGTAGACGTGGACGAGATGGAGCCCGAGGACGCGGCCACCGCCTGGCTGGAAGCGAACGAGGACACCTGGAAAGCCTGGGTTAACTAGGCCTTTGCCCACAGCCGCCCCGGCCTTTGCGCCGGGGCGGTTCCTCGTGCAAGGATAGCTGCATGACAGCTAGCGCCCCCGTTATTTCCTGCCGCGACGTCTGGAAGCTCTACGGACCGCATCCGGAACGCTATATCTCCCGCCTGAGCGGGAACCCAAGCTACGAAGAGATCCATCAGGCCGGCTATATCGCCGCCTGCCGCGACGTCTCGCTGGACATCTCCAGCGGCGAGATGCTGGTGATTATGGGCTTGTCCGGCTCGGGCAAGTCGACCTTGGTGCGCTGTCTGTCCCGCCTGGTGGAAATCACCAGCGGCTCCATCACGGTCGAGGGGCTTGATCTCGGCGCACTAAGCGAAACGGAACTGATCGACCTTCGGCGCAACAAGATGGGCATGGTGTTTCAGAACTTCGCCCTCTTGCCCCATCGCACGGTGCTGGAGAATGTCGCTTATCCCCTGGAGATGCGTGGCCAAAACCGCCACGATCGCCGCGAGCGGGCGATGGAGGTCATCAAGCTGGTGGGGCTGGAAGGGCGCGAGACCTATTTCCCGCGTGAACTTTCCGGCGGCCAGCAGCAACGGGTGGGGATTGCCAGAAGCCTCGCCATCGAGCCCGACATTTGGTTCCTGGACGAACCCTTTTCCGCCCTGGACCCGCTCATCCGGCGGGAGATGCAGGGCGAATTCCTGCGCCTGCAGGATATGCTCGGCAAGACGATTGTCTTTATCACCCATGATTTCGACGAGGCACTGCGCCTGGCCGACCGCATCGCCATCATGAAGGACGGCGCGGTGGAACAGATCGACACACCCGCGCGCATTGTCCTCGACCCCAAATCCGAATATGTCGCGAAATTCACGGAGGATATCGAGAAGTCCCGTGTCATCCGCGCCGAGAACCTGGCCGAGGATGTCGCGGGCGACACGCCGCCGGGTGAGCCGGTTTCCGCCACCGCCACCATCCTGGATCTCGCGCGGCGCCTGGTCAACGACGAGCGCGAACTGATTTCCGTGAGCGACGAGGCTGGACAGGTTATCGGCGCGATGAAGCGCCGCGCGGCCTTGGAGGTCCTCTTCGGAAGCGAAAGATGAGCGAACTCGCACGCGACGTTCCGGCCCCCGTGCCCGCCCTGAGCCCGGCACGTGTGGGTCAAGCGCTGTTCCTGCTCGCCATCCTGCTCGCCGCTTTCAAGTTCGCGCTCCCCGACGGGCTGATTCGCCCTCCGGAGTGGCTGGTGTGGCCCTTCGCCGATTGGATCAACTGGACCTTTAACTTCATCAAGGATGACCTGGGGCTGATCTACGTGACCCGCGCCATCGCCGGCGGGGTCGAATGGCTGTTGGATATCACCGCCAATCTGCTCTACGGCAAGAACCGCTGGCCGCGAATCGGCCCCCTGCCATGGACTGTGATCGCGGTTACTGCCTTCATGATTGGCTATGGCCTCAAGGGCTGGAAGCTCGGGCTGCTCTCCGGCGGAACCTTCGTCTGGATCGCCTTCATGGGCCAATGGAAATGGGCCATGGAGACCCTCTCGGTCATCGTGATCGCGGTGCCGATCGCCGTCGCGCTTGGGCTTCTGCTAGGGATCGCGGCCTGGCGCCGGGCCTGGGTCGAGGCAATCCTCAATCCGATCCTCAACATCGCGCAGTCCCTGCCGCACTTCGCCTACATGATACCCGTTGTAGTGTTTATCGGGCTGGGCCCAAAGGCTGGCGCCATCGTCACCATCATCTTTGCCACGCCGCCGATGATCCGGATGACCGTTCTCGGCTTGAAGAAGGTGCCGCCGGAGGTGGTCGAGAGCGGCATGATGTGCGGTTCGACCCAATGGCAGCTCCTGCGTCACGTGCGCATCCCGACAGCGCGCACGGAGATCCTGATCGGCGTCAACCAGGTGATCATGCAATGCCTGGCCATGGTGGTGCTGGCGAGCTTCATCGGCATGCCGGGCCTGGGCCAAAAGCTGCTGCAGCTGCTGCAGGCGCTGAAGATCGGCCGCTCCATCGAGATCGGCATCACCATCGTGCTTTTGGCCGTGATGCTCGACCGTTGCTCCAAGGCCTGGGCGGAGATGCAGCCGGTTCACTTCGAACGTGGAACGCCCTGGTGGAAGCGCAATCGCCTGTTCCTTGCCTGGTGCGGGCTTACCGCGGGCGCTTTCGCCCTGGCGGCGGTCTGGCCGGCGGCCCACGTCATCAAGCGCAGCCAAGCCTTCACGCTCTCGAAGGAATTCGACGCGGTGGTCGATTGGGTTATCTTGATGCTCGACCCCATCTCCCAGGCCCTGCGCTCCTTCCTGATTGTCTGGGTGCTGATCCCCTTGCAGGACGCTTATCTTTGGCTGCCCTATACAGCCGTACTGGCCCTGGCCGCCGGCATCGGCTGGAAGATCGGCGGCGCGCGTTCGGCACTGATCTGTCTTGCCTTCGCCGGTCTTATCGCCATGTCGGGCTGGTGGGACAGGGGAATGATCACCGCCTACATGGTGACATTCGCGGTGCTTGTGGCGGCCTTGATCGGCTTGCCGCTTGGAATCTGGGCCGCCGGCCGGGAGGAGCGGGCGCGGATCGTGCTCTTGATCTGCGATTCGGCGCAGACCTTCCCCAGCTTCATCTACCTCATCCCGGTCATCATGCTCTTCGGGGTGAACGACGTCGCGGCCATAGGTGCCGTGATCGTCTTCGGAATGGTGCCGATGACCCGCTACACGATCGAGGGGCTGCGTGGTGTGCCGCCGGCCCTGATCGAGGCCGCCGACATGTCCGGTGCCACCAAGCGCCAGAAGCTTTGGACCGTGAAGCTTCCACTGGCCCTGCCGACCATTATGGTGGGCGTCAATCAGACCGTGATGTTCTCGCTCTTCATGGTGATCATTGCCGCCTTTATCGGCACGCGCGATCTTGGCCAGGAGATGCAGCGCGCACTATCCGCCACGGATGTCGGCAAGGGCCTGGTTTTGGGCCTTTGCGTGGCTTTCATGGGTCTCTTGGTGGACCATTTGATTATTCGTTGGTCAGCCGACCGCAAGAAAGCGCTCGGCCTGGAGTAACGCGAGGGAGGGCCGCTCAGCCATGGCCGGATCAATGGTCTTGGAACACGCCTACGAGCGGGCCGGCGTAATCCTGCCCGGCCTGCCGGTCTTGCCGCCGGGGGTCGAGAGATACCCGGTGCCGGGTGGGGGATCGCGCGCGGTGCCGATTGCCACCGGCGACGAGATCACCATCGTCGACAAGGAAGGCCTGCAGCCGGTGGAGATCGTGGTCTTCGCCGGAGATGGCACAAGCGACCCCGCGCTCATCGGGGCCGAGGACGCGGGCGAGCCCACTGGCCTGCGCGCCACCCTCTCGGACGGTTCGGAATCCGGTCAGCGGGTCCTCAGGGCCCTAAAGGCGGCCGGATTCGACCTGGGTAAGGCCCGCGCGGCCCGGCTCTTCGGCGAAGGGTCCCGCCCCGGCGATAGCCACACCTTGCAGGCCGAGACCGAAGGCGTGTTGATCGTCTGCGCGGCGGGCACGCCCATGGCGCCTGACGCCCAGAACACGCCCACGGAGATCGTGCTCTACATTCGCCGCGCCAATCCGGCGAATGCCCGCGATCCTCTCGCCCCGCCTCCACCGCTGGCCGACCCGCTCGCCGACGTCAACATCCAGCCTGGATATGCCAAGGCCTATGAGGTGAAGGCTGGCGGCTACATCCAAATCCTCGACGTGCAGGGGCGCGAATGCTCGGACTTCCAGGCATTTTCGCGTGCCGCCCTGGACCGGGGCCTGGAGCGCGAGATCGATCCCACCACCACCCGCTCGCTCATGGGCTCCCTCTACCCGGAACCCGGACTCTACGCCAAGTATTGGACCGTGGACCATGAGCCCCTGGTTGAGATCGTCCAGGACACCTGTGGCCGGCACGATACCTTCGGCTTGGCCTGCACTGCCCGCTATTACGAAGACCAAGGCTATCCCGGGCATATAAATTGCTCGGACAACATCACGGCCGAGCTTTTACCCTACGGCGTGAAGCCGCGCGCGGGATGGCCGGCAATCAACTTCTTCTTCAACACCCTGCTGGACGCAACGAACGCCATCGGCATGGACGATCCTTGGTCGCGTCCGGGCGACTACGTTTTACTGAAGGCCTTGACGGACCTCGTCTGCGTCTCAACGGCCTGCCCTTGCGACATTGACTCCGCCAACGCCTGGAACCCGACGGATATTCAGGTGCGCGTCTACGACGAGAAGGAAGCCTTCAAGCGCTCCATCGGTTGGCGGAAAAATCCGGAGGAAGATGTGGAGGAAACGAAGACCACCGGGTTCCACTCCAGTTTCGCGCAGCACACGCGTGATTTCGTGGAATACAACGGCTATTGGCTGCCCAAGCAAATGACCGATCACGGGGCGATCGCCGAGTACTGGGCCTGCCGCGAGAAGGCGGCGATCATGGACCTCTCGCCCTTGCGCAAATACGAAGTGACCGGGCCGGACGCCGAGGCGCTGCTGCAGCTTGCGGTCACCCGCAACATGAAGAAGCTCTCGGTCGGGCAGGTGGTCTACACCGCCATGTGCTACGAACACGGCGGGATGATCGACGACGGCACGGTATTCCGCCTCGGCGACACGAATTTCCGCTGGATTGGCGGCACTGACGACAGCGGCCTCTGGCTGCGCAAGCAGGCGGAAGAGCGCGGCATGAATGCCTGGGTGCGCAACTCCACAGACCAGCTTTGCAACGTGGCGGTGCAAGGGCCCCGCTCGCGGGAAATCCTGAGCCAGGTACTCTGGACCGCGCCGGCTCAGCCCACGGTGGAGGAGCTGCAATGGTTCCGCTTCGCCGTCGCGCGGATCGGCGATTTTCATGGACCCGCCTGCGTGGTCAGCCGAACCGGGTATTCCGGCGAACTGGGCTATGAAGTCTTCTGCCACCCCAAGGATGCCGAAGAGGTCTTCGCGGCGATCTGGCGGGCGGGCGAGCCGCTCGGCATGATTCCGCTCGGTTTGGCGGCCCTCGATATGCTGCGCATCGAAGCAGGCCTAATCTTCGCGGGCTCGGAGTTTTCCGACCAGACAGATCCCTTCGAGGCGGGAATCGGCTTCACGGTGCCCCTGAAATCCAAGGAGGATGATTTCATCGGCCGCGCAGCCTTGGAGGAGCGTAAAGCCCACCCTCAGAAGAAACTTGTGGGCCTCGATCTCGAGGGAGGGGTGGTCCCCTCGGGAGGCGATTGCCTTCGCATCGGCAAAGCGCAGGTGGGCGAGATCACCTCGGCCATGAAATCGCCCGTTCTAGGCAAGGTCATCGCGTTGGCCCGGGTGGACGTGACACACGCGGTCCCCGGCACAGCTATCGAGGTCGGACAGCTGGACGGACAGCAGAAACGACTCAAGGCAAGCGTCGTGCCCTTCCCACACTTCGACCCCACCAAGGAGCGGGTCAAGGGCAACTACACGTGAGTCTCTTCGCACCCGAAGCAGCGCCGTTGGGCCAACCCTACTGGTGGGGCGACCCCTTTTCCCCGCCCCACACCGGCGAAGTCCCGGGATCACCGGTCGATGTGCTGATCGTCGGTGCCGGTTTCACAGGGTTGAGCGCGGCGCTCGCATGCGCGCGAGAGGGCGCGAAGGTCCTCCTCGTCGATGCGGGCCAGCCGGGGCAAGGGGCCTCGACCCGCAATGGCGGCATGTTCGGCCCGCACCCCCGCCTGCCCTTCGAGACCATGGTCGCCCGATTCGGGGAGAATGTGGCCCGCCGCTTGGTCGAAGAGGCCCCGGCCGCCTACGATTTCACGCGTGGCCTGATCGAGCGGGAAGGTATCGATTGCGATTTCCAGCAAACCGGCCGAATTCAGCTTGCCTGGACGCAAAGCCATTTCGAGGATCAGAAATGCCAGGTTGCACAACTCTCGCCCCTCTCCCGCTCGAAAATGGAAATTGTCAGTCGCGGCGATCTGACCAAGGAAATCGCCACCGACAAGTACTTCGGCGCGATCCGCTTTCCCGCACACGGGGCCGTGCAGCCCTGGAAGTTCCACCAAGGACTATTGAAGCGAGCGCTCGACAGCGGCGTTTCGTTGGTCGCCGACTGCCCGGTTGAGAGCATAGCGCCCAAGGCCAGCACCTTCACCGCCGAAACGGCCAGGGGGGACTTCGAGGCCGGCAAGGTGATCCTGGCGACAAACGGCTATACACGCGGCCGCTTCGGCTGGTTCCGGCGGCGCGTCTTTCCCTTGCCCAGCTACATTATCGCGACGGAGCCCTTACCGGGCGAGACGATCCGGGCGCTGGCCCCCGGCGGCCGCATGATGGTCGAGACCCGGGCGCGCCATTCCTATGTCCGGATCAGCCCGGACGGCAGCCGCTTCCTCTTCGGCGGGCGCGCGGCAATGATGCCAATCCCTTTGGAGAAGGCGGCCTGGCGCTTGCGCGCCACCATGGCGGAGATTTGGCCGAGCCTGGCCCAAGTCCGGCTCACCCATGCCTGGACAGGCAACACCGGCTACAGCTTTACCCACATGCCCCAGGTGGGCGCGCGCGAAGGCATCCACTTCGCGATGGGATACTCCGGCTCAGGCGTCGCAATGGCCCCTTACCTTGGGATGAAGGTTGGTTATCAGGCTATCGGCGACCCGCGCGGGGAAACGGCCTACTCCCAAACACCGCTGGTTGCCCGGCCCTTCCACCCGGACGGGCGCGGATACTTCCTGACGGCAGCGGATTTCTGGTACCGGCAGTTCGTGGACCGGCGGCAGAACGCCCAGGCGAACCGCGACCGCGCGACGCTCGACGGAGCGAATAACGAAAGGGCCGCCAGCTAAACGCCAGCGGCCCTTCCCTACCTAGAATCGATGCGCTATTCGCCGTTCTTTTGGGCCATCTTCTTATAGGCATCCAGCTCGTGCCGGCTGCCGACGATCAGCGGCAGGATGCAGAGCACCACGGCGACGATGAACCAGATGAACTCCCAGGAGGAGTTGGCGCCCATGTAGATGGGGCCGGTGACTTCGTTCCAAGAATCGAATGCTGAACCCATTGCAAGGTCCTCCTAATTGCTGCCCTGGCGCTTATTCAGCCGGGGAACCCGAAACATTGATGCCTTCCGGATAGGCCGCGACCGGAACCTTGGTCACGTCCAGACCCGCGATCTCCGCCTCCGGGCTCACGCGCAATAGGCCCGCGCCCTTGAGGACAAGCGAGATCAGATAGCCCGGAACCAAGCCCAGGAGCACCATGACCACGGCACCAATCAGCTGACCGATGAAGGACGTGGTGGCAACACCGGGATCGCCCTGGAGCGCCGGATAGCCCGAGGCGAAGATGCCCACGGCCAGAACGCCCCAGACGCCCACGGTCCCGTGAACGGTCACGGCACCAACGGCGTCGTCGATCCCGAAACGCTCCAGGAGGCCCGCGGCCGGCTTCAAGATGGCACCGCCGGAGAAGCCGAGCGCGAAGGCGAGCGGCGGCCACCAGAGATCGAGACCGGCGGCACAGGCGATGATCCCCGCCAAAGCGCCGGACATCATCCAGAAGGGATCGCGCGTCACCATCCAGGCACCGATAATCCCGCCGGCGAAGCCCATCAGGATATTGAAGGCCAGGGACGACAGCGTCATCGGGGTTCCATAGATGGTGGCCCCCTTGTCCGTGAACCAGGACCAAGCCTCGCCCGGCACGATCATGCAGGCCATGAGGAAGCCCCAGAAGCCGACGATGATCAGCATCAGGCCGGTCAAGGTGAAGGGCAGGTTGTGGGCGGCGATATTATTGGCCGTGCCGTCCGGGTTGAACTTGCCAATACGGGGCCCGAGGTTGATCAAGACGCCCAAGGCGAAGAAGCCGGCGATGGTGTGCACGACACCGGCCGCGCCGAAGTCGTGATAGCCAAAGTTCTGAACCAGCCAACCATCCGCGTGCCAGCCCCAGGCGGCGCCGATGACCCAAGCAGCCGATCCAAGCACGATGGCAAGGATGATGAAGCCGACCACCTGAATGCGCTCGATCACCGCACCCGAGAAAATCGAGGCCGTGGTCGCCGCGAAGAGTGTAAAGGCGCCCCAGAAAACGCCCGAGGCATTATCGGCGAGGTTTGGCCCCATGTACTCCACCCAGGGCAAGGCGATTTCGTTGGCGTAAGCCAAGCCACTGATTTCGATGGGTCCCGCGCTCAGGTCGATACCGTTGGGGAAAGCCCAGTAAATCCACCAGCCGAAGAAATAGAAAGTCGGAACCATGAAGGCGAAGGCCAGGATGTTCTTAATCCCGGACGCCAGCACGTTCTTCTGGCGCGACGCGCCCATTTCGTAGGCCAAGAAGCCCGCATGAATGATGACCATCAGCGGAATGGTCAAGTAGTAGTACGCTTCCGAGAACATCGTACCCGTGACGTTCGCTTTGGCCTCCAGCTCAGCGAGCCTGGCGGCCATTTCGGCTAACTGCTCTTCCATTTGGATCTTCCCCGTTACTTCCCCCAGGAACCACTCCAGGCAGAGCCTGCGCGGATCCCGTTCAGGCTACCGCAAAACCGGAAGAAAACCAATGTTCATGGCAAATGATCCAAAGCTATACCAAACCCGCTCGGCGTGCAGCGTCCTTCGAGATTCGCGTGGCCACCCAAACCCGCTGGGCCAGAAATTCACCAAGGCTTTTGGGCGGGGCTCTTTTTTGCTTGCCATGGCGGGGGCTTCTCGGATTCCACTAGAAAGGGCAGTTTCTCAGACTTTGATATCGGAGGCCGCATGTCCGACGCCCATCTCAACTTTACCCGCGCGGAATACGCCCAGCGCTTGGACGCGACCCGCGCCGCCATGGCCGAGGCGGAGCTGGACGTCCTGATCGTCTCCGATCCTTCCAACCAGGCCTGGTTGACGGGCTACGACGGCTGGTCGTTCTACACCCATCAAGCAGTGCTAATCGGCCCGGAGGGCGAGCCCATCTGGTGGGGCCGGGGCATGGATTCGCCAGGCGCGCGGCGCACAGTCTACATGGCTGAAGACGCCGTGGTGCCCTATGCGGACCACTTCGTGATGTCGACGGAATTCCATCCCATGGAGGATCTGGCCCGCCTGCTCGAGACGCGGGGCTGGGCGAACGCGGTTATCGGCGTGGAGATGGAAAACTATTACTTCACGGCACAAGCCTACGCGGTTCTTACAGCCGAGCTTCCGAACGGGCGCTTCAAGGATGCCACGGCCCTTGTGAACTGGCGCCGGGCGGTCAAGAGCACTCAAGAGCTGGAATACATCCGCCGGGCCGCGCGGATCGTCGAGGCCATGCATGCCCGCATCCTGGAGGTCGCCGAGCCCGGGCTGCCCAAGAACGAGCTGGTCGCGGAAATTTACCACACCGCCATCATGGGTGCGGAAGGCCACTGGGGGGACTACCCGGCAATTGTGCCCATGACCCCCTCGGGCCTGGACGCGACGGCGGCGCACCTCACCTGGGACGACCGGCCCCTGAAGCGCGGCGAGGGGACCTTCTTCGAGATCGCCGGCTGCCATCGGCGCTATCACTGCCCACAGTCGCGCACCCTGTTCCTCGGCAAGCCCGATCAAAAGTTCCTCGACGCCGAGAAGGCGGTCCTGGAGGCCATCAACGCTGGCCTGGCCCAGGCGAAGCCAGGCAACACCTGCGCGGACATCGCGATTGCCTTCTACGAGACCCTGCGGAAATTCGGGTTCGAGAAGGACAGCCGCACCGGCTATTCAATCGGCCTGTCCTATCCACCTGATTGGGGCGAGCGGACCATGTCCTTCCGGGCTGGCGACCTAAGCGAGCTCAAGCCCAACATGTGCTTCCACTTCATGCCCGGCCTCTGGCTGGACGACGGCGGCATCGAGATCACCGAGCCTTTTCGCATCACCGAGGACGGCTATGAGTGCCTCTGCACGACACCCCGCCAGCTTTTCGTGAAGGACTAGCGGCCCCATGCCCGGCAACGCGCAAGGCTTACAGGCGAGCCCCATATCCGTCAGCGTGGACTTCGAAGCCGGCGGCGTCCAGCACGGGCACCTTAAGCTCCCTCACAGCCGCGACGACTCCGCTTGGGGCAGCATCATGATCCCCGTCGCCGTGGTGAAGAACGGTGATGGGCCGAGCGCCTTGTTGACCGGGGCCAATCACGGGGACGAGTACGAAGGGCCGATCGCGCTTTTCGATCTCGCCAGAACCTTGCGGGCGGAGGACATCCAGGGCCGCGTGATCATCGTCCCCGCCATGAACTATCCGGCCTTTCTGGCGGGCCGCCGCACCTCACCGATCGACGGCGGGAACCTCAACCGTGGCTTCCCGGGTCGCCCGGACGGCGGCGTCACGGAGAAGATCGCCGACTACTTCCAGCGCGTGCTGCTGCCCCTGGCCGACACGGCGCTGGACATCCATTCCGGCGGCAAGACCCTGGAGTTCCTGCCCTTCGCCGCCACCCACATACTGGAGGACAAGAACCAGCAGGCGCGCTGCGAAGCAGCCATGCGGGCCTTTGCCGCGCCCTATTCGATGACCCTGCTGGAACTCGACGCGGCCGGCATGTACGACACCTGTCTCTTATACACATCTCCGAGCCCACGAGACGAACA
>JARFRB010000140.1 GCA_029287455.1 Pelagibius litoralis | reverse complement strand
GGTCGATCCGCGGCGTGGTCAGCCACATCCCTTCTACGGTGGGCCACCCTGGGCAAGCGTGCGTGAGGCTGGTGACATCGTATGTGCGGGTGGAGTGCTGATCGCTCTGGCAGCGGTTTCAAATGCTGTGCCATCGATTGTCTGACGTTGGGTCCGAAATCGGCGTGCGGCAAAGAGAGCGCTGGGCCAACTCGAGTACAGGGAACCTTGAAAGCCGTCATTTGATTCCGGCGCGGCAAATGTCCCTTTCTCGACCTGATTGGCGGTTTCCGCACGACGCCTATCGGTCACCTTCGGGCTCGAGGACTAAGCCGCTCTCGCGGCAGGGCGCCTGGTGCGAGCGTCTAGGACTGACCTGAAAGCCTCGCTTTTGCGATTGGTCTTCGTGGCCTGACGATTTGGGTCTTCTCAATCGTCAGACCGGAGGCTCCCATGGAGAAGATGACACCGCTGCGCGCGCGGATGATCGAGGACATGCGCGTTCGAGGGCTGGGCGAGAAGGCCCAGAAGGCTCATGTGCGGGCGATCAAGGATTTCGCCGGATTTCTGGGCCGATCGCCCGATACCGCGACGCCAGAGGATCTTCGCGCCTATCAGCTTCACATGGCCGACACGGGCGTCACGCCCACGACGTTCAACGTGCGCATCGTCGCCCTGCGGTTCTTCTTCGCCACGACCTGCGACCGCGAGGACATGAAGCGCCACATGCAGTTCCGGCGCGAGCCGCGGAAGCTGCCGGTGGTGCTCAGCATAGAGGAGGTCGCCGCCCTGCTGGCGGCGGCGCCGGGGCCGGGGCTGAAGTACCGCGCCGCGCTCAGCATCAGCTACGGGGGCGGGCTCCGCGCCTCGGAGGTCTGCACCCTCAAGGTCAGCGATATCGACAGCGACCGGATGCTGATCCATGTCGATCAGGGCAAGGGTGGTAAGGACCGCAAGGTGATGCTGTCGCCCGGCCTGCTGGACCTCTTGCGCGCCTATTGGCGCGAGGCGCGGCCTGCGGGCTGGCTGTTTCCAGGTCAACCTGCGATCAACCCGCTCTCGTCGCGCCAGCTGAACCGGGCCTTCAACGCAGCGAAGTCGGTCGCGGGCGTCAACCGGCCCGCCACGCTGCATACGCTGCGCCACAGCTTCGCGACCCACCTTCTGGAGGCCAACACGGATGTTCGCGTCATCCAGGTGCTGCTCGGCCACGCCAAGCTGACGACGACGGCCCGGTATGCGCATGTGGCGACACGGACGATCCGGGACACCGTCAGCCCCTACGAGACCCTGAAGCGCCTTCAGGACCAGGCCGCGCGGTCGGGACCGGCGCCGGCATAGACGGGCCGGGGCGACGTCCCGGTCCACGCTGGAGGTCGCCGACATCTTCCGCGCCCACGGTCCCGCATGGAGACGGGACAATGCGGGCCATGTCGGCCTCGGCCAGCTGAAGGCGATGGCGGCGATCGAGGCCTGCCGAACGGAAGCGCTCGGCGGGCATGTGGCGGCCTGCGCCAACTGTGGCCATGAGCATGTCGCCTACAATTCCTGCAAGAACCGGCATTGCCCCAAATGTCAGGGTCCGGCGGCGCGGGACTGGATGGCGGCGCGGGCCGAGGACCTCCTGCCGGTGGAGTATTTCCACGTGGTCTTCACCCTGCCGGCCGAGATCGCCCGCATCGCCTACTGGAACAAGCGTGAGGTCTACGGGCTGCTGTTCCGCGCCTCCGCCGAGACCGTCATGACGATCGCCGCCGACCCCAGGCGCCTCGGCGCGCGCGTCGGCATGACCAGCGTCCTGCACACATGGGGCTCGGCGATGACGCACCATCCCCATGTCCACATGATCGTGCCGGGCGGCGGGCTGTCGCCGGACGGCGCCCGTTGGGTGTCCTGCCGCCCAGGGTTCTTCCTGCCCGTCCGGGTCCTGTCCCGCCTGTTCCGGCGGCTTTTCCTGGATGGGCTGGCGCGGCTGCAACGCGCAGGCCGGCTCGCCTTCTTCGGCGAGCTTGAAGGTCTTACGTCCGCCGACGCTTTCGCCCCCTGGCTCGCGCCGTTGCGCCGCGTCGAGTGGGTGGTCTACGCGAAGCCGCCCTTCGGCGGGCCCGAAGCCGTGCTGGCCTATCTTGGCCGCTACACCCACCGGGTCGCGATCTCGAACGCCCGCCTCGTCAGCGCCGACGCCGACACCGTCGCCTTCCGCTGGAAGGATTACCGGATCAAGCGCGGCAACCGGATGAAGGTCATGCGCCTGGCGACCGGCGAGTTCATCCGGCGCTTCCTGGTGCATGTCCTACCGGATGGCTTCCACCGCATCCGTCACTACGGCCTGCTTTCCGGCGCGGGCCGAAAGCCCAACATCGACCGCATCCGCAGCCTGCTCGGCGCCGCGCCGCCTGGAAAGACCAAAGCACCCGAGCTCGATCCGTGCACGCCGCTCACCCTCCGAGAGCCATGCCCGGATTGCGGCGGGCCTATGCGCATCGTCGAGACCTTCAGGCGTGGGGAACGACCCTCTGCGCGCGCCCCGCCCCGAAAGGCCGCCGCATGATGACAGGGCCATCCTCCGCGCCGATCCCAATCCGAAGCGTGCTGCGACCTCGGACCCAGAGACCTTGTGCGCCCGCTGATCTCATACCCCGAAACACCGTCGACCTCTCCCCGCGCCAGACTATGCGCGAACGGCCAATGGCCCTCAGCCGCCGCCGGCAACCTCGTCAGCGCCCGAGCATCCTGCGCCGGCACACCCTCGCCAACGACCCCCTCACGCTTTCCCCATAGCCTCCCGCCAGACCCCCGCGGCTTCCTCCTTGAGAGGTTTTCCAACGCGGGCCGCACGCACCCAGAGACAACCGTCACGACGCGGCCCCCATCGGAAAACCTTCACCGCTGCCGCCAACCGAGTCTTTCAGTCAGAAATCTCAGGCTTGAACGGCTGCTTCCGATC